>NZ_JADPUN010000139.1 GCF_015690345.1 Plantactinospora alkalitolerans | reverse complement strand
GCCTGCCGCCGGACGACGGCGCGCAGCCCGTCACCGGCCCGCGGCGCGTCGAGGTCCTCCTCCGCCACCCCGGCCGCCACCAGGTCCTGGGTCGGTAGGTAGATCCGCCCCCGGCGCCGGTCCTCCGCCACGTCCTGCAGGTGCTCGATGACCTGCAACGCCGTGCAGACCCGGTTCGAGAGTTGGATCCGGGCGGGTGTCGGAGAGTCGAAGACGTGCAGTACGAGTTCGCCGACCGGGTCGGCGGAGAAGTGGCAGTACTCGACCAGGGCACCGAACGTCGGATAACGGGTCGTGACCTGGTCACGGCGGTTCGCCTCGATCAACCGGAGCAGCGGGTCGAGCGGCAGCCGGCGGTCGACCACGGTCGGCGCCAGTCGGACCAGCACCGGATGCCGTGGCGGGTGGCCGGCGTACAGCGCACGCACCTCGCGTTCGAACCGGTCCAGTGCGGCGAGTCGGACGGCGGGAGGCTCGTCCCGGCCGGCGTCGTCCGGCTCGTCACCGAGGTCGTCGACGAACCGGGCGTACCCGTAGAGGGCGAGCAGGTGCCGACGGGTCCGCGCCGGTAGGACCCGGAGTGCGACCGGAAAGTTCTCCCCGGCCACCACGGTGTCCGGCTGCCGGCGTCCGCCCGGCCGATCCGCAGATGGACGGCCCGGAACATCGTCGGTCAGATCAAGCACGCTGCCGCCTCTCGCGAGGTCAATCTGTCAGCCCGGGCCCAGCCAGACCGCCGCGCCGGATTGGTAGTAACCCATCGCTCGCGCTAAGTAATCTTCACCGAGCGTACCCAACTTCCCACCCTCGGCGGTGCGGGCCGCCGAATTCCTCTCGGCGTGTTCGACCCCCCGATGACCTGCGTCCCATCGGGTCGGGTCGGTCCGCCCGGCCACGCCCGCCCGGTCGGCGTGTCAGCTTGACTGGGTACGTCGGGCCATCCAGATACCGGTGCACATCGCCGCGACGGCGAGCAGGCCGACGATCAGGCGTGGCCCCTGGAGCGAGAGTTTCTCCTCGAACGCGGTGACCCCGATCAGCACACTGGCGAACGGGTCGAGCAGCGCGATCGCGGTCAGCGGGGCGGCGATCGGGCCGCCCTGGAAGGCGTTCTGGTTCAGGGTCAGCGCCGCGCCGCCGACCACCATCAGGGCGTAGAGATGCCAGTCCGTGAAGACCTCGGCCGGATGATCCGGCAGCTTCTCGATCACGCTCTTGAGCAGGGCCGCGGCGGTGGCGTAGAGCAGGCCGGTGGCGATTCCCAGCATCAGCCCCCGGGTCGCCGCCTGGGTCCGCCAGGCGAGCAGCAGGCAGATCGTGACCAGCACTCCGACGGCGATGCCGACGCCGACCCAGGCCAACGCCTTCGGCTCCTGCACACCGCCACGCGGGTTGGCGGCGACCAGGAAGCCGGTGAGCCCGATGACCCCGATCACCACCACCAGCATGTCCCGCCGGTGCACCCGGCGGCGTTCGAGCGCCGCCTCGAGCGGGATCGCCATGAAGAGACCACTGACCAGGAGCGGTTCGACCAGGGCGAGCGCGCCGAAACGCAGCGCGAGCGCCTGCAGCATGGTGCCGAAGGCGTCCGGGATCCAGCCGAGCAGCCACAGTCGGCGGTGCAGCAGCCGGATCAGCAGTCGTGGGTCGATGGTCCGGGTCGGCCGTTCCCGCTTGGCGGCACGCTGCTCCAGCACCGAACTCACCGCGAAGCACGCGGCCGAGGCCAACCCCAGAACGATGGCGATGCTGTTCATCGGGCGACCTCCGAATCCAGGGTCGGGACGCCGGGGCGGCGGGGCGCCGTCCTGGTTCCGCTGCCGTCGAGGTAGGGAGGCGGGTCGGCGACCTGCACCTCAGCCTTGCCGGTCCGGCCGGTTGGCCGGTTGGCTGCCGCCATCGGCCCCTGGTTCGTCCGCGCCGATCCGCTTCTTCGCCATGCTGGCCCGCAGTCCCACCCAGCGGGTCAGCGTTCGACGCGGTGGCGCGGCGGTCAGTCCCGTCGTCACCTCGGCCGGCACCGCCACCGGGCTGTCGACGAGCGCCGGATCGTCGACCAACGCCGGATCGTCGACCGGCACCGGATCGTCGACCGGCACCGGTTTCCGGGGCGACGACGCTGCCTCGACGCCACGGGCGACGTCGGCGACCACCGCCGCCGGGTCGGCGTCGAAGAGCGCGAGTCCGGCCGCCCGCTGCCGCTGGCCCTCGGCACCGTCGGCGAGTTGGACCAGGATCGGGCCCAGGTCGGCGGAGCGGCGCACCCAGGTCGCCACCCCGGCTCGGCTCATGGTGTCGGCGTTCGCCCTGCCGTGGCCGGGGATGGGTCGGTAGGTGGCCACCGGCAATCCGCAGGCCATCGCCTCCAGCGCGGTGAGTCCGCCGGCGTTCTCCACGAGCACGTCCGCCGCCCGGAGCAGTTCGGGCATGTCGTCGACCCATCCGAAGACGTGTCCGATCCGCTTCCGCTTCAGCCGGTGGTACAGCGCGGTGTTCCGGCCGCAGACCACCACCGGGACCGCCACCCCGGTTCGGGCGATCTCGGCTGCCGTCCGCGCCACCGCGCCGACTCCCCAGGAGCCGGCGACCAGCAGCGCGAGCCGCGTGTCGAGGGGCAGCCCGAGCCGTTCGCGGGCGTTCCGCTTGTCCTCCTCGGCTCCGGGACGGAAGCCGGCGGAGACCAGTCGACCCGCCACCCGGACCTCGCCGGCGCCGAGCGCCCGCGCCTCGGTCCGGGTGGTGTCGTGCGCGGCGCAGTGCACGTCGATACCCGGGGACACCCAGATCGGGTTGACCGCGAAGTCGGTCAGATAGGTGATCACCGGTACGGCGAGCCGGCCCTCGCGGCGCAGCGGCCCGACGATCTGACTGACCACCGGGTACGTCGAGACCACGGCCCGGGTGTCCGGCGGCAGCATCCGGAGCACCCGTGGCCACACCGGTCGCAGCAACGCCCGGGTGATCGGCGCGGCCCGACTGAAGTTGCCCCCGATGGAGAACAGCAGCCCGTAGATCCAGGGCAGCCGGCTCAACATCCCGTGGTAGGTGCCACGGAGCAGTCGTCCGAGTCCCCACGGGAAGATGTCGGCCAGGTCCACGCAGTCCGCCCGTAGTCCACGCTCGCGGAGCCGGCGGGCCAGTTCGCGGCTCGCGCCGTCGTGCCCGGCACCAGCGCTGGCGTAGATGATCATCACACGGGGACGTCGCCCTCCCGAACCGCCGATCGGCGGCTCGGACGCCTCCTTACGGCTGACCTGGTACCGCCCGGGACTGAACGTCATCCGGCCATCTACCCGGAGAAAGTGCGAAGAATCCTCGGACCACCACCGTCCTGCCACCTTTTCGGCCCCGGCTCGTCCGCTCCGGCCCCGGCTCGTCCGCCACCCGACCCGGCCGGACCGGTACGCCTTCGTTCCCGGCCGGACCGGTACGCCTTCTGTCCCGGCGGACGGCGCGCCTCCGTTCCCGGCCGGACCGGTACGCCTCCGTTCCGCCGACAGCGGTCAACGGCGGCGGCACCGGCGTAGACTCCGGATACCCCGCGTGGCCAGCGGGTTCAGGCGCCCCGCGCCACCAGCGAACACCTCTTCGGCCCGCCGGGAGGTCCGGATGCGGGTTCTGATCGTCACCGCCGGTTCCCTGGGGGACGTCGCCCCCTACACCGGCCTCGGCGCCCGGCTGCTGACCGCCGGCCACCGGGTGGCGATCGCCGCACCCGCCCGGTACGCCGACCTGGTGACCGGTTGCGGGCTGGAGTTCCGGCCGATTCCCGGCGACCTCCCGGCCCTCCGGACGGCGGCCGCCGGACGACGACTGTCGTCCCTGCCCGGGGCACCGGGCGTGGTCGAGTTCGTCCGGCTCGGCGGCCGGTTCGTCGGCGACCTCGGTGCCGGCATCGCGACCGCGGCCGAGGGCGGCACCGACCTGCTGCTGCTCTCCAGCACCACCGCACCGCTGGGCTACTCGGTGGCGCAGCACCACGGCATCCCCAGCCTCGGCGTCTTCCTCCAGCCGACCTATCCCACCCGCGCGTTTCCACCGATCCTGCTCGGCATACGGTCGCTCGGCAGTTGGGGCAACCGGGCCGCCGGATGGCTCGGCCAACGGCTGGTCCGCCAGGTCTACGCGGACGCCTCGCGGCGGCTTCGCGCCCGGCTGGGCCTGCCGCCGGCCGACATCGCCGCCCTGGAGCGGCATGCCGAGGCCACCGGCTGGCCGATCACCCACGGCTTCAGCCCGGCGGTGCTGCCCCGGCCAGTGGACTGGCGCTCCGGCCTGGACGTGGTCGGCTACTGGTGGCCGCTGGCCGCCCCGCAGTGGCGGCCGCCCGCCGCCCTGCTCGACTTCCTCGCCGCCGGCCCGCCGCCGGTGTACGTCGGCTTCGGCAGCCTCGCCGACACCGGCGGGGAGCTGCACAGCCTGGTCAGCCGCGCGCTCCGGCGCGCCGGAGTACGCGGCGTGGTGCAGGGCATCGGCGCCGGACCGCACCCGGGAAGCGAATCGATGCGGGACCTCCGCGCCGGACTCGTGGACGGCGCAGACCCGGCGAGCGTCGTCCGGCCGGAATCGGGGAGCGGGTCGGACCAGGTGCTGACCGTCGGGGACGTGCCGCACGGCTGGCTCTTCCCCCGGATGGCGGCCCTGGTCCACCACGCCGGCTGCGGCACCGTCGCCGCCGGGCTCCGGGCCGGAATTCCGGCGGTGCCGGTGCCGATCCTCGCCGACCAGCCGTTCTGGGCCGCCCGGCTGGCCGCCCTCGGGGTCAGCCCGGAGGTGATCCCGTTCCACCGGATCAGCGAGGACCGGCTCGGCGCCGCGATCCGGGCCGCGGTCACCGAGCCGGCCTTCGGGCACCGGGCCCGGCTCCTCGCCGACCGGTTGGCCGGCGAGGACGGTGCGGGCGCGGTGGTGGCCGCGGTCGACCGGCTGGCCCGTTGACCGGCCGACCGCGGCCAGCTCGTCCCGGCTCGTCGGCGACGGCGTCCGCCGCCGCCGAGCCGGTCGATCATGGCGGGAGCCTCACAACTTCGCGTAGCAGGGTCCGTCCAGGGTGTACGCCTTCGCGGTCGGGCCGGTGAACAGCGGTCGTACCTGCTTCGTCCCGGTCGGGGCGGCCCGGTCCGGACGGTAGACGGCGGTCACCCGTACCGCCCCCTCGTTCGGGCCGGCGGCGTAGTTGCCCGCACCGGCCGGCAGCATCCCCTCGTAGTCCACCGAGGTCAGGGACTTGACCGCGGCGACCAGCCCGGCTCGGGTGAGATCGCCGCCCGCCACCGCCTTGGTCAGCGCGGCCTTCATCGGGTACGACCACACCCAGCCCGAGGTGTACCCCTCGTTCGGGGTCACCCCGCCCAGCGCCGCCCGCAGCGCCTGGTGGCCGGGTGTGTCGGTGCCCCACGAGTCCCACGGTGCGGTCTGCTCGTAGCGGGCCAGCAGGGCGGGCGCGGCGGCGCTCTGCAACAGCGCCGGGTTCCAGGTCGGGCTGGTGCCGATGAACCGTCCGGTGAAGCCCCGAGCGGCGGCCTGTCCCACGATCGCCGCCGCGTCCGCCGGGCCCATCGTCAGGATCACCAGGTCCGGTCGGCCGGACAGGATCGCCCCGATGGCGCCGGCCTGCTTGTCCGCGCCCGAGTCGGTCTTCACGGCGTTGAAGGTCAACCCGAGGGACTGCGCGGCGAGCTTCGCCCCGGCCGCGGCGTCGTCCCCGTAGTCCCCGGCGAGGTGGACCGCCAGCACCGACTTCACGCCGTACGCCTCCCGGGCGTAGTCGAGCGCGTTCATCGACTCCAGGCAGTAGTTGGCGCCCGACTCGACGATGACGTCCTCGAAGGCGTACGCCGAGGTCCACGCGGCCGGGGCCGCGACCACGTTGCTGGCCTTCATGTCGGCCAGGATCGCGGCCGTGGTCGGTGAGCCGAGGGTCTGGGCCAGGGCGAGCACGTTCGGCTTGATCTCCTGGTACACCTGGTTGTGGGTCTGCGGGTTGTACTTGTTGTCCCGGATGTACCGGGTCACGTCGACCTCGTGGTCGCCGATCCCACCGGCGGTGTTCACCCGCTTCCAGAACGCCTTCTGGGCGTCGGTGATCGGCACCGCCAGCGCCCGGAACGGGCCCTCGGTGAGGTCGGAGATGATGCCCAGGTAGATGCAGCCCTTGTTCTTGTCCACCGCCTCCGGGCACGGCTCGGAGGTGACGCCGACATCGGTCTTCAACCCGGACGCGTCGGTCTCGGCGTCGCCGCCCCGGCAGGCGACGAGCGCGCCGCAGAGCAGCAGGGCGAGGGTTCCGGACCCGATCCGGCGTACGTCGGAAATGGATGATCTGTGCCTTCCCATGGCTACCTCACAGGGGTCGAGAAGGGAGCAGCTCAGTAGGAGAACGGCCATGCCTTCCAGTAGTTGCGGACCCGGACCCAGATCCCGAACAGGCCCCGGGGCTCGAAGAGAAGAAAGACGATGAGAAGTACGCCGTAGAGGATCGTCTCCACCTGGAAGACATTGGGCACCTCGTTCGGCTGGGCGCTGAGGAACGGCACCCACGCCTGCATCTCCCGGGTCAGCCGGGGCAGCAGGGTGATGAAGAACGCCCCGGCGATCGCACCGGAGATGGTGCCCGCCCCACCGATCAGCACCATGGCGATGTACTGCACCGACAGCAGCAGGCTGAACGAACTCGGGTCGAAGAAGCCGGTCACGGTGTAGAGCAGCGCGCCCGCGCAGCCCGCGTACGCCGACGAGACCGCGAAGGCGATCGCCTTGTACCGGGCCAGGTTGACCCCGATCACCCCGGCCGCGATGTCCCGGTCCCGGATCGCGGTGAACGCCCGGCCGATCCTCGACCGTGCCAGGTTGGCCGCGGCCAGCGCGAAGATCAGCAGGAACAGCAGCATCAGCCAGTAGAGCTTCTGGTCGCGGGTGCCGAGCGCACCGGTGGCGGCCAGTGGCTGGCCGAAGAACTCCAGGGTGGCCGCCGGACGGCCGACGCCCGCACCGCCGGTCAGCGCCGACCACTCGCTGAAGACGTGCTGGCCGATGAAGACCAGGCCGAGGGTGACGATCGCCAGATACAGCCCGCGCAGCCGGGTGGCGAGCGGCGCCACCAGCACCCCGGCCAGCCCGGCGACCAGGCCGGCCGCGGGCAGCCAGACTCCGATGTTGGTGACCCCGAACCCGATCACCCGTCCGTCCGGGTCGCCGCTGATCGCCGCCGCCGTGTACGCGCCGATGGCCAGGAAGAACGCGTGCCCCAGCGACACCTGACCGGCGTACCCGGTGACCAGGCCGAGCCCGATCGCCCCGATCGCCGCCACACAGCAGACGGCGAGCAGTTGCAGCACCTCGTCGGGAAGCAGGAATGGCAGGGCCACGGCGAGCATCAGCAGCATGCCCACCGAGGTCCGCTTGGCCGGGGTGTCGAACAGGGCCAGTTCGCTGGCGTACGAGGTGTGCAACAGCGGCCGTCCCCGCAGCCGGGTACGCCGTCCGGTGGCGCTCATACCCGTTCCACCTCCCTGGTGCCGAACAGTCCGTACGGGCGGACCAGCAGGACCAGCAGCATCAGCACGTACGGGGTGATCACCGAGACGTTGCCGCCGAGCCAGGGCGCGTGCTGCTGGTAGCTGGCGGCGAGTTCCTGGATCGTGCCGACGGCGAGCCCGCCGACCACCGCACCGGGCAGCGAGTCCAGTCCGCCCAGGATGATCACCGGAAGGGCGGTCAGCGCGATCAGCCACAGCCCCGCGTCGACACTCGCTCCGGCCGCGGCGAAGGTTCCGGCGACCGCGGCCAGGCCACCGGCCAACCCCCAGGCGAGCGCGAAGACCGCGCCGACCGACACGCCCTGGGCCAGTGCCGCCTCCTGGTCGTAGGCGGCGGCCCGCATGGCCAGGCCCATCCGGGTGAACCGGAAGAAGGCGAACAGGGCCGCGATCAGCACGGCGGTGGTGAGGAACGCGCCGAGGTGCCGCTGTTGCAGGTCGATGCCGGTACCGGGGATGGCGACGGTACGCAGCCCCCACGGGTCACCGACGTGCCGGACGTCCAGCCCGATGAAGCCGTTGACCACGACCCGGACCGCGACGTCCACCCCGAGGGTGATGATGGCGACCACGAAGGCCGGGCGGCCGACCATCGGGCGGACGGCGACCCGTTCCACTCCGAGCGCCAGCCCGGCGGTGAGCAGTGCGGCGATCAGCACCGCGAGCCAGAACCCGACCGGCCCGACGAGGTAGGTGACCAGTACCGCGCCGGCCAGCATGAACGCGGGCTGGGCAAAGCTGATCACCCGGGTCGCCTTGTAGATGATGACGAAGCCGAGGGCCAGCAGCGCGTACACGCTGCCGGTGCCGAGCCCGCGCAGCACGCTCTCCAGGAACTCGGTCACGCCGCCTCCCCGCCGTGCCCGGATCGCGAACCGGCGCTGGGCGGGTACAACGCTTCGACCAGTTCGGCGAAGCGGTCGGCGACGGCGGACCGGCGCACCTTCTGGGTCGCGGTCAGTTCACCGTCGACGTGGTCCAGTTCCTTCGGCAGCAGCGCGAACCGCCGGACCTGCTCGACCGGGGCGTGCCGGGCGTTCACCGCCTCGACCACCTCGCCGACCAGGGTCCGCACCTCCGGCTTCTCCGACAGGTCCCGGTAGGTGGTGTACGGCAGACCCCGGCGTTGCGCCCACTCCCCCACGGTCTCCAGTTCGATGCCGATCAGCGCGGTCAGGTAGGGCCGGCGGTCGCCGACCAGGATGGCCTCCTTCAGGTACGGCGACGCCTTCAGCGCGTTCTCGATCTCCGAGGGAGCGACGTTCTTTCCGCCGGCCGTGATCATGATGTCCCTGGCCCGGTCGGTGATCCTGACGTGGGTGCCGTCGACCCACTCGCCGATGTCGCCGGTCCGGAGCCAGCCGTCGTCGGTGAACGCCGCCGCGGTGGCCACCGGGTCGCGGTAGTAGCCGGTGAAGACGCCGGGATGCCGGGTCAGGATCTCTCCGGTCGCCTCGATCCGCAGCTCGATTCCGGGCTGCGGCTCGCCGACCGTACCGAGCCGGATCCGGCCGGGCCGGTTGGCGGTGGCGACGGCGGTGTTCTCGGTCATCCCGTACACCTCGTGCATCCGGATGCCGATTCCCATGAAGAACCGCAGCACGTCGGGGGCGATCGGGGCGGCACCGGAGGCGGCGTACCGGACCCGGCGCATCCCGATCCGCGCCCGCAGCGCCCGGTAGCAGAACAGCCAGCCGATCCCGTACGCCAGCCGGGTGCCGGCGGTGGGTCGTCCGCCGGTCCGGATCAGGGTGCCGGCGATCCGGTCGGCGATCCCGAGCCACAGCCGGGCGTTCCACCGCTTGACCGGGGACGTGTTGGCCAGCCGGATGGTCACCCCGGCGAGGATCTTCTCCCAGATCCGGGGCACCCCGAAGAGGATGGTCGGCTGTACCTCCCGCAGGTTGGCCTGCACCGTGTCGATCGACTCGGCGAACGCGATCTGCACTCCGGCACCGGCGTTGAACCAGGTGGTGAAGATCCGTTCAGCGACGTGACACAGCGGCAGGTACGAGAGCAGGACGTCGGCCGGCCCCGGGGGTGGATCGGTGAAGCCGCCGGACTGGACCAGCGTCCGGATCGCGAAGTCCACATTGGCGACGCTCAGCATCGCGCCCTTCGGCGGACCGGTGGTGCCGGAGGTGTAGATCAGTGTGGCGATGTCCTCGGCGGTCGCCTTCGCCATCCGCCCGTCGACCGCTCCGGGCTCGGCGGCCCGGTGCTCGGTGCCGATCCGGAGCAGTTCCGTCCAGTCGAGCAGCGCCGGATGCTGGTAGCGGCGTCGGATGCCGCGTGGTTCGAGGTAGACGATCCGGTGCAGTTCCGGGCACTGGTCGAAAACCTCCAGTGCCTTGTCGACCTGCTCCTGGTCCTCGGCGACGAGCACCCGGGCACCGGAGTGGGCGAGCAGGTATCCGACCTCGGCGGGCGGGTTCGTCGGGTAGAGCCCGACCGTCATGGCGCGGAGCGCCACCGTCGCCAGATCGGCGTAGAGCCACTCGCGACGGTTCTCGGCATGGATCGCGACCCGGTCCCCGGGCTGCACACCGAGGGCGAGCAACCCGTGCGCCACCGTCTGTACGGTGTCCCAGTACTCGGCCCAGGTCACCTCCTGCCAGATGCCCCGGTCCTTCTCCCGCATCGCCACCGCGTCCGGAGTGGTCCGGGCACGCTCGCGGACCCGGGTGGCGACCGTGCGCACCGAGGTCGCCGGCGACGGCACCGCAGGGTCCGGGGTCGGAGGGTCCGGGGTCGCAGGGTCCGGGGTCGCAGGGTCCGGGGTCGCAGGGTCCGGGGTCGCAGGGTCCGGGGTCGTGGCGGACGGGGTCGTACCGGCCTCGGTCATCTCGGAGGCACCTCCCCCAGGTAGGCGCGGACCACGTCCGGGTGGTGTGGGATCTCGGCCGGGCTGCCGGTCGCGACCACCTGGCCGAAGTCGACCACCATCACCCGGTCGGCCAGGTCCATCACCAGCCCCATGTCGTGTTCCACCAGCACGATCGGGATGTCGAGTTCGTCGCGGATGTCGAGGACGAACCGGGCCATGTCCTCGGTCTCCTCCAGGTTCATTCCGGCGACCGGCTCGTCCAGGAGCAGCAGTTTCGGTTCCATGGCCAACGCCCGGCCCAGTTCGACCCGCTTCTGCACCCCGTACGGCAGCAGGCCGACCGGCAGCCGCCGCCACCGCTCCAGTTCGAGAAAGTCCACGATCTCCTCGACCGCCGCCCGGTTGGCGATCTCGGCGCGCCGGGCCCGTCCCAGCCAGCCGAGTGCGGCGAGCGTGCCGTAGCCGAGGTGGTGGTGCCGGCCGAGCAGCAGGTTGTCCAGCACGGTGAGGTTGGCGAACAGTTCGACGTTCTGGAAGGTCCGGGCCAGACCGAGCGCCGCGATCACGTGCGGTCGGCGGCCGACCAGATCGGTGCCGTCGAAGACCACCCGACCGGTCTGCGGGCGGTAGACCCCGGAGAGCACGTTGAAGATGGACGTCTTGCCGGAGCCGTTGGGGCCGATGATCGCGAAGAGTTCGTGCCGGCCGACGCTGAAGCTGACCCCGTCGATGGCGCGTACCCCGGCGAAGTGCAGTCGGACGTCCTCGAACCGCAGAATCGGGTCGGCGTCGGCCCCGGCGGAACCGTTCCGGTCCGGGGCGGTGCCGGCGGCGAGGTCCGGCTCGGTGGCCGTCACGACAGCCACCGCTTGCGTCGCCGGTAGTGCTTGACGTCCCGGAACGACCGGCGGCCGGCGCCGGCGGCGGCACCCAGGCCGAGGTAGAACTCCCGGATGTCGTCGTCGGCCAGTAGTTGCTCGGCCGGCTTGTCGAGCACCACCTGTCCGGTCTCCAGCACGTAGCCGTGGGTGGCCAGCGAGAGCGCCATGGTGGCGTTCTGTTCCACCAGCAGCACCCCGGCGCCACCGGCGTTGATCGTCGCGATCAGTTCCCGGACCTGCGCGACGAGCCGGGGCGCGAGGCCGAGACTCGGTTCGTCCAGCAGCAGGTAGCGGGGCTCGGCCATCAGCGCCCGGCCCATCGCGAGCATCTGCTGTTCCCCGCCGGAGAGATAGCCGGCGGTGTGCCGGCGGCGCTGGGCGAGCACCGGGAACAGCCCGAGGACGTGGTCGAGCCGCGCCGGAATCTGCCGGTGGGCGGTGTGGCCGCCGAGCCGCAGGTTCTCCTCCACGGTCAGCTCGGCGAAGATCCGGCGCCCCTCCATCACCTGGCAGACGCCCCGGCGTACGACGGCGGCCGGCCGGAGCCGGTGGATCGGGTCCCCGTCCAGGGTGACCGAACCCTTGGTCACCGCGCCGTCGTGTACCTCGAGGAGGCCGCTGATCGCCCGGAGCAGAGTTGTCTTGCCTGCGCCGTTCGCACCCAGCAGCGCGACTATCCCACCCGGTGGCACGGTGAGGCTCACCCCGCGCAGTACCAGCATCACGTCGTCGTAGACGACCTCCAGATTGCGCACCTGCAGCATCCCGGGCACCCCCGGTTGTGGTTGTGGCGCGGATCACAAAGTTACCGGACATTAACCATGACGCAACGTTCCGTCAAGAGCACCGGTGGTAGGCAGCCACAACTCCGCCCGGTCGGTGGATGCGCGCACGCCCGAGCGATCGTCGGTTGTGGACGGCGCGCCCCGGTGCCCTCCCGTAGCGCGGCGGCGTCAGGGAACGTGACGCCTCGCGGCGACGGGATCGCGCCCCGTCGGCGTCTCGGGCATTGTCGCGGCTCGGGCATTGTCGCGGCTCGGGCATTGTCGCGTCTCGGGCATTCGGCGGCGCGCAACGGTCGGCGGGAAGCTGGAGCGCCGTCCGCAGCCGGGCCGCCGCCTCCGGCAGCGACCGGACCTGGTGGCTGCCGGGACGTCAGTGGTAGTGGCGACGGCCGAGCTGGGTCCGGATCTCACCGCCGGGGTAGAGCGAGCTGTGCACGTTGACGTAGGCGGCGCCGACCCGCAGGGCAGCCAGCAACTCGCCGAACTGGCCCGCGGCGATTCCCTGGGCGACGGGTCCGATCACGTCGGCCGGCCGGATCGTGCCGGTGACCGTCGCCGGGTCGGCGGGGCAGGGCTGGGTGCCGGCCGGTCCGTTACCGAGATTGGTGCAGAGGAAGGCGCTGATCCCACCGCTCTGGGCCCGTACACCGAAGTGGATGTGCGCCTGGGTGACGTCACCCTCCAGCGCGTCGTAGCTGAGCTGGTACTCGATCTCCTGGGCCTGCTCGTCTATCGCCACCGCGAACCGGCCGGTGCCGGTGGTGGACAGCGCGAGCGGGGTTTCCTGGTAGCCGGTCAACCGCTCGCGCTGGACGCTCCAGCGGCGGTCATCGTCGTCCTCGCCCTGCCGCTCGGCGTGCCCGTAGGCAAGTCGGGCGGTTCCGGCGGCGGCGGCCAGTACGGCGATCAGGGTGACCGCCAGTCCACGCCATCGTCCGATCATCATCGTCCCGCCCCCCTCTGTCGTGCCAGGCGGTGCTCGTCACCCTGGTCAACGGGCTCGGCGCCGCCTGGGGCACGACAGATCAGTGACGGATCGTGGACAAAGAGTAATGAACGACATTGGACCGTCGCGTACCGGCCACCTGGGCGGGGCCGGACGAACCTACCGCTTTCCGGACATCGCCGGCACCTTTGCCAGGAAGTTCATGATCGCTTGGTTGGACTCCTTCGCATGGGTCCACGGGATACCGTGCGGAGCGCCCTTGAGGGTCACCAGTTCGCTTCCGGGAAGCATCGGATGCAGGCGCTGCCCGGTCGCCGGATACGGCAGGACGTTGTCCTTGTCCCCCTGAATGATCAGCACCGGTACGTCGATACGGGGCAGATCCGGCCGGAAGTCGGTCAACCAGGCGTCGATGGAATGCAGGGTGGCGACGGCCGACGCCCCCGCACCGATGTTCCAGTGCCCCCTGAACGCCTCCTCGCTGACGCGCTTGCCCTTGTTCTCGTCGAAGTTGAAGAAGGCCGTCACGAAGCTGGTCAGGTACTTGAACCGGTCCGCCACCACCGCCTGCTTGAACCCGTCGAAGAGGCTCTGGTCCACCCCTTCCGGGTTGTCCGCCGTCTTCAGCAGGAACGGCGCGAGCGGGGCCATCACGACCGCCCTGTTCACCCGCTCGGACCCGTAGGTACCGAGATACCGGATCACCTCGCCGGTGCCCATCGAGTGACCGACGAGGATGATGTCCTGTAGCTCGAGTTCGGTCAGGATGGTGTCGAGGTCGGCCGCGAAGGTGTCGTAGTCGTAGCCCTCGGCGGGCTGGCTGGACTTGCCGAACCCCCGCCGGTCGTAGGTGATGACGCGGAACCCGGCCGGGAGCAACTCACCCACCTGCTTCTCCCAGGTCGAGCCGCCGAACGGGAACCCGGCGATGAGTACGACGGGTTGTCCGGTTCCGTGGTCTTCGTAGTACAGATCGATCGAAGCGGAGTTTTCGGTACCAACGGTGATGTACGGCATTTGAGTTCTCCGTTCACGCCAGACGTGGCGAGGCCGGCTCACGAGCAACCGCCCCAGGTGTCACCGTGTGCTTCCCGAACCGCCTCCGGCTACTCCTGACCTGGGCCAGCCGGTCTTGCCGGGATGACCGCCCCGAAACGCCCACCTAGTCGCGCAGTCGGGCGATGTGCCGCATCTTGTTCATCGCGTCCAGGGCGGCGACCTTGTAGGCCTCGGCCAGGGTCGGATAGTTGAACACCGCGTCGACCAGGTAGTCGATGGTGCCGACGCAGCCCATCACCGCCTGTCCGATGTGCACCAGCTCGGTGGCTCCGGTGCCGAAGATATGCACCCCGAGCAGTCGACCGCTGTCCGGCGCGACAAGGAGCTTGAGCATCCCGTACGAGTCGCCGCTGATCTGACCCCGGGCGAGTTCACGGTACCGGGAGATGCCGACCTCGAACGGCACCTTCTCCCGGGTCAGCTCGTCCTCGGTCCGGCCGATGAAACTGATCTCCGGAATCGTGTAGATGCCGATCGGTTGCAACTCCGGCATCGCCCGGACCGGTTCGCCGCAGGCGTGGTGCGCGGCGAGCCGACCCTGCTCCATGGAGGTCGACGCGAGCGCCGGGAAGCCGATCACGTCACCGACCGCGTAGATGTGCGGCACCGTCGTCCGGAACTGCGGATCGACCTGGATCCGGCCGCGATCGTCCGCCGCCAGCCCGGCGTTCTCGAGTGCGAGTTCGCTGCCCATCCCGTGCCGACCGGCCGAGTACATCACCGTGTCGGCGGCGATCCGCTTCCCGCTCTCCAGCACGGCGATGGCGCCCCGGGTGTGCCGCTCCACCGCGGCCACCGCCTCGCTGAACCGGAACGTCACCGCCAGGTCCCGCAGGTGGTACTTCAGCGCCTCGACGATCTCCAGGTCGCAGAACTCGAGCATCCGGTCGCGTCGCTCCACCACCGTGACCTTCGTGCCGAGCGCGGCGAACATCGAGGCGTACTCGATGCCGATCACCCCGGCACCGACCACGACCATCGAGTTCGGCACCTTCTCCAGGTTGATGATGCCGTCCGAGTCGACGATCGTACGCTCGTCGAAGTCCACACTGGCCGGTCGAGCCGGACGGGTACCGGCGGCGATGATGATGTTCTCGGCGGTCACCTTCGACTCCCGCCCGGCCGGATCGGTCACCGCCAGGGTGAACGGGTCGTGGAACCGGGCCGTGCCGGTGAGCAGCCGGACCCGGTTACGGGCCAACTGGCTGCGTACCACGTCGACCTCGCGTCCGATCACGTGCTGGGTTCGGGCGGTCAGGTCGGCGACCGTGATGTCGTCCTTGAGCCGGTAGCTCTGGCCGTACACCTCCCGCTGGCTGAGCCCGGTCAGGTAGAGCACCGCCTCCCGCAGGGTTTTCGACGGCACGGTTCCGGTGTTGATGCAGACGCCGCCGACCATGTGCTGCCGCTCGACCACCGCCACCCGCCGACCGAGTTTCGCCGCTGCTATCGCGGCCTTCTGACCACCTGGACCCGAGCCCACCACGAGCACGTCAAAATCATGCACCCCCACAGTCTGGCAGCACTCTGATCCAAACGCTCCAGCCCGAACGGCCGGTACCCCACCGGCGGCCCCGGAATCCACGCCCGGGCCGGCGAAGTCAGCGCGACAGGTTGTGCAGAACCACGTTGTCGAGCCGACCGGCGGTTATCTCGGCGGTGAGGAACGTGGCGTGGGGTTGGCGTCGCCGGTCGGTCGGCGAGCCGGGGTTGAGCAGGCGCAGGCCGCCCGGAGCCTCGCTGTCCCAGGGGATGTGCGAGTGCCCGAAGACGAGGAGGTCGTACCCGTCGAACCGGGCCGCGCAGCGGCGCTCCCGCCCGGTCGCCGGGCCGGTCTCGTGCACGACCGCCACCCGCACGCCGGCCAGTTCGACCCGGGCGATCTCCGGCAGCCGGGCCCGCAGCTCGGGTCCGTCGTTGTTGCCGTACACGCCGATCAGCCGGCGTGCTCTCGCGTCGAGAACGTCCAGCAGGGGCTCGTGCACCCAGTCACCGGCATGGATGACCACGTCGGCCTCGTCGACCGCGGCCCACAACCGCACCGGCAGGTCACGCGCCCGCTTCGGTACGTGGGTGTCCGCCATCATCAGCAGGCGCACGTCCCCCACCCTACCCGTCAACCGCCGGGCGGTTCAGGTGGCTGTCAACGCGCGTGTCGGCACGAGCGGGAGCGGCGGACTCGACGAGGGCCAGTGCCCGGCCGGGACAGATGTGGATGGCCTGGCGTACCCGGGTGACCGTCTTCTCGTCCTTCGGAGTGCTGTCGAGAACGACCACGGTCCCGTCCTCCTCGTCCTGGTCGAACACGGCAGGCTCGGTGAGTACGCACTGGCCCGCGCCGACGCAACGGGCCAGGTCTGCGGTTACCCGGATCATGTCTCCTACCAGGTCACCGGGAGGGAGTGCAGTCCGTAGACGGTGGAGTCGTCCTTGAACGACAGCTCGTCGAACGTCGCGGCCAGCCTGAGGTCGGGGATGCGGGCGAACAGGGTGTCGAAGACGATCTGGAGTTCGATTCGGGCGAGGTTCTGACCCAGGCACTGGTGTGGGCCGAAGCCGAACGCGATGTGATGGCGGGCGCCGCGCCCGGTGTCGAAGGTGTCGCCATCGACGAACGCGGCCGGATCACGGTTCGCGACGTTGCCGAGCGTGAGAACACCGTCGCCAGCGCGGATCAGCACACCGCCGATCTCGACGTCCTCCCGGGCGACCCGGGACGTGACGAACTCGGCGATCGTGAAGTAGCGGAGCAGTTCCTCGACGACCTCCGGCGTGGTGGCGGGGTCCTCCCTCAGCGCGGCCAGCGCCGCCGGTCGCTCCAGCAGCGTCATCACACCGAGCGAGATCATGTTTCCGGTGGTTTCGTGCCCGGCCAGCAGCAGCAGGAATCCGAGACCCGCCAGGTCCTCCCGATCGGCGCCCTTGACCAGTTGGCGGCCGAGCAGGTCGTCGGCCGGCTGCTTCTCCTTCTGGACGATCAGCTCGGCCATGTATTCGCGGATCTCGTTGGCCGCCACATGACGTTCGGCGGTCGGGACACCGCGGTGCAACAGCTTGGCGGAACGGCTCTGGAAGAAGTCGTGATCGGCGTACGGCACGCCGAGCAGTTCGCAGATGACCAGCGACGGCACCGGCAGCGCCAGCGCCGGGACGAGGTCGGCCGGTCGCGGTCCGGCGAGCATGGCATCGATCGACTCGTCGACGATCTGCTGGATGCGCGGGCGCAGCGCGTTCATCCGCCTGATGGTGAACTCGCCGACCACCGCGCGCCGGGCCTCACCGTGCTCCGGCGGGTCGAGCCCGATCATGGTTTGTCGCATCGGAGCACTGGGGCGCGGTCCGGACGGCTGCAGGGGAAACCCCGCGCGTTGACGGTCGGCGCTGAACCGCGGATCGGTCAGCATCGTACGGATGTCGTCGAGCCGGCTCAGTGCCCAGACCTGCGAGCCGTCGGGCAGCGTCACCCGGGCCACCGGCTCCCGCTGTAGTTGGACGTGCTCGGGCGGCGGCGCGTACGGACAGGTGCGGGTCAGGGGAAGCACCGGGAAGTCGGGCATGGCGCAATCTCCCATCTCGAGTGTTGATCGGAGCGCCGAAATGTTCCTTCCGACGACGAGCGTACCGCCGAGTGGATTAGGCGGCTTAGATCCCGATCCCGGGCCGGTCGAGACGGCCGCCCGCTGAGCGACGGCGTCGCACCGGTCGCACGCTGGTATGGTTCGCGCTGGTCAGCTCGCCATGAAGACGGAGTTCCGAGATGCCGACCACCCGCGTTGCCTCGGTCGACGATGCCCCTGCTGTGACCGCGCTGCTGCGCGCGAACCGGGAGGCCTTCGCACCCTGGGAGCCGATGCGCGACGACCCGTGGTTCACGCTGGACACCCAGCGCACGATCCTCCAGACCTCGCTGGAAGCGCATGCCCAGGGAACCATGGTTCCGCTCGTCATTCTCGACGGGGACGAGGTGATCGGCCGACTGAACATCAACGGGATCACCCGGGGCGCACTGCAGTCCGCGGTGCTCGGCTACTGGGTCAGCCCGTCGCACCAGGGCCGGGGATTCGCCACGATGGCCGTTGCCGATGCCGTCGCCATCGCTTTCCGCGAGCTCGACCTGCACCGGCTCCAGGCGGAGACGCTGCTGCACAACACGGCCTCACAGCAGGTGCTGCTCCGCAACGGGTTCCGGCCGTACGGTGTGGCACCGTCGTATCTGAAAATCGCCGGCAGCTGGCAGGATCATGTGCTGTTCCACCTGCTCGCGACGGACTGAAGACGAGTTGTGACGAAGCGGTTCCACGTCATGGTCGAGATCTCGACCGGGGCGCGGACGCGGGCTGGACCCGTGCCCGACGACCAGACGGTTTCGGCGCGGTTAGACCAGGGGCCCGCCCGGCCACAGCGGCGGCCGCGGGACCGGCTGCGGCCGGGCCCGCGGCGGGGGTGGCGGCCGGTGCCAGCAGGCGTCGATGAGCGCGTCGAACTCTGCCCGCATCAGGCCGTCGTCGTGCTGAACCAGCTCGACGAACGCCTCGTGCACCGATCGGATCGACGGCGACGCCGGCGCGACGGCTGACCAGGTGCTCAGCGCCCTCGCCCTGCTCCGCGAGCTACGCGCCGAACTGGAGAACTGGGAGCCGCGACTGATCGCCGCCGCCCGGCAGCGCGGCCCAGCCTGGACCGGCTGCACGACGCCCTGGGCGGACCCGACCCCGCCGCCCTGGTCCGGCCGCTGTCCGACACCCAACCGCATCTGCCGGCCGACCACCAGACACTCGCCGAACGCGTCAACGAGGTGAACGTACGCGGCCGACGGGAACTCCTGGTACCCGATCGGACAGTCCGAGCATGTGGAGATGAGTATGCGTGCCCGCGTGCACGCCGGAGATCCGGACGCGTTCAGGGAACTCTTCGACGAACACGTCCGCTCGGTCTACAACCACGGGTTAGGAGGTCACGGGGTTGACGGTCGCGAGCAGCTTGGTACGGACCTGATCCGCCTCGGGATGATTGAGTTCGGCCAGCAGGGTCAAGGACTGCCGCCAGGCAATACCCGCCGCTGCCGGGTCACCGGCCGCCTGGTGTGTGTCGCCCAGTTTGGTGAGCCCGGCCGCCTCACGCTGGCGCTCACCGGCCTCCCGGGACAGCCGCACGGCGCGTTGATAGCAGGTCACCGCCTCGTCGTACGCACCGAGCTGTCGATGGATGGAACCGAGGGTGTCCCAGGCCGCTGCTTCGCCATGCCGGTCCGGGAGCTGCGCGTACAGGGTAAGCGCAAGGCGACAATCCTCGAGCGCACTCCGATGGTCACCGAGCTTGGCCCGGGACCAGGCGATCCCGCTGAGCGCCCTGGCTTCGCCGCGCCGCTGGCCCGCCATCCGGAACAGGGTCGACGCCTGCTCAGCGTGCCGCAGAGCCGCTCCGTGCTGGCCATGCCGGTCAAGCACCGCCCCGAGGTTGAGGTGTGCACAGGCCTGGCCACCGTGGTCACCGATCCGGCCGTACGCGACCAATGCCTCCTCGAGATGCAACTGTGCCTTGTCTTCCTGGTCCAGCACGAAGTACGCCAGACCAAGACCGTTGTGGCTGTGCGCCACTCCGATCGGGTCGGTCAGCCGCATCGCGGCATCGAGCGCGCGCCGCTCGACCGCCAGGAGATCCTCGCCGTGGCCCTGCCGGTGCAGAAAGCTGGCGACCGCCCAGGCCAACTGCCATACGTGCGCCTCAAAGCCGGCGCCCGCCTGGTGGATGGCGGCGAGTAGCACCCGGCGTTCGCAGACGAGCCAGGCGAGTGCCGCGTCGGCACCGGAGAGATCCTCGAGAATCACCCCGGCGCGCGGTGGCGAGAGCGCGATCGCGACCCGGTGTGGATCCATCAGCCGCGTTGCGGCACAGGCCGTGTGCAGATAGTGGTCGAGCTGGCGGCCCGTCGCGGCGCGCCGTTCCGCGGCGTCATCGTTGGACCGCGTCAGCTCGATCGCATATGCGCGCAACAGGTCGTGCAGGGTGTACCGGCCGAAGTTCTGCTCCGTGACCAGATGCGCCTGGCTCAGTTCCGCCAGCAGCGGGCGTACCTGCTGCCGGGTGATTCCGGCGAGGCTGGCGGCGGCGTGCAACGAGACATCGGGACCGGGATGCAGGCCGAGCAGTCGGAACAGCCGGGCGGCCTCCGGGCTGAGAACTCTGTATGACCAGGAGAACACGGTTCGCACGTCGGTGTCGGCGGATCCGACGGCGAGCGGATCGAGCACACTGTCCGCGTCATGAAGCTCGGTCGCCAGCAGTTCCAGCGGGAAGCCCGGACGGGTTGCGGCGCGGGCGGCCACTATGGCAAGAGCGAGTGGCAGCCCGGCGCACCGAGCGACGATCTTGTCGACCGCGGCCGGCTCGCGCGCGAGCCGGCCGGCGCCGAGGCGGCGCATCAGCAGGTGGTGTGCCTCCGGTTGGCTGAGTGGGTCCAGGGTGAGCAGGTTGGCTCCCTGGGCGGCGACCAGGCCGCTAAGCTCGTTGCGGCTGGTGACCACCGCCAGGCAGCCCGCTGAGCTGGGCAACAGGGGCCGTACTTGATCGACGTCTCGTGCGTTGTCCAGCACGACGAGTATCTTTTGTCCGGCCAGTAGGCTGCGGTACAGGCAGACCTGTCCATCAAGGGAGCCCGGAATTCGCTGCGGCGGTACGCCCAGGGCATCGAGAAACCCCCGGAGTGCCTCGGTCGGGCTGGTGGCTGACCTGGTGGCATCGAAACCATGCAGGTTTACGTAGAGTTCGCCGCCGGGGAACCTGTCGGCCACGCGGTGGGCCCAATGCACGGCGAGCGCGGTCTTGCCTACCCCCGCCGTACCCGACATCGCGCAGATGACGACTGCCGTCGGCTCCTGGACGCTGGTGCTGAGCAGTGCGTCCAGTTGATCGAGCGCATCGCGGCGCCCCACAAAGCCCAGTATGTCGGCCGGCAGTTGCGCCGGTGTCGGCGTAGCTGATTGCCCGGCCGTCAGGCGTAGGCCGGTGTCATGACGGAGCAGTGCGGCCCGCAGGCGCTGCAGATCTGGATCCGGGTCCACGCCGAGTTCGTTGGCGAGCCGTACCCGCAGCCGCTCGTACGCGTCCAGCGCCTCGTGCTGGCGTCCGCATCGGAACAGGGCCGTAATCAGCTGCGCGGTGAACCGCTCGCGGGTCGGATGTTCGGCGGCCAGTACCCCAAGCTCACCAACGACCTTCTGGTGGCGTCCGAGCGAGAGATCGGTTTCGACCGCGAGCTCCATTGCGCTCAGTCGCAGGTCGATGAGGTCGGCGCCGACCCGTTCGCGGAGCCGGTCGGACGCCACACCTGCCAGCAGCGGACCCTTCCACAGGCCGATGGCACTACGTAGGGCAGATGAGCGTGCCATCAGGTCGTCGATCCCACGCGCCGTGTCAACCGCCAGCCGAAACCGGTGCGCGTCCACGTGGGCCGGATCCACCTCGACCCCGTAGCCGCCGTGCTGGCTGATCAGCCGCACACCCGATGTGCCATTACCGTCCGGGTCCAGTCGCCGGCGCAGCCGAGAGACGTGCGCCTGGAGACTGGTCCGGGCACTGGCTGGCGGAGCGTCGTCCCACAACAGCGAGGCCAGTCGATCGACGGTCACCGCCTGCCCGGCCAGCAACAGCAGGACACCCAACAGGCGCCGCTCGCCACGGCGACCGAGCGCGACAGGTACACCGTTGTGTTCAGCCTCGACCTGACCCAGCAGGCGGAACTCCACAGAGACCTCCACGTGTCACTGGGGGCTACGGCGTGGCAAGCCGTTGGCAAGCCACTTCCATGATCCGTCCACCACACTAGCGGAGAACGGTACGGGTAGGGAGAGACGATGAAGAGGCATGCAATGTCGGTCCTGTCAGCCCGACTCGCCACGCCGCCATGTTGGCTATTTCCTGCGCCGATGTAGGCCAGCGCGGCATGCGAGTGGAACCGGTGGTGGCGGGACGCAGATTGTCAAGTCAGCCCTGAATGGAACTGGCGGCGCCAAAGCGTACCAAGACGTAGCTGCTGTGGCAGCACATTCGGCTTGCCAACGCAAGGGAGAGCATCCGCAGATGACAACCGTGCCACTCTCATCAGGACCATTGCGGGAGGCGATACACGACATCGTCGCCCTGATGGCGCCGACCGGCGGAGCATCGGTTTACGACGACGCCCGACTGGTCTTCGATCTCGGGTTCGACTCACTGCGCCTGATCGAGCTTGCCGTGGTGGTCGAGCAGCGGTTCGCCCTGCCGCCGATCAATCTCGACCATGCGCTGGCCGTCACGACCGTGCGCGACCTGGTGGCCCTTGTCGCCGCGCAGACTGGCGAGGGAGGTACCTGATGACGCTCACGGTACTCGTAACTGGTGCGTCGGGCCTCGTCGGATCCGAGGTCGTGGCACGGTTGAGCGGGGCGGGCCACACCGTGTTCGCACTGATGCACGCGAACTCCGAGGTGGTCCGGAACAACGGGCGGCGGCTGAAGACACTCGACTGGCGGGAAGCAGCACCCCGTGGTTCGGTCGTGCGCGTCAACGGCGACATCACCAAACCGCGGCTCGGCCTCTCCGATCACCAGTACGACGCTCTCCGCACCGTGGACCGGGTGGTGCACGTCGCCGCGGTCACCACGTTCGGTCTGCCCGCGGACACATATGAACGGATCAACATCGCCGGCACCGAACAGGTCCTGGAGTTTGCGAGCAGGACGACCAGCTCACCGATTCCGCTCGTCCACGTAAGCACTGCGTATGTTTGCGGCGAGCGCATCGGCGTGGTGGGTGAGGACGAACTGGACGCCGGTCAACGCTTCGGCACAGCGTACGAGCGCAGCAAATTTGTCGCCGAGCAGTCCGTCCACCGCGCCGCCGGCAATGGCCTCCCGGTCGTCGTGGTACGACCGAGTATCGTCGTCGGCACCGAGCGCAATGGCGTCATCCGTGACTTCAAGAACATCTATGTGGTGCTCAAGGCGTTTACCGAAGGGCGCGTGCGTTCCGTGGCCGGAAACTACGACGCCACGTTGGACCTGGTACCGGTCGACTATGTGGCCGAGTTGATCAGCCAGGCAGTCGTCCGTTTCGAGGACGCCGTCGGGCGCACTTTTCATGCGGTGGGGGCGCAAGAGCACAACTTGCTGGACTTCAGCAACGTCCTGGCCGAGTATCCTTCCTTTCACGTGCCCCGTTTCGTCTCGCCGGCCAGCTTCTCGACCGCGCGGATGCCACTCGGCGAACGTGCCTACTACGAGCGGGTCGTCGCCCTTTACGAGAGCTACTTCCGCCGCTCCGTAACCTTCGACGCCACCGCAGCCAAGGTGTTCATGCCACGCAGACCAACCGTCCGTGGCCTGCCCTTCCTGCGCAGACTGCTCAACCACGGCTTGCGCACCGGTTACCTGGGCGCACCGCAACAGAGCATCGACTCCGTTCTGGGCCTGCTCGACGCACGCGAGGCCCGATGATCCGCTACCTGTTGCGTCGGTTTCCGCCACACACCGTCGGCCTTGCCACCGTTCTGACGTTCGCCAGCCTGCAGTCGCTCTACCTACGGGCGGTGCCCAGCCCCGAGCTTGACCTACTGGCGGTGGCAGCGACAACTGCCACATTCGTCCTGTTGTTCGTCCAGTTGCGACTCGTCGACGACATCGACGACTTCCACCGCGACGCTGCGACCGATCGTTCGCCGGCCGCCGGGAGAAGGAGCCACCTCCAGGCCGGACTGGTCGCCACCATCGGTCTCACGGTCCTACTCACGATGCGGCATTGGCCGGCCCTCCTGACGGCGCTCGCCGCCACCGCGGCGATGCTGCTCGCCCCCCGGGTTGTCAACCATCCGAGACTGCCGGGTCACCGGATCCTGTTGCCGATCGTGTACGAGGGTGCCCCGCTGCTGATCATGGTCTACGCCTACGCCGGCTGGCGCACGTACGCGGACTCGGCTGCGTCCCCGGTCCTGGTGTTCGGTGTCACCGGGCTGTACTGGACCGCGTACGAATTCTGGAAGTTCTCGCGCAAGCTCGACGATGCCGGGTACCGCCCCTACGGCCTGGGGCCACGGGGCCGGCTCGTGGCGCTGGCAGTTCTGCTCGCCGTCGCGGAATGCTGCGTCGCGCTGATCTACGCCAGCCATTCGCTACCGCCGATCGTTGTCGGATACGCCGCCGCGGTGCCGCTGGGGTTCGGGGCGTGGATCGCGGCGTGGATCGGCACGGCACGGTCGGGCAGTCGCCCAGGAAGTCGACCTCGCCCAGCCTGGGCTGGCCTGAGCTTTGCGTTCGTGCTGCAGGTCGGCCTGCTCGCGACCGCGGGTGCATGACCGCCGGCCCGCCCGTCAGCTTCCATCCCAGAAAGCGAGTCGTGCATGAGTGTGTTGACCCTACGCAGCGACGTTCCCGAAATGGCTGCTCTGGCCGGTGGAAAGGGCCAGTCGCTGCGTCTGCTCGCAGAGGCCGGCTTCGCCGTACCACCGTGGGCGGTCATCGGCCTCGACGTCTTTGACGAGCATCTGCGGGAGACCGGTCTGGATGTCCGGATCACAACAGCACTACAGCGCGTCGGCGCCGGCGACACGGGCGAGGCCGAGGCAGTCGCCGACACGATCCGCGGATGGATCGCCGCCAGCGAGCTGACGTCCGCAACCCGCCTCGCCATCCGGGACGCGTACCGGGAGGTGGGCGAGGGCGCGGTCGCGGTCCGCTCGTCCGGCGCCGACGAGGACGGGCCGAAGCATTCGTTCGCCGGACAGTTCACCACCGTTCTCAACGTCACCAGCCTGGCCCAGGTCATCGACGCCGTACGGGAATGCTGGGCGTCGGCCTTCTCGGCCCGCTCGCTGCACTACCGGCTCGGGCACGGCCTTCCGCCCACCAGCGCCAGGGTGGCGGTGATCCTGCAGACCATGGTGGTGGCGGACAAGAGCGGGGTGCTGTTCACCGCCAATCCGATGACCGGGACACGTGGCGAACGTGTCATCAGCGCCGTCTTCGGCCTCGGCGAAGGACTGGTGTCCGGCGCGGTCGACGCCGACACGGTCGTGCTCGACGCGACGAACACCGTGCTGGACACGGTGGTCGGCGACAAGCAGGAGCGGTTCGACGCTGACCCGGCGGCCGCCGGCTGCCGGGTGACAGAGACCGCCCAGGGTCATCTGGAGGTCGCGCTGTCCGATGCGGAAATCAGCGCACTCGGCGACCTCGCTGGCCGGGTAGAACACCTCTGCCGCGCGCCGCAGGACGTGGAGTGGGCCATCGACAACGCCGGCACGTTGTGGGTGCTCCAGTCGCGGCCGATCACCACCCTGCCGGACGAACCGGCGGGTGAGCTCGGCGACCCGCGGCGGCCTGACTCCGAGCTGCGCATCTGGGACAACTCCAACATCATCGAGAGCTTCCGGGATATCACCTCACCGCTGACCTACAGCTTTGCGCGCCGCGTCTACCAGGAGGTGTACGCCGAGTACGCGCGTACCCTGAAGGTCCCGGCGGAGCAGCAGCAACAGATGCAGAGTTGGCTTCCGCACCTGCTGGGATACTTCCACGGGCACGTGTACTACAACCTGCTGAACTGGTACCGGCTGGTCCGGCTGTCACCGCTGTACGGGATCGGAAAGCAGAGTCTGGAAATCTCACTCGGCGTCGAGGAGAGCCTGGACGCCGAACTGGCCGAGCAGCAGCACCCTTACACCTGCTCCTCACGCGGACAGGCCGTGCGGGTGACGATACGCACCCGGATCGCCTATTTCTGGCAGTTCCTGCGTGTGGAGCGGACGGTGAAGAACTTCCTGCGCTACTTCAACCGCAGGCAGCCGGCGTTCGACGGTATCGAGTACCACCTGCTCCCGGCCGATCAGGTCTTCCAGCGCTACCAGACCCTCGAGCGGACCCTGGTTGCCAAATGGGGCAGGGTCGCGATCCTCGACTCGGTCATCGGCATCTCGTTCGGCGTACTGAACGTGCTGACCAAGCGTTGGCTGCCGGACGCACCGGCCTGGTTCGGCTGGGCAGTCAGCAGCCCAGGGACCGCCATCGAGTCGATTGAGCCGGCACACCGCATCGTGCAGTTGGCGCGGCAGGTCCTCGAAGACCCCGCGATGGAGTCCGTAGTCCGGGACACCGAGCCGACCGAGGTCTACGAGGCGCTGGCGGCGAAGGGGTACCGACAGTTCCTCGACGAGGTCGACGCCTACATCAGCACCTACGGGTACCGCAGCCTCGACGAGCTCAAGCTCGAGGTGCCCGATCTGCGCGAAGACCCGGCGGCGTTCTTCGTGCTCCTACGCAACGCGCTGGCGGAAAACGCGGTGCACCGCGACGGCGGCCACGACGCCGACGAATACCTGCACCAGAACCTGTCATGGCCGCGCCGATGGGTGTACGAACGGATCCGCGGCAAGGTGCGCCGCTCGCTCGCAGCCCGGGAGAACCTGCGGTTCTGCCGGACCCGCGCCTTCGGCACCGCGAAGAAGATGATGCGCGCCATCGGTACGGACCTGGCCCGAAGCGGTGCGCTCAACAGCCCCACGGACGTCTATTACCTCAGCATCGACGAGATCCGCGGCTGCTTCGAAGCCACAGTCATCGACCCCGACCTGAAATCCCTGGTCACCGCTCGCCGGGCCCAGGAGACGGCGAACCGCGAGATGACAGCGCCATCCAGGTTCACCACGCGGGGCGCGGTCCACTGGCTGGCAAATCTCGACGACGCGGGTTGGCGCGGCCTTGGCAAGGGCACTCGGGACTCGGCCGCTCCACAGACGCTGAGCGGCATCGCGGCGAGTCCCGGCACGGCCCGCGCGCGGGCGCTGGTGGTGGACGCTCCCGGGGACGTCAACGGGGACATTCTCGTCACCTATCGCACCGACCCGGGCTGGGTCGCGGCGTTGCCCTCCGCGGCTGGGTTGCTCATCGAGCGGGGCAGCCCGCTCACGCACGTCGCCATCGTGGCCCGCGAACTCGGCGTACCCACCGTCGTGCAGATCAAGCAGTTGACCCACCACGTCGAGACCGGGATGCACCTCTACATGGACGGTGGCACCGGGCAGATCCAGATCCTGCCCGACGAGGTGGCATCCACCGATCATCCATCCACTTGACACCGTCTTCCCGGCGTACCGATTGGAACGCGATGAAGTCTGATCTCACCCGATGGATCGACATGCCCAGTACTGACCACGGCGTTCACCTCGCCGGTGACGCCGGTGACTGGAAGTTCTCCGGCTACGAGCGGATCGCCGCGAATGCCCGGGGTGTGGCAAACCAGTTGGTGCGGCGGGGCATTGTGGCCGACGACGTGGTCTGCCTGATCCTGCCGACAGACCATGCGAGCCTGGCGACCTTCTTCGGAGTCTGGGCCGCCGGAGCGGTCGTCTGCCCGATCCCACCGCCCGCGGTCCAGCCGCGCCGCGAATACGTGGCCCACGTCGCTGCCATCCTGCGCCAGGCGCGCCCGAGTGCGGTGTTGGCACCCGAACTGCTGCACGACGTGACAGCGGCGGCGATGGTCGAAGCGGGCATGGCGGGCGTGCCGTGGGCTCCCACGCCACACGGTGATGTGGCCGTTCAACGACCTGGCGAATTCGCGCTGCTGCAATTCACCTCGGGCTCGACGGGCAGTCCGCGCGGCATTCGGGTGTCGTGGCGGAATCTCGACGCCAACGTGCATGCCATTCGCACGTGGTTGGGCTGGGACGACCACGAGGGCACCGCGTCGTGGCTCCCCTTCTATCACGACATGGGCCTGATCGGATGCATGCTCAGCACGGTCGCCGCACAGACCGATCTCTGGCTGATGCGGCCCGACCAGTTCGTTCGCGATCCGCGCCGCTGGCTCGAGGCACTGAACGCGGGCAGGGCGGTGAGAACCTCTGCTCCCCCGTTCGGCTATGCGTACGCGGCCAAGCGCCTGGCCGGGCTGACACTCGACGGGCTCGATCTGTCCGGGGTGAAGAGCGCGGTCACCGGCGCGGAACTGCTCGACGCCGCAGCCCTGGAGACGTTCGCGCGGCTCCTGGCGGACCGTGGGTTCGACCGGCGTGCCTTTGCGCCGGCCTACGGGCTCGCCGAAGCGACGCTCTTCGTCGCCGGAGCCCACGACGGGCGGGAACCGCTCATCGTGCGTCCCGGGTGGGACTCCCTCGAGTTCGGCCGGCCGGTCACCGTCGTCGGGACCGCGCGGCTGGGAGACGACACCAGCGACGCGGCGGCCGGCTGGCTGGTCAGCTCCGGTCGTGCGGCGGCCGGCGCCTCGGTCACCATCGTCGACGAGGACGGCAAGGAGTTGCCCGACGGATACCTGGGCGAGGTCGCGGTCGGAGGCGTCTCGATCGCCAGCGGCTACGCCGACGACCGGGACGAGACGTCGACACGTTTCGTCGACGGTGCAGTCAGAACCGGTGACGCGGGCCTTCTCTTTGACGGTGAGCTGTTCGTCCTCGGCCGGATGGGTGAAAGCCTGAAAGTCCGTGGCCGCGCCGTCTACGTGGAAGGGCTCGAGGCACAACTCACCGTAGCTGCCGGGCTGCCACGCGGACGGTGCGCGGCGGTCAGTACCTCGGACGACCGCGGCAACGGAATCGCGCTGCTGGTCGAGACGCGCGGCGGCGAGTGGGTGCCACAGGCGGCGGACGCGCTTCGCCGCGAGCTGGGCGAGGACGTGGCCATCACGATAATCGCCGGGCCGAGCGGTCTGCTCAAGCGGACGTCGAGCGGAAAGATCCGAAGGCGGTACATGTGGCATCAACTGCACTCAGGCGCCTACGCCGACCTCGTCGTCTACCGGAGCTCTACGCCAGAACCAGCTGAGGCAATGAGATTGGAGTCGACGTGATTCTCGACGAACAGTACCTGCAATGGCTGCTGGACCAGACCCTCGCCGTGGTGGATGTGCCCTCCGGAGCCGGGGTCGTGCTCGAGGGTTCCATCGCCGAAGGGTTCGGCAATGCCTCCTCTGACATCGACCTGCTGCTCCTGTACGACGACGAACACGAGTACCCGACGATGCCGTCGATCCTGTTCGTCGATGGACGGCGGGTCGAGGTGCGGACCCGGTCACTACGCCAGGCACGCGAGCAGGCCGAGTTGGTGACGCGGTTGGCCAGCAGAGGCGGGGCCGGGCTTCCCCGCATACCGGTGGATCTTCTTAACCGATGCCAACGCCTGAGCCGCTCGTTCCCGTTGCGTGGGCACGACGTCGTCGACCGTGCCCATCGCGCGCTGCCCGCCGACCAGCTTCCTGGAATCGTCGCACCATGGTTCGCCCATCACGCACGCCAGGCGATGCGTCAGGTGGTTGCTCTCGACGCGATGCGGCAGACCGTCGAAGCGGCCGCCTGGACCCGGATCGCGTTGACCCAGGCGGCCAAGGCGTGGGTTGCGGCCCACGGCGAAACCTACGTCGAATCGAAGTGGCTCTCGCAGCAGTTCGACCGGATCGGCGAGGATTCCGCCGAGTTTGCCGAGCGGTACTGGTCGTTGACCCGGAAGGGGACCGACGACGGCACGATGCGGCCCGGGACGACACAGCAGTCCGCCAGGGTCATGGCCGCCGCGGAGCTGGTCGATGACTTCGGCGTCGCCGGCTGCACCGCCGATTCGGGCATGATCGATGTGATCGGGACTCCCGCGGTCACCACCTGGGCGATCGGCACCCAACTGCACGTCATTCGCGACCGGCGGGACGTCTTCGTGCTCAGCCCGCAGGCCGCCGCGGTATGGCGCTCAGTCGTCGCGCCAATGCCCCTCAACGACCTGCTCAGGTGCGGCGGATCTGATCCAGCCGTGGTCGGGGCAATCGTCGCCGAGTTCTACCGGATCGGCCTGCTGCGGCTGCGGTGGCGTAATGGCGCCGCGATCACCATCGCCCAACCGTACGGGGCCGAGCAACCCTCCACACCGATACCGAGCACGTCCCTACCGATTCTGGGAATACACGGCGCGGTACGTCCGGACGATGATCCTCCGATCGTCGCGCTCCTACCGCTTCCGGCGCAACGGTTCGCTGCCGCCGGGATGGCGCACGTCTGGTCCAACATCATGGTGGACAACGCCCGTGAAGATCTCACCGGGGCGCAGGCCAACCAGCAGTGGCGGGTGGCCGAAACGGCAGGGCGGCGGATGCTCATCAGCGCCTGCCGCGCTCTGCTCAGCGCCTACGGGGTAAGCCCACTGCCACCGGACAGTGGGCTGATCCCGAGGCTGGGCCAGCTCCGGGTGATCCCGGACGAGCTGGCCAAGGCCGCCGACGCCATCGACGACAGCATAACGTCGGCGGACTCGCCGGCATCCGTCGCGGCGGTTGCCAACTCGCTCGACGAGTTCATCCGCCGAGTTCGAGAGGGTACCGGCGCGAGCCTGTTTCCGGCGTCGTTCACGTCCGCTGACGCGTGGGACCGCACGATCCAGATCGGCCACGACTGGATCCGCGTCGGTGCCTATCTCGACTCCGACTTCCCCATCGAGGAGGCCCGGGACGTGTTCACGACCGGCGGCGTGCAGCCCCACCTCTCCGGAGCGACCGATGTTCATCGCGCTTGAGGGCATCGACGGCGCCGGCAAGACGACGACTGCGGAACGACTGATCGACCTGCTGCAAACCGGTGGCGTGTCTGTCCGCTTCGTCAGGCACGGCGGGGTCCACAACGCCGACCCCTACCTCGCGAACTACCTCAGGAGCATTCGGGAACTGCAGATGCAGTCGTTGCAAGGTCCCTACCGGACGCTCGGCGACACCCATTGGGCTCTGATCCGGGCCAGCTACTACGCGCTGGTCGACCACTGCGTCGTCGGTCCGACCCTGCGCGCCGGTGACGTCGTCGTCGCCGACGGCTGGTTCTACAAGTTCATCGCCAAACTTACTTCCAACGGGGCCTCACTGAACGATACCGAAAGCTACTTCACCGGAGTCCGCGTTCCGGACAGAGTCTTCCTGCTAGACGTTCCCGCGTCACTCGCCGCACGTCGGAAGCCCGAGTTCGACCCCAGTGAGCTTGGCGAGCACCGTAACCACCCGAACGGCCACGTGGCGGCTTTCACCTCCTTCCAGTCGTTGGTCCGGAAGCAGTTGCTGCGCATGTCACAACGTCACGACTGGGAGGTGTTCGACGGCAGCGCCGGCACGACGAACGATCTTGCCGAGAAGATTTGCGCCCGCCTCGGCCTACCCGCAACCAAGAGGAGGATTGTCGATGCCGACAGTTGACCTTTCGGATTTTTCCTTCTGGACCCGCTCGATACCCGCGAGGGAGGCCGCCTTCGCCGAGCTGCGCGGGCTCGAACGGCCCCCGTTCTTCCACGAGACCGAACTGGCCGACGTCGGGTTTCCCGCCGGTTCCGGGTACTACGCGCTCGTGCGCCACGCCGACGTGGTGGAGGTGAGCCGTCGGCCACGTGACTTCTGTTCGGGCAAGGGCGCCACGAGCATCATCGACCTGCCACCCGAGATGAACGAGTTCTTTGGCTCCATGATCAGCATGGACGATCCGAAGCACGCACGACTGCGGCGCATCGTCGCCCGGCAGTTCAGCCGTGAAGCGGTCAACGGCTGGCGGGGCACAATCGAGAACACCGCCCGGCGCATCGTCGACGAACTCAGCGCGCACGGGCCCGGCGACTTCGTCGAGCGGGTCGCGACAAGAATGCCGATCATCGTGATATGTGACCTGCTTGGCATCCCCGAGGAGGACTACGACTTCATCTGTAGCCGCTCGAATATCCTCGTGGGGGCATTTGATCCCGACTACGTGCCGGACCTGGCCAACTCCGCCGCCGCACTGCTGACCGCCGGCGGCGAACTGGCCGACTATGTCAACCGACTCGCCGAGGTGCGTGCGACCGAACCGGCCGACGACATCATCACACGGCTCGTGCACGCCAACGTCGACGGCGAGCGGCTGACCTCCCAGGAACTCGCCTCCTTCTTCATCCTGCTGGTTGTGGCAGGCAACGAAACCACCCGCAATGCGATCAGCTACGGCCTCGAACTGCTAACCCGGCACCCAGCGGAGAAGCAGCTCTGGTGTTCAGACTTCGAGGCGTACGCGACAAGTGCGGTCGAGGAGATCGTTCGACTGTCCTCCCCGATTCTGTACATGCGGCGCACCGCGACCCGCGACACCGAACTCAACGGGCAACGATTCCGGGAAGGAGACAAGTTCCTCCTCTTCTACTGGTCCGCCAACCGCGACGAACGAATCTTCGAGGATCCGCATGCGTTCCGTATCACCCGTTCCCCGAACCCACACATCGGATACGGTGCGCCCGGCCCCCATCTTTGCCTCGGTGCTCACCTGGCCCGCTTGGAGATCACTGCGATTTTCCGTCAACTGCTGGCCCGGATCCCCGACATCACCGCCGAGGGCGAACCAAGTCGGCTCGTGTCGAACTTCATCGGCGGCACCAAGTCGCTCAAGTGCTCGTTCAGCACGCGCTCGGAGGAACAGAGCTAAGGTGCCCGGATGCCCCCCACAGTTCGGCACAATCGTCTCGTTCTCGTCAATGGTGAGGAGGGCGCCGGCAAGTCAACCATCGTTCGTGCGCTGCTGCCCCACACCCCCAACGGTGCCCGAATCGACGCTGAGGACCTCGGGCAGACCAACCCGTGCCTGATGGACGACGAGTTTTTCAACCTGCTTCGCCGCAACGTCGCCGGCCTGGTGGAGAACTTCTGGACCGCTGGCTACGCCAACGTCATCGCCGGCAGCTTTCTGCGCGACTACCCCGATTACCTGGCCTTCCGCGAGCTGCTACGCCTGCCCTGTGCGGTGTTCCTGGTTGAGCTCGTGGTCGACAAGGACGTGCGCGACGGCCGGCGGGTCACCCGAGCGAAGCTGACGACGCAGGAGTGGCGGGACATGGTCGACCTGATTCCGGAAGATCTGACCATCCGACAGGCCGCCGATCCTGACTACCGGTACGTCGGCCTTGATACGACTGGTTTGGACGTCCCTGAGACCGTGCGGCGGATCAAGGACGCCATCCCGGAGATCTATGCCCGTTAACAAGGCAGCGCGGTACTGATCTGCCGCCGTGGCGGGACGTGCCTGCGGAGTATGCGCCGTGGCAGACGTCGTACCGGCTGTTCGGAAGCGGCAGCGGAACGGGACGTGGCAGCGGCTGGCTCGCCGGGGCGGTGGCCCGCAGAAGGAGCCGCCGGGCGGGGTCCACACCGAACCGGACGACCACGCGTTGGCTCGGTGGTCTGGGCACTTACTTTGTTTGCCTTCCCAACTATTGACAAGCACCATCCAACGGTGTGAATCTCTGTCCAGGGACACCGCCGCCGGAGCCGGGTGGTCGGTGCGGGAGCGCCGGGCAGCCTCCCGCGTACTCGCTCGTGCAATCGACGTCTGGGGATCCCCATGTCATCTCTCGCTCACCATTCCAACCCAGCCCGGCACCGCGCGCCGACGGTCCTGCGGATCCTCGCCATCGCGGTGGCCGGGGCCGTCGCGCTCGCCGTTGCCCTGGTGGTCACGCAGGACACCGCGGGTGCCCACGGCTCGACGATCAATCCGGCATCACGCAACTACGGATGCTGGAAGCGGTGGGGCAACGACTTCCAGAACCCGAACATGGCGACGCAGGACCCGATGTGCTGGCAGGCGTGGCAGGCCGACCCGAACGCGATGTGGAACTGGAACGGCCTGTTCCGGGAGGGGGTGGCCGGCGACCACCAGGGACACGTTCCGAGCGGACAACTGTGCAGCGCCGGGCAGACCGGCGGTGTCCGGTACGCCGCACTGGACAATCCCGGCAACTGGCAGGCCACGAACGTGAGCAACAACTTCAACGTCACCGTCCACGACCAGGCCCTGCACGGCGCGGACTACTTCCTGATCTACGTCAGCCGGCAGGGATTCAACCCGCTCACCCAACGGCTGGGCTGGAGCAACCTCGAACTGGTCAAGGAGACCGGCCGGTACGCACCGGGCGCGGGCACCCGGGAGACCGGCGACCCGGTACTGAACGGCGTATCCAACACGATCGCCGTCAGCGCACCGGGACGTACCGGACGACACATCGTCTACGTGATCTGGAAGGCCAGCCACTCCGACCAGAACTACTACTGGTGCAGTGACGTGAACTTCCCGGGCGGAGGCAGCAACCCGACGCCGACCGCCACCCCGACGCGTACGCCGACCGCCACGCCGACGGCGACGCCGACCCGTACCCCGGTGCCGACGACTCCTGCCGGTGGGGCGCGGAGCTGCTCGGCGACGTACGCCGTCACCGGCACCTGGGCCGGCGGCTTCCAGGCCGAGGTACGCGTCGCCGCCGGTAGCTCGGCGATCAGCGGCTGGACGGTGAGCTGGACCTTTGCCAACGGCCAGACGGTCAGCTCGACCTGGGGCGCGAACATCACGTCCAGCGGATCGGGCGTCACCGCCCGGAACGTCGACTACAACGGCAGTCTCGGTGCCGGCGGCAGCACCACGTTCGGGTTCGTCGGATCGCAAACCGGCAGTAATGCCGCGCCGACCGTGAGCTGCGCCGCCGTCTGACCCGCTCGGCGGAGGTCAGACACCTGGGGCCGGGTCCGTGTCCACGCGGGCCCGGCTCCAGGCTGTCCGAGAACCGGGGCGATCCTCAGCCGAACGAGACGTGGTCGAACGCGTACGGGTTCTCCAGCTCGTTCCGGCGCCGCCGGAGCACGTCGAGTTCTCCGGTCAGCCGATCCCGGTCGACGAGCGGCGCGTCGACACCGTCCCGCTGCCGGAGCCGCTCCCCCACCGCCAGGGTCGCGAGATCCTCGGCCAGCCGAGCGGGCTCGATGCCGCAGGTGAACCGGTGCTGCCAGATCCGCACCCGCTCGAACAGGTACGCCCCGGGCCGCACCTGGAGCCACGCCCAGCCCTCGGCCGGGCCGTCCTTCCAGTCCAGTTGCAGGCTGCGCAGGATCGGGTCGACCAGTTCCCGATTCACGTACGCGTCCACCGCCGCCGCCCGGGCCACCGCGCCGAGATCGTTGACGTGGCCGTCACGCCCATCCGGCAGCCGCCCGACGATGTCCCGGTAACTTCTCGGCCCGCTCGGCGACAACTCGGCGAACTCGGCCGGGTCGCCGATCGCCTCCAGGAAGGCACGCGCGTCGACGACGTACTCGACGATCCGCCGGCCGTGCGTCTCCGGCCGCAGCGTCGAGGACTCGATCCGGAACAGCTCCAGCCCGACCGCCTCGCACACGGCATGCTTCATCCGGTCGCCGCGCTGTGCCTGCACCGTCTGGTCGTCGGGGTCGACGAACTCGACGGCGTAGGACGCCGCCCGGCCACCGGGGTCCGACACCAGGAAATCGAAGCTGCTTCGGCTGGCCGAGTTCCACTGGTTGGCGGTGATTCCCTCGGGACGGCGCGGAATGACCTGGCCGAGCCGTTGGTTCGGCCGGGCGACCCGACCGGCCCGTTCGATGATCCCGCCGACGAGCGTCGCCGCACCGTTGTTCGTCGCGCCACGGTCCACCGCACCCTGCTGATCGGGAAGTCGGATGGGTCGCGCCGACGTACTCCCGTCGTTACCGGTCTTTGCCATCTGTCCCTTGGTCCGTCACGTCCAGCCGCTCGCCGCCCTCCACCGCCAGTCGGGCGGAGAGCCTTCACAATGCTAGGAACCGCCGGAAGGTGCCGCGCCGCCGGTCCGGGTGTCGAGTATGAACGACTCCGGGCCCGGCGACGCCCCTGGGAAGAAACCCAGAGGCGGTCCAGGGCGGCCGGTGGGCACAATGATCACCGTGCCGACCTCGACCGATGAATTTCTGCGCGAACTGGAACCGTTGCCGTACTCGCAACGGCGTCGCCGGCTCGCACCGATCGTCACGGCGATGGCCGCCGACGGCGTGCTCGATCGGATCCTGACCGAGCTGCGCGACGGCGACCACTACCAGCGCCATCTGGCGCTGATGATGGCGCTGATCAGCCAGGACGCCGCAGCGGTCCGGGCCGGGCTGGCCGACGACGACCCGCAGATCCACGCGCTCGCGGTCCGGGCCGCGCTCCGGTCGAACTGGCTGACCGTCCCCGACCTGGTCGAACTGATGGCCGACGCGCCCCCGCTGACCCGCCAACTGGTCTACCGGACGCTGGCCGGAGTGCGGCGGCCCGACCTCGCCGACGCACTCGTCGAACTGGTCCGGAACCGGTACGGCGAGCCGGAGGCCGCCCGGCTGCTGCCCAGCTGCGGCGCCGACACCGTGCAGCGGCTGCTACCCGAACTCGACCATGCGATCCCGAGCTGGTCGCGGCTCGTCCGTCGACACCGCGACGTCGTGCTCCGGCACGCGGAAGAGCTGCTTCCCGGGCTCGACAAGGCCGGCCTGGACCGCTGGTGGCAGCACTGCGGCCAGCAGTTGCTCAAGGGGGCCGCCACGGCGCCCCGGCAGGTTCTCGACCTGCTGGACCGGTTCGCCCCGTCGACCTACCTGCCCGGCAACCTCGCCGACTACGGGGTGCTGACCGCCGCCGACCCGCACCGGATGGTACGGCTGCTGACCGCCCCCGGCCGGGCGGCCTGGCTGTGTCGCAACACCCTGCCCACCGCCCTGCTCGACCGGCTGAGCCGGCTCGACCCGGTCAACCTGGTCGGACTCGCCGGTCGGCTGCGGGACGACGAGGCGGCGTTCGCCCGCCTGCTCGAAGCGTTGCCACCGAGCCGGCGGGGGACGCTCTACGACGCGGCGATGGCGCAGGTGGAGGTGGAGAACCTGGTATCCGGTGACCGGCTGCTGACGGTCCTGCCGCACCGCTGGCGGCACCGGGAGGCGAGGCGCATCCTCGGGCTGGCACGGATCCAGGACGACGAGGCGGCAACCCTGCGGTACACCGCCCACCTGCCGTGGCCGGACGCCGAACCGGTACTGACCGCCGCCACCCGGCGGGCCAGCGCGGACGATCGTGGGACCGGCTATGAGTTGCTGCTGCTCGCCGCCAAACGCAGCGCCGACCCGGAGGCCGTCGCCGTCGCCGTCGAGCGCCTGCTCCGACTGCGCAACGACCAGGATCCGGTCCGGGTCCGCGCCCTGCTGACCCTGGCCGAGCTGCCCCGGCTGCTCGGCTCCGGCTCGGTCGAGACCCTGGACCAGATCGTCGTGGCCGCGGTCGAGGCCCGGGACGCCTCCGCCGCCACCCGTTCCGCACTCAGCCGGCTGGCGGTCGCGGTGCTGCGGCACCATCCGGGCCGGTCCGCCCTCCGCGACTGGTCGTGGCGGACGCTGGACCGGCTGTTCCAACTGCGCGGTCAGCCACCGCTACGCGAGCTGGCCGCCGGGCTGCGGCGGGGCCAGGAGCAGGAGTTCTTCGCCACCGTACGGCCGTGGTTGGCGGCCGACATGGCGCGCGGCAACTACCAGTCGCTGTTCGCCGTCAGTTGGAGCCTGGGCCGGCGTGGCTGGCGGCTGCCCGGGTTGCAGGACATGCTGCGCCAGGCGATCAGCCCCGACGTCATCCCGAGGGTGTTCGAACAGGCCGTGGGACGTTGGCTCGACGACCCGTCCACCCGGTCCGAGCGGGTGGCGGAGGTCCTCCGGATCGACCTCTCGGCGATGACGATCCCCGAGGTCGAGCATGTCGTCGCCAGCCGCCGCACCGATCTGCTCGACCTGCTGCTGGCGGGCCCGGTGTCGCCCGGAAGGTTCCTCAACGCCGGCCAGCGGTGGCGCCCCCGGTACGCCCGGTACGCGCGGCGGTGGCTGCCGCGTCAGCAGCGGGCCGTGGTGGAGCTGCTGGCCGGGCGCGCCGCCGATCCGGAGGCGCCCGTCCACGACCGTGCGTTGGCGGTCGCCACCGCGGCCTGGGTACCCGAACATGGTCGGCAACTCCTCGCCCGTTACGTCGACTCGCCGGACGTTCCCCTCGCCGAGGCCGCCCTCGGCGCACTGCCCTGGACCGACCGGCCGGCCGAGGCACTGCCGATCCTGCTCGCCAGGGCCGACGGTGACCGCGCCCGGGTCGCCACGTACGCGGCCAGCCGGGCGGTGCAGTTCGCCGCGCCGTCCCGGCTTCCCCGCCTCCTCGGTGACATCGCGACGCGGCGGGGCAAGGTGACCAGTCGTAAGGAGGCGATCCGACTCCTCGCCCGGTTCGGCGGGCCGGAGGCGATGGACCTGCTGCTCGACGCGTGGCAACAGCCGGAGCAGCACCGTGACGTCCGCACCGCGATCGTCTCCGCCGCCCGGCTCCGGCTGGACCGGCCACAGTGCTGGGAGATCGTCGAACAGGCCGTCACCGGCGGCCGGGAGGAGGTGCTCGCGCTGCTGGGCAATCCGGTCCGGACCACCGCCGCCCCGGACCGCCCCCGGTACGCGGCACTGGTCGTCCGGGCCTGCGACCATTCCGACCCGGTCGTCGCGCGCGCGGCCTGGGGGATGCTGCCGGACTGGGCTCCCTGGGCTCCGGACCTCGTCGGGCTCGTCGTCACGGCGGTGTCCCAACTCGACAGCGAACGGACCTGGCCCACGGTGGCGAACGCGATCACCCGGCTGCTCGACAGCCAGCCGGACGCGCCGACGGCGACGACTTCGACACGCCCGGCCCCGGCGACGACGACATCACCAGCAGCACACTCGGCCGCAGCGACCGTGAGACGCCCGCTGGGCGCGGCGCTCGCGGCGCTGGTCCGGCTCGACGGCCTCGACGCCGATCCGGGTGGACCGTCCGCCGACCGATCAGCCCGGCGCCGGGTCGAGTTCCTGGTCGAGAACACGATCCGGTGGGCCGAAGACGCCGGGCCCGAGGCCGACCGGGAGCCGGTACGCGAAGCCGCCCGGATGCTGGCCGGGCACCCGGAGTTCGTACCCGCCGCCGGCCTGCTGCTCAGCCATCTCGCCCGGCTGGACTCGGCCGTACCGGACGATCTGGCGGCGGATCTCGCCGAGGTGGTCGAACTGGTGGCCGAGCGGCCTGCGTTGGCCGACCGGCTCGCCGAGGGTCTTGCCGGACGGGTACGGACCGGCGGGGACCGGTGGCCGGGTTCCACGTTGCTCGGCGCGGCCGGTCGGCTCGCGGGGCATGGCGACCTCGCCACCGGGCTGTTCGCCGTGTCGCTGAGCCGGGCCGGCGGCCGCTACGGTTGGAGCCAGCCGTGGCGGGACCTCCTGCACGAGCTTCGGCGCCATCCGGTCCCGGACGTCCGCTCGACCGCCTTCGACGTCGTCATGTCCTGAAGCGACGTGTCCTGAGGGCGACATCGTTTCGATCCGACCCGAGCCGAGTCCGCTGGTTCGTTCAGGCCGGTCCGGGAGTCGTTCAGACCGGCCCGGAGGCGTTCACGCCGGTCGGGACAGGATGACGAGCCCGAGGCACATCTCGTCGCTGGTGCCCTCGCCCCAGACGACGTACCGGGCCGGCTGGGCACGGAGTTGCGGCAGCCGCTGGCGCAGCGTGACGTCGTGGGTGCAGGTGACCCGGTAGACGTCGCCCGGCCTGACCGCGACCGGCGTCGCCGGCGGCCGGATGGACTGCTCGTCGAAGTCGTACGTCGGGATGTCGAGCAGGGTCCGCGCCTCCGCCGTACCGGGATTGAGTTCGATCTTGATCGCACGGCCGAGCAGGTGCATGTGTCCGGCGAGCGCGTGGATCCTGCCGGCCGCACGGACCTCGTGGTCACAGTGCTGGGTGTCGCCGGCCACCGGGGCACGACCCTGGTTGCAGTGGTTGTTCAGCTGTTCCGCCTGCTCGCCTGACTCCGCGCCGAACCGGTGCCGGACGTCCCGCACCGCGGCCTCGCGCGCGCACAACTCGCCGTGCTCGTCCTCGGTGCACGGCAGCTCGACCGGCGCCGGCAGTAGCTCGGTGACCAGCGGATCCACGGCGGTGGCGCCGTCGAGCAGCCGCAGCCGGATGCCCGACTGGTCGCTCCCGACCGCACCGCCGCCGACGCCGAGCAGGTTGTAGTGCACCTGCATCACAAGTTGGCTGCCCGGTGGCATCGGATAGCCGATGCCGGGTTCGAGCAGTGTTTCGTTCGCCCCCGGTGCCCAGTGCGCGACCCACGCCGCGTCGCCGATGCCGGCATTGCCGAAGCAGGTCCAGCCCGGCTCCGGGCTGCTCGCGTCGAGGTGGCGGGCCGGCGCCGTGTCGGCGGGGCTGAGCCGGAAGAAGATCGCGTGATGGACGATGTCGGCGTTCTGCGGCAGGAACTGACTGCCGGTCAGGTACCCCTGCTGGGTCAGCTTCGGGTCGACCAGAAAACACCGGTACTCGTCGCTGCCGCCGTTGCGCGCCACCGGCCGGTACGGCTGCGGCATCGTGAGGTCGACGAACCGTTCACCGCTACGCAGCGCCGCCTCCGGTACCCGGAGCGGGCCGACGTGCCCGCCATGCGAGCTGGCCGAGGCGGAGGCGGACGGCGCCGCTCCGGGTTCCGGCCCGCTCGCACAGGACGCGGTCGGAACGACGACGGCCAGCGAGACGGCCGCGGCGAAGAGTGCGCGTACGGGTCGATGCACGTTCTTCCTAACGGTGGACTTCGAGTCAGGATCCGGGCGTACCCGTAATTGTCAGATGGATCCGGAATCCTCCGAAGAGAACCCCTGACCGGCGCGGAGCCGCTCGCCGGAACGGCGGCGTAACATACCGGCCCGTCGGTTGAACCTTTTCCGCCCCGGGGCCGAACTACCTGGAGTGTCGGCCGGACGAAGGGACTGTCTCAGTGGGTCACAGGGCATTGTGCGGGGTCCTCGGCGTCGTCGCGTCCGCCGTCGTGGCGGCGACCCTCGGCGCCGCGCCCGCGATGGCGGACGTGACGATGACACCGGGGCAGGCCGTACAGGGCGACGCGGCGAAGCTGACCTTCCGGGTGACCGAGGACCGGGCGCCGGCGTACACCACCAAGGTCGAGCTGCTGATGCCGGAGTCGGCACCGGTCGCGGAGACGTATCCGTTGTCGGTTCCCGACTGGGCGCCCCGGATGACGATGCGGAAGATCGACCAGACGATCGGTGGGATCCACCACGGACAGGTGACCGAGGTGGTCGCCAGCATCGTCTGGACCCGCTCCGGTGCCCCGGCGGCCAGTGGCGGCGGAGCCGAACTGATCGTGTCGCTGGGACCGATGCCGCAGACCGACCAGATGACGTTCGGCGTGGTGCAGACGTACTCGGACGGCCACGTGACGAACTGGAACCAACCACCGTCCGCCGAGGTTCCCCGGCCGGAGTTCCCGGCCCCGGTGCTGACCCTGGCGCCGCCGGCCGCGCCGCCCGCACAGGCCAGCCCGGCGGGCACCGGAACGGACACGCCGGACGACGCCGCCCCGGTCGGTGACGACAGTGGGCAGGGACTTGGTCCGCTCGCCGTCGGACTGGCGATCGGCCTGCTCTGCGGCCTGGCGGTCGCCGGCTGGCTGTACGTCCGCCGGCCGAGGGTCGCCGCCGCGACCGGCGGACCGGACCCGAACCCGGATACGGACCCAGATACGGACCCGGACCCGGAGGCGGCGCCGACCCCGGCACCGGACCGGGGAAAGGGCTGGCGACTACGGGAGTGACCGGAGGTTCCCCGGTGCCCGCTCGTCACTCGTCGGTGGCGGCGTCCTCGTCCTCGGACTGGTCGACGTCGCCCCGCCGGAGTACCGCGTCGGGACCGGACAGCACGGTCACCCGGTAGCTCAGGCCGAGGTTGGAGAAGATCTGACCGCGAAGGCCCAGGCAGAGTCCCACCCCCGGCAGCCCCTCCGGGTGCTCGAAGAACTCGACGACCGGTTCGGCGACGGCGCCGACCAGTCCCTGGGTCCGCAGCGCCGTACTGGCCACCTGAAGCAAACCGACCGTGACCTGCACCTCGACGTCGTCGAGCGCGTCCACGTCGTACCAGTGGGTGTCGGGCAGGAAGAGCTGCGAGTCCACGTTCCGCTGCCGGTAGTCCGGGCCCTGCAGGCCGCTCTCCGGATCTGGACGGTCGCCGATCCAGGCCATCCCGGCATAGTCGCTGCGGAGCCGCCGCGTATCGGTCTGAAACTCCGTCACGACGGTGTCGAGGCGCGGCTGGGCGACGAGGTGCACGTCTGCGTCGGTCACGCGCGGCACCCTAGCACCGCCCGACCGGGCCCGGAGACTGGCCACCCCCGGCGTCACCTGGGGCGTTCCGGTTCGCAGCGACCGCTTCGCCCCGTGGCGCTACCCTGGGGTCCCCGCTGGACGGACCCGTCACCTTGGACCAAAATGTGCATGCGTCGAGGACGACGGTCGACGTCGGGCTGGGAAGGGACGGCAACTCGGGGGAAGGGATGGCACCGGTAACGCGCGGTAACCGGTGTTCGAACGGCGATCGGGGACGCACATGGGCATCATGGGGCAGATGCAACGGGCGCACGCGCAGCAGGTGCACGCCCAGCAACGAGCGTCGACCACCCCGTACCAGCAGCACCAGCAGATGCTCTGGGAGGCCGAACACGCGCGGCGGGCCGCCGAACGCGCGGCCGAGACGGACGAGCGCGAACGCAAACGGCTCTACATCGAGGCCCGGTCGGCGCGGGTGGCCGCCGCCAACGCGAATCTCCAGTCCCAGCTGGACGAGCTCGACACCCTGTTGCAGACGACGCTGGACATCGACGACCACATCGACCTCGAACGGCTGAAGAAGAAGGCCAGCTATCCGCAGTTCCAGCCGGGTGATCTCGGCGTACCGCTGCGGGCGCCGGACTGGCGGCGGTTCGCGCCGCCCGAGCCGAAGGCCCTGGGCAAGATGTTCGGCGGCGAGGCCAGGTACCAGCAGTTGCTGACCGAGGCGGAACAGGCGTTCGAGAAGGCCAAGGCGAAGTACGCCGCCGCCGAGGCGGCCCGGGAGCAGCGACTCGCCCAGGCCAGGCGGAAGTACGAGCGGCACTGCCAGCAGCTCGACGCGCAGGTGGCCAGCCACAACGCCGAGATCGAGCAGTTCGGTGCGGCACTGGCCGCCGCCGAGCCGAACGCCGTGGTCAAGTACTTCGGACTGGTACTCGGCAACTCGGTCTACCCGGACGACTTCCCGCAGCGCTACCGGCTCGCGTACGTTCCGGACTCCCGACTGATCGTCGTCGAGTACCTGCTGCCGACCGTCGACGTCGTCCCGAGGATCCAGGAGTACCGGTACCTCAAGGCGCGCGACGAGGTGCAGGTGACGGCCCGGTCGGCGGACGACACCCACCGCCGGTACGCGGACGTGATCACCCAGGTGGCGCTGCGTACGGTGCACGAGCTGTTCGAGGCCGACCGGACCCGGTTGGTGGAGACGATCGTCTTCAACGGCATCGTCGAGACGACCCATCCGGGAACCGGCCAGGCGGTGCGCCCGTGCCTGGTGACGCTCCGCACCAGCCGGGACTCGTTCACCGCGATCAACCTCGGCAAGGTGCTTCCGGCAGCCTGCCTGCGGCATCTGCGGGCCACGATGTCGACCCGGCCCGAGGATCTGGTGGAGGTCCGGCCGGTGCTGGAGTTCGACGTCGTCGACAAGCGCTTTGTCGACGAGGTCGACGTGCTGGCCGACCTGGACCAGCGGGCGAACCTGCTCACCATGAGTCTCGCCGAGTTCGAGAAGGTGATCCGGGACCTGTTCGGCAAGCTCGGCCTGGAGACCAGGACGACCCGGGCGGCGCCGGACGGCGGCGTCGACTTCGTGGCCTTCGATCCTCGGCCGATCTTCGGTGGCAAGGTGGTCATCCAGGCGCGACGGCACCGTGGCCCGATGGACGTCTCGGCGGTGCGGGACCTCTTCGGCACCGTGCTGGGCGAGGGGGCCACCAAGGGCATCCTCGTCACGACCAGCGGCTACGGTCCGGAGTCGTTCGAGTTCGCCTCGGGGAAGCCGCTGGAGCTGATCGACGGCTCGAACCTGCTGCACCTGCTCGCCGAGCACGCGGAGGTCCGGGCCCGGATCGACAGCCACGAGAGCTGAGTCGAGCTGCCGGCTGGCCCGGCTGGGGGCGGGGCGGGCTGGCCCGGCCGGGATCGGCGGGTCAGCCGGCCCGCCCACGCTCGCGGTCGTACGCCTCCCGGGCGGCGGCGATCGCCTCGCGGTGGCGTTGTGCCCAGCCGGTGAGGCTGACCAGGGATTCGTAGAGTTCCCGGGCCATCTCGGTGGCGACGTACTCGACCCTCGGCGGCACCGTGGGATAGACGGTACGGGTCAGCAGCCCGTCCCGTTCGAGGTGACGCAGGGTGAGGGTGAGCATGCGTCGGCTGATTCCCTCGATGGATCGCTCCAGCTCGGTGAACCGGACCGGACCGTCGCTGGCCGCGATGATGATCCCGATACTCCACTTACCGCCCACGCGGTCGAGAACCTCGCGCACCGTACAGGCGCTGGTCTGTTCGGCCTGGCAGGTCTCCTGCGTGTTCGGCTGGGACATGGCTGCGCCCTCCTTACCCGGCACCCATGATCCCACCACGGGTCCGGTGCCACCCGGCCGCCCTGAAGCCGCTCGGCGCGCAGGAGTGAACCGGACGTCGCTGGGTAAGGCGACGTCCGACGGACGCGCGACGTCCGACGCGACGGACGCGCGACGGGTGATCACGACGACGGCGCGCCGGACGGTTTGCGGCGTTGGCGTGCGGGAAGGGGGCGGGCGAATGTCGGCCGCGGCAACCGATCGATCGGCCGGTCGGTCCCCGGACCTCCCGGTGGTACTGACCGTCAACGCGGGTTCGGCCAGTCTCCGGCTCGACTACGTCCGCAACGGTGAGGTCGTCGACGGGCTCGAACGCGCGGAACCCCCCGGCTCGGCCGGGGCCGACCGGGCCGTACGGGAGTTCGTGGGAGCACACGACCCGCCCGACGCGGTCGGCCACCGCCTGGTGCACGGCGGCGACCTCATCCGGATTCCGACCCGGGTCGACGACGCGGTCCGCGCCGACCTGGACCGGCTGGACACCCTGGCTCCGCTGCACCTTCCGCCCGCGCTGCACCTGCTCGACCGGATCCGGGACCAGCTTCCCGGCGTGCCGCAGGTGCTGTGCCCGGACACCGCCTTCCACGCGCACCTGCCGGACGCCGCCGCCACCTACCCGCTGCCCGCGCAGTGGCGCCGACGCTGGGGGCTACGCCGCTACGGCTTCCACGGCCTCTCCTACGCGTACGCGTTGCGCCGGAGCGCGGAACTGCTCGGCCGACCGGTGGACGGGGTCCAGCTCCTGCTGGCCCACCTCGGTGGCGGCGCATCGGTCTGCGCGGTCCGGGACGGCCGCAGCGTCGACACCTCGATGGGATTCACTCCGCTGGACGGGATACCGATGTCGAAGCGGTCCGGCGCGGTCGACCCCGGGATGCTGCTCTGGCTGCTCGGCGACGACCGGCTCGACCTGGCGGAGCTGAGCGAGGGCCTGAACCACCGGTCCGGACTGCTCGGCCTCTCCGACGGCCGGTCCTCCGACACCCGGGACCTGGTCGCCGCCGCGCCGGAGGATCCCGCCGCGGCGCTCGCGCTCGCGGTCTACGCCCATCGGGTACGCCGGGAACTGGCCGCCGCCTCGACCAGCCTGGACCGGCTGGACGCCGTCGTCTTCACCGGTGAGATCGGCTGGGACCAGCCGGAGGTGCGACGCGACATCTGTGCCGGGCTCGGCCTGCTCGGTGTCGGACCGCCCTCCGGTGGCAACCCGGAGGTTGATTCGGTGGTCTCGACCAAGGGGGCCGGCGTGCCGGTCCTGGTCATCGAGCCCAGGGAGGATCTCCAGGTGGCCACCGAGACCCTCGCGGCGCTGCGGTGACTCCCCCACCCGACCTCAGGCCATCAGGCGGGTGAGAAAGTCGCCGATTCCCTGGGCGATCGCCATCAGGATTCCCCCGATCGTCTCGACCAGGTCGGCGGCGCCGTCCGGCCGGAAGGCGATGAAGAAGACCAGGAACCCCACGAACAGCCAGGTCAGGATCTTCTTGGCAAGAACTGGCATCTTTCCTCCGCTGGGGCGATCCCCCGTCTCGTACGACCTGGTCGACTTCGCCTGTCACGAGAGCTGGCGCGGCCGGATCCGGTCCGCGGGTGCGAGCAGCCCCTGCGGTCGGTACGGCCCTCGATCGGGGCGAACCTCGGGTCCGCCCGCTCGTCCGGCGAACCGTCGGTCCCGACCCGGTACGGGTCAACCGGCGATCGAGTGCTTCGCATCCCCGTCCTGACCGACCCGCAAACAGCTCCGGCGGAGCGACTGGGTGGCCCCGGAAGCCACCCCGGAGCCCGCCTGGTACGCCTCGGACGACCACGTCGCCCGGTGTCCGTGTCGTCCGGTATCCCGGCTACGTTGGATGATTTATACTAGAACACGCTTTTAGCATTCATTACGGCTTATCGCCCAGTTGATGTACCACGGGGAGCCGGACGACCCCCGGTGGAGGCAGGTTGACCAGGCGGGACAACCGGTGGAGGGTCCTGCGGCAGCGGGAGTCGAGCCAGGTCACCCACATCGAACTGTTCTTCGACGTGGTCTACGTGCTGGCCGTGACCCAGCTGACCGAGCTGCTGCTGGGCCGACTGACACCCCTCGGCGCGTTCCAGGTCGCGGTGCTCATGCTCGCGGTCTGGTGGGTCTGGGTCGACACCGCCTGGATCACGAACTGGTTCGATCCGGACCGCCCCGTGGTACGCGTCATGCTGATCGCGCTGATGGGGATCAGCCTGGTGATGTCCTCCGCCATCCCACAGGCGTACGGGGATCGGGGCCTCTGGTTCGCCGGGGCGTACGTCTCGCTCGAGGTCGGCCGGTGCATCTTCGTCGTCGCGACTCTCGGTGAGCAGCCGGCGCTGCGCGAGAACTTCCTGCGGATGCTGATCTGGCGGGTGACGTCCGCCCCGCTCTGGCTGGTCGGCGGGATGGTGCACGGTTCGGCCCGGCTGGCCCTGTGGACGGCCGCCCTGGCCATCGACACCACGGCGGCGGTGGCGGGGTTCTACATCCCCAGGATGGGCTGGTCCAGGCCGTCCGACTGGTCGATCAGCGGTGCCCACCTGGCCGAGCGGGCCCGACTGTTCATCATCATCGGGCTCGGCGAGTCCATCCTGGTCACCGGCTTGGTCTTCGGCGATCTGCCCCGCGATCCAGCCACCCTCACCACCTTCGCCGCCGCCTTCCTCGCCACCGTGGCGCTGTGGTGGATCTACTTCGACCGCAGCGCCGACGCCGCCCAGGCGGTCATCAACGAGTCCGACGAGCCGGGTCGGCTCGGTCGGTCCGCGTACACCTATTCGCACATCCCGATGGTCGCCGGCATCATCGTCACGGCGGTCGGTGACGACCTCGCGCTGAAGCATCCGACCGGGGCCGCCGATCCCGCCGTCATCGCCAACGTGCTCGGTGGCCCGGCGTTGTTCCTGATCGGGTACGTGCTGTTCAAGAAGGCCATCTTCGACATCCGCCCGAAGACGCACCTCATCGCGGCGGTCGTCCTCCTCGCCCTGGCCCCGCTCGGCCTGGTGGTCGATCCGATGACGCTGTCCGTCCTCGCGACCCTGGTGGTGGCGGCGGCCGCCGCCCGCAGCACCTTCGTCGTGGCACACCGGAGGCCGACCGGCCGCTGACCGGGGACCCGCCAGAGCAGCCGGCACCGGTGCTGAAAGATTTCGGGGTTCGCCGTTCGATGTTCCGAGATCATCGGAGTCCGGCACAGCCAAGTGGGTCCACTATCTACTGGTCATCGAGCGGAGTGCCGAAGAAACTCACCGGAAGTCTCGGCCGAATTTTCCGGAAATGTTGACCGTTCCATCGACCGGTGCAAGACTCTCAATCCATCAGCATCGATCGCCGCGCAGCCGCGGCCGCAGCGCGGCGTACCCGCGGCGCTTTGACTGCTCGCACACCGTGACGCCCGGACGGTCCACCACCAACGATCCGTCCGGCCTCCTAAGAAGGGGCACAAATGATCAAGAGATTCCTCGGTGCCGACGTGGGCCCCAGAGCACGACTCCGAGGCCGGTTCGCGGTCGTCATCGGCGCGGTGGCCGTCCTCGCCTCCGCCGGTGCCATGGCCCTGCCCAACACGGCCAGTGCCGCGACGACGCTGGGTGCGTCGGCCGCGGAGCGGGGCCGTTTCTTCGGCACGGCCGTCGCCGCGGGCAGGCTCGGTGACAGCGCGTACACCACGATCCTGAACCGCGAGTTCAACCAGGTCACGCCCGAGAACGAGATGAAGACAGACGCGACCGAGCCGCAGCAGGGCCAGTTCAGCTACGGCAACGCGGACCGGATCGTCAGCCACGCCCGCAGCCGGGGCATGCAGGTACGCGGGCACACCCTCGCCTGGCACGCCCAGCAGCCCGGCTGGATGCAGAACATGAGCGGCAGCACCCTGCGCCAGGCCATGCTCAACCACGTCACCCAGGTAGCCACCCACTTCCGGGGCCAGATCGCATGGTGGGACGTGGTGAACGAGGCCTTCGCCGACGGCAGCAGCGGCGCCCGCCGCGACTCCAACCTGCAGCGCACCGGCAACGACTGGATCGAGGCCGCCTTCCGCGCCGCGGACACGGCCGACCCGAACGCCCAGCTCTGCTACAACGACTACAACATCGACAACTGGAACGACGCCAAGACCCAGGGCGTCTACCGGATGGTCCAGGACTTCAAGCAACGCGGCGTGCCGATCGACTGTGTCGGCCTCCAGTCACACTTCACCGGCGGCTCGAACTACCCGAGCAACTACCGGACCACGCTGTCCAGCTTCGCCGCGCTCGGCGTGGACGTGCACATCACCGAGCTGGACATCCGCAACGCGCCGGCCGACGCGTACCGCAACGTGACGAACGACTGTCTCGCGGTGGCCCGCTGCAAGGGCATCACCGTGTGGGGCATCCGCGACTCGGACTCGTGGCGGTCCGGCGAGAGCCCACTGCTGTTCAACGGCAGCGGAGGAAAGAAGGCCGCGTACGACGCCGT
>NZ_JADPUN010000020.1 GCF_015690345.1 Plantactinospora alkalitolerans | reverse complement strand
CCGGTGGGGGTGGCGGGGGAGCGGCCGGCGGCGCGCAACCGCAGGGCGCCGGCCACGGCCAGGCCACCACCGGTCGCGATCACCACCGCGATCACGATCCGGGCCCACTCCGCCGGCCACGGCACCGGGACCACCGAGCGCAGGAAGACGGCCGCGTTCGTCACGCCGGTGAAGAGCGCCAGGCAGGTACCGGCCAGCGCCAGCGCGAAGTCGGCGGCCGGGCGCCGAGTCAGGGCGTACGCCCCGGCGGCCAGTGCGGCGGTTCCGGTGAGGGTGGGCCAGAGCTGTGCGGTGACCAGCCCCAGCAGCATCCCTCCGACTCCGGCGTCGGCGCCACGAGCCAGCGCGAAGCAGATCGCGGCCACTCCACCGGTACCGGCGAGCGCGGCCAGCGCGACGGTGGCCCGCCTCCCCGGTCGGGAGGCCCGGGGGAGCAGTCCGAGCGCACCCACGGCGAGCGCACCGAGCAGGCTCAGGCTCCACCAGGGCAGCGGGTCCGGCGGCGGCAACCAGTCCAGGGTGCCACGCAGCTCCATCGTCGTGGTGGAGTCGCGGAGCGGCACGACCCAGTCCCGTACCCGGTGCTGGCGGTCGGGCCGGGCGGCGACCACGGGCGGCGGAGCGGACTCCAGCCAGCGGCTGCGCTGGTCGTGCCAGCGCACCACCGGATCGGTGCTGACCCGTCGCCAGGACGGCGGTCGGCTCGGGTCGGCCGCCGCCGGAAGCTGGGTGTCCCCGTCCAGGGTCCGGTTCAGGTACGTCGCCGGCGAGGCCGTGTTCTCCCACACACCGTCGGGACGGACCTCCAGGTACGGCTCACCGGCGTAGCCGAGCACCTCGATCGTGCGACCGGTCCGGTTCACCAGTTCGAGCCGGGCGCCGCCCTCCACCACCCGGACGGCGAGTCCGGGTACGGCCGGAGTGACCCCGCTGGCCGCGCTGCGGTAGTTGGAGCCGTCCGGGGCGTCGGCGGCGTGTGCGTCGGCCGGTGCGGCGATCGAGAGCGCCCCGACCAGTCCTGCCGCCAGCGCCAACCCGACCCGACCGAGCACCCCGGACCAGCCGGCACCGGCCGTGACCCGACTCACGAGCCGGTCGCTGCCACGGCTCACCAGCCGATCACTGCGCCGACTCACCAGCCGGTCGTCGCCACGGTCCACTAGCCGGCCGCTGCCACGGCCGCCGTGATCGCCTCGGCGCTGGCCTGCACCTGCTTGCCGGCGACCAGCACCGTCGGGGTGCCGTTCACGCCTGCTCGGGAGGCCTCCTCGGTCACGTGTTCGGTCCACTTCTCGAAGGTATTCTCCCGGACGCACGCGGCAAAACTGTCCCCGGCCAGCCCCACGCTGGTGGCGACGTTGACCAGTTCGTCGTCGTTCAGTCCGGCGCTGCCCTCCGGCGGCTGCCGGTCGAACAGCGCCTTGGCGTACTCGCGGAACTTTCCGCTCTGTGCGGCACAGCCGGAGGCGGCGGACGACCGGGTCGAGTACTCGGTGCTGGAGAAGCGGTTCAGGAACGCGACCGGATGGTACGTGACCCGTACCTTGCCCTGGGCGATGAGCTGGTCGAGTGTGCCGCCGGCCTGCTGCTCGAACTGGCGGCAGATCGGGCAGATGAAGTCCTCGTACACGTCGATGTTGACCGGTCCGGAGCCGAGCACGATGCCGGTGCCGTCCGAATTCGCGCCGCCGGGTGGGGTGAAGTCGCCGGCGTCCTGGCTGGCGGAGACGGCCCAGCCGATCAGACCGGCGACGACCAGCACGAGGACCGCACCGACCGAGGTCCAGAGGGTGCGTTTGCGGCGCCGTTCCCGGGCCATCTGTTCCCGTACCACCCGGGCGGGCCGGCGCTGCGGCTTCTTGCCCCGATCAGTCATCGCTGTCTCCTTCTCCGGTGTTCCGGCTCAGCGCGGCGTCCATCGAGATCGGCGTACGCGGCCAGACCAGGAGGAATCCGGCGAGTACCAGGAAGCCCAGGTCCCGCAGCACCTCCGTGCCGTACGTCGGATCCTTGCCGGCGGCGAGGTCGCCACCGCTGCCGAAGCAGCCGCAGTCGATGGAGAGCCCACGGGCCCACGCCGAGGCGATGCCTGCGATGAAGATCACGAGCAGGAACGCGGAGATCCCGGCGGCAAGCCGGGTGGCGAGGCCGACCAGGAGGATCAGGCCCAGGGCGATCTCCACGAACGGCAGCGCCGCCCCGATCACCACCGACAGGTCGTACGGGAAGATCTGGTACGCGTTGACGGCCCGACCGGAGGCGGCCAGGTCCCCGATCTTGGACCCTCCGGCCACGAGCCACACGGCGGCGAGGCCCAGCCGGGCTGCCGTTGCGAGCCACGGTCGGGCCACCATCCAACGGTTGGCGCCCAGGCCCCGGGCACCTGCGGTGTTCCGCTCAGTCACGATCATTGGACGCCACGCCGGACGGGGTAGTTCCAGCCGTCCGTGCGGGGGCGTTGGTCCGCCCTGGCGTCGCACTGGGTGGGATCACGTTCAATGACGCTACGCGGGCATTAGCGGAATATGTGGGCATTCCGCCCCAGAATGGTCGAGCGCCGTCCTGCATCGAGCGTCGCCCTGCATCGCGTGCCTATCCACAAACCCGGAAACCTTCGGGAACTTTTCCGCCGACGATGCCGACTATCGAAAGGTGACATGGAAGGAGACTCGGTGGCGGCCGGGCGATTCGGTTCCGGAGCGCCGGGGAGTGACCCCGGTGGCGTCGGTGCGCAGGTTCGCGCCGGCCCGTGCGCACCCTCCGTCGATGCCGGGCGGCTCCGACACTGTGACCGGGGCGGACCGGAGGTGACCCGAGGTCGCGCCAGGTCGCCCCGGTCGGCCACGATGTCCGACATGATTGCTGCGAATCGTCGATGGTTGGCGCGCGCGGGCGCCGGTATCGGCCTGCTGCTGGCCGCCCTCGCCCTGCTGCTCGGCCCGGCAATGCCGGCCAGCGCGCACGCCGTACTGGTCAGCAGCAGTCCAGCGGCCGACGCGGTACTGTCCAACGCACCCGTCGAGGTGGTGCTCACCTTCAGCGAGGCGGTCCGAGAGGTGCCGGACAAGATCCGGATCCTCGGTCCGGACGGCGCTCGGGTGAACCGGGGCGATCCAACGTTCAACGGCGCGGTCGTGACCATCCCGGTCGACCCGGCCGGGCCTCGGGGCACCTACCTGGTCAGCTACCGGGTGATCTCGGCGGACAGCCATCCGGTCGCCGGGGCGTACACCTATTCGGTCGGTGCGCCGTCGACTCCGCCGTCGGACAGTACGGCGGACGAGGTCCACCCGGCGGTCGGCGCGGCGGTCCGGGTGTTCAAGTTCCTCGGGTACGCCGGCCTGCTCCTGCTGATCGGTCCGGTGCTGGTGCTCAGCCTGCTCTGGCCACGACGGCTGCCCCGACACGGCCCGAGCCGGCTGATCTGGACCGGCATCGGCCTGATCGTCCTGTCGACGGTGGGCGCGATCTGGCTCCAGGTGCCGTACACCACCGGAGGCGGACCGTTCGCGGTCAGCGGCAGCGCCCTGGGCGATGTCCTCGGCAGCACCTTCGGCGCGGCCCACCTGGTCCGGCTCGGCATCCTGGCCGCGGCGGCGATCCTGCTCCGCCCGCTGATCGCGGGCCGGGCCGGGCGCAGTGACCAGATCCTGCTGACCGTTCTCGGGGTGGCCGGGCTCGGCACCTGGCCGATCGCCGGGCACGGGGCGGCGTCACCGGTGCCGGCCGTCTCCGTGGTCGTGGACGTCGTGCACCTGGCGGGCATGGCGGTGTGGCTCGGCGGTCTGGTGATGCTCGGCGGATTCCTGCTCCGCAGGGCGAACGACCGGGAACTCGACGCGATCCTGCCGGTCTGGTCCCGGTGGGCGACGGTAGCCGTCTCCGCGCTCCTGCTGGCCGGGGTCGTCCAGGCCCTCATCGAGGTGAGTACGCCGTCCGCACTGGTGTCGACCACGTACGGCCGACTGATCATCGCCAAGGTCGTACTGTTCGCGCTGGTCATCGCGGTGGCCGCGTACTCCCGGCAGTTGGTTCGGCGGCGGGTCCCGGCCGACGGGCCGGTCGAGGAGGACCTGGCGGAGGAGGAATCGGTCGAGGGGGACCTGGCCGAGGAGGAGCCGGTCGAGGAGGGATCGGTCGAGACCGAGTCGGCCGGGGAAGACTTTGCCGATGGCACCGCATCCGGGCCGGACTCCTCGGTCGAGGCGGCGCGGCCGGTCGGATCGGCACGCCGGATCCGTCGGGCGGTCTGGGCGGAACTCGCGATCACCGCGGTCGTCCTGGCACTGTCCGCGATCCTGGTCCAGACTCCGCCGGCCCGGACCGCCGACACGTACGGCGACGCCGGTGCTCCGGGCTACTACACCACGACGCTCACGAGTTCGATCTACTCGCTCCAGGTCGAGGTGGACCCGGCCAAGACGGGCAGCAACTCGATGCACCTGTACGCGTACACGCTGGACAACAAGCCGTTGCCGGTGGCGGAGTGGCGGGCCACGGCCGCCCTGCCCGACCGGGGCATCGAGCCGATCGAGATTCCACTGTTGCCGCTCACCCCCAGCCACGCCACGGGCGAGATCAGCCTGCCTTCTCCGGGCAACTGGCTGCTCAGTTTCACGGTCCGTCTCACGGACATCGACCAGGCCACGGTGACCAGCACCGTGCCGATCACCTAGAGAGGTACTTCATGATCCGTCACCGTCGGGCGGCGTTATCCGCCGCCCTCGTCCTCGGAGCAACCGTGGTCGGCGTATTCGGGCTCGCCTCCTCGGCGTCCGCGCACGTCACGGTGAATCCGAGGGAGGCGACCCAGGGCGGCTACGGACGGTTGGCGTTCCGGGTGCCGACCGAGAGCGACACGGCGTCCACCGTCAAGCTGGAGGTGACACTTCCGAACGACGCGCCCGTCGCCTCGGTGTCGACCATGCCGGTGCCGGGCTGGACGGTGTCGATCGAGAAGCGCAAGCTCGACCAGCCGTTGGAGGTTCACGGCAGCCAGGTCAGCGAGGTGATCTCCAAGATCACCTGGACCGCGTCGGCCAACGCCGGCATCAAGCCGGGTGAGTTCCAGGAGTTCCCCGTTTCGATGGGGCCACTGCCCACCGTCGACCGGATGGTGTTCCGGGTCCTCCAGCACTACTCGGACAGCAGCACGGCGCGCTGGATCGAGCCGCCGGCCGCCAACGGTGCCGAGCCGGAGAACGATCCGGCGCCGGTGCTGAAGCTGCTCCCGGCCGCGGCTGCGGCGGACGCCAGTCCATCGGCGGCACCGGCCGGCGGGACCCAGCCGGAGGCGTCGTCCTCCACCGGGGACGACGGTGACCCGGCGGCGCTGGGCCTGGCCATCGCTGGACTGGTCGCCGGCCTCGGGGGGCTGGCGCTGGGCGGGCTGGCGTTCGCCCATACCCGGCGGGGGAGCACCCCACCCGCGGCCTGATCCGTGGCATTCCGCTGGCCCGTCGGCACCTGCCGGCGGGCCAGTAGCCATTTCAGCCAATAATCCGTGTTGAAGCGATTTCGCTCGGTATGGTCGCTGAGTTACTGCGACCTTAGAGGGAGAAACGCGAATGCGGTTCGTGCGACTGATCGCCGGGATACTCCTGCTCACGATCGGGCTGCCGATGCTGTTCATCGGCGGTGCACTATGGACCGTCCTGCAGCAGCGCAGCCCGAACGGCGCGTTCGGTGGTCCGCTGGACCGGGTCGACACGCCGGGACACGCGGTCGTCGTACCGGACCTGGACGCGCTGCTGCGACAGGAGGCGCCCTTCCTGCGTACCAGCCGGACCGGGATGCGGATCATCGCCCGTACCGGATCAGACCCGGCCTTCATCGGGCTCGCCCCCGCCGCCGAGGTGTCCCAGTACCTTTCCACCACCTCGTACGCCCAGATCGACCGGGTGAGTGTGACCCGGGGACAGTTGCCGTTGCACGTCAGTCCGGCCGAGTCACCCGGCCGGGACGGCGCCGTCGGCGTTCCCGGAGAGCAGGGCCTCTGGATCCGGCACGGCGTGGGTGTACTGGACCTGACCCCCGACGACGTACGCGGCCACCGACTGAGCCTGGTCGTCATGCGTCCGGACGCGCGTCCCGGGCTCGACACCAGGCTGCGGGTCGAGGTACGCCCCGGTTGGCTCAGCCCGGCCGCCTGGAGCCTGCTGACCGTCGGCGGGATCCTGGTGCTGCTCGGCATCGTGCTGCTGGCCCGACCTGTTCGGCCGCGAGAGGTCGTCTTCGTCGTCGAACCCGACCAGGTCCCGGCCTTCGCCGCCAGGCTCGGCATCGCCGCCTTGAACGACATGGGGAACTCGGCGGACCGGCCCCGTCGGACGATCCGGGACAACGCCGTGGCCCACCCCCGGACGGCGCTGTCCGACGCGCCTCCGACGGCCTGGCCGCTGCCGGCCGAAACATCGGGTTCGACCCGGGTACCGTCGTCGCTCCGGCCGCTGTCGGCAGAGCCGCTCCCGTCGCCCCGGCCGCTGTCGGCCGAGCCGCCGTCGTCGCCCCGCCCGGTGTCGTCGACCGGGTGGCTGTCGTCCACCCGGCCCGCGACCCTGGCGGATGTGCTCACCCCCTCGCGGGGCGGCCCCCCGGACGCGGGGCCGGACACCGAGCCAGGTGACCGGACGGTCTGGCCGTTGCTGAACTCGTCGGCCGGCTCGTCATCCGGTTCGTCGGCGGGAAGGTCGCTGAACTCGTCGGGCAGATCGTCATCTCGCTCGACCTCAAGCTCGTCGTTGAACTCGTCGGCCGGTTCGTCGTTGAACTCGTCCGCCGGTTCGTCGCTGAACCGGTCGGCCGGTTTCTCCGTCACCTCGTCGGTGAACCCGTCGATCAACCCTCTGGCCGGTCCGGCGGTCGGGCACACGCCTGCGGTC
>NZ_JADPUN010000364.1 GCF_015690345.1 Plantactinospora alkalitolerans | reverse complement strand
GGCCGAACGCAGCGCGGCGGCCGCGGTCAGCGGGTCGTCGCCGGCCACCGCGCCGGCCGCGGCCAGCGCGGACACCCCCACCGGGGTACGCAGCGCGGCGAACTGGTCGGAATCCACTGCTGCATTCTGCCGAGCGGGTTCCCGGCGGCCCAACTCGCGCCGTTCACCCCGACCGGGCTCCGGTCCGCTCGGCGTAGTAGCGGATCTTCTCTTCGAGGTGGGCGTACTGCCTGCCCAGGAGTTGCATCTGTTCCTCGACCCGGACGGCGTGCTGCCGCAGCAGGGCGAGGCGTTCGGGTTCGCTGTCGGCACCGGCGCGACAGAGTTCCGCGTAGGTCGCCATCTGGGCTATCGGCATGCCGGTGTCACGCAGACAGCGCAGGACGCCGAGCCAACCGAGGTCGTCGTCGGTGAAGACACGTTGGCCGCCGCTGGTGCGCTCGATGTCGGCGAGCAGACCGATCTTCTCGTAGTAACGCAGGGTGTCCAGGCTGAAGCCGCTGCGCCGGGCCGTCTCCGCCGGCGTATAGACGCTCATCGGCGAAAGATACCCTTGACCTGGAGTGCACTCCAGTTCCTAACGTCGAGGTCGTGCGGACGATTGAATTGGGCAGGACCGGCGTCCAGGTGAGTTCCCTGGCGCTCGGAGCCATGCAGATGGGCAACGCGACCGACGAGAAGGACTCGATCCGGATCCTGGACCACTACCGGGAGGTTGGCGGCTCCTTCATCGACACCGCCGACTGCTACGAGTGGTGGGCCGTACCCGGCAGCCGCGGCGGGCACAGCGAGGAACTGCTCGGCCGCTGGCTGACCGGCAGGCGTGACGAGATCTTCCTGGCCACCAAGGGCAGCGCGGTGCCGAAACTCGACCCGGCGCTCTGGGCCGACGACGGCACCCCGAACTGGCCGCTGGCCCGGAGGACCTTCGCCGGTGCGGGTGCCGACAGCCTGCGGCACGCGCTCGACGGCAGCCTGAAGCGGCTCGGCACCGACCACGTCGACCTGTACTACGTGCACGTCGACGACCGGGCCACGCCGCTGGCGGAGACGCTCGAAACGCTGGCCGGGTTCGTGCGGGCCGGCAAGGTGCGATTTGTCGGCTGGTCGAACGTGCGGACGTGGCGGCTGGAGCGGATCCGCGGGCTCTGCGAACGCAACGGCTGGCCGCTGCCGGTGGCGGTCCAGCAACAGCACTCCTACCTGCGGCCGAAGCCGTCCGCGGACAGCGCCTCGATCGTGGACCACGAGCAGCTGGACTACCTACGGGAACACCGGGACCAGACGCTGGTGGCGTACTCGCCGATTCTCAAGGGCATCTACGACGACGAGCGCAAGCGCGACGGGCACTGGGCGATGGAGTCGTACGCCGGGACCGACTCGGACGCGCGTCTCGCGGCCGCGGCGGAGGTGGCCGACGAGGTCGGCGTCACGCCGAACCAGTTGGTGCTGGCCTGGCTGATGCACCAGACGCCACGGACGGTTCCCCTGATCGGCCCGCGCACCCCGGAGCAGTTCGAGGACTCGCTGCCGGCCCTCGACGTACGGCTCTCGCGGGAGCAGCTCGACCGGCTGGACGCGGCCGGAGCCTGACTCCGGAGGCCGGCCCCGACCTGGACGTCTGGTGAACACGCCGGCAGTAGGTTGGCACTCTCCTTGACGGAGTGCTAGCCACCGGCATAACCTGCGGTTAGCACTCTCAAACCGAGGGTGCCAGCTTTCGGGCTCGTGTCCGGGAGCTGAACGCCAGGCGGACCGGCACCCGCGACGACGGTCCCGCCCGGTGGCATGTGGCAGATTGACGCTGGTCGGCTCGCCGGCCGGTAACGAAACCAGTACCCCAGGAGGGTATGCCCGTGACTACCGCGACCAAGGTTGCGATCAAGCCGCTCGAGGACCGGATTCTGGTCCAGGCGAATGAGGCTGAGACGACCACGGCGTCGGGCATCGTGATTCCCGACACCGCCAAGGAGAAGCCGCAGGAGGGCACCGTCCTCGCTGTCGGCCCCGGCCGTTTCGACGACGACGGCAACCGGATCCCGGTTGACGTCAAGGTCGGCGACACGGTCCTCTACTCGAAGTACGGCGGCACCGAGGTCAAGTACGCCGGCGAGGAGTACCTGGTGCTCTCCGCCCGCGACGTCCTCGCTGTCATCGAGAAGTGATCTGACTGATTCAGTGACGCTGCCCCGGACCGGCCCTGCCGGGCCGGGGCAGCGCTGCGTGAAGGGACCCTGTAACAGATGGCGAAGATTCTGAGTTTCTCGGATGACGCCCGGCACCTGCTGGAGCACGGTGTCAACACGCTCGCGGACACGGTCAAGGTCACTCTCGGCCCACGCGGGCGCAACGTCGTCCTGGACAAGAAGTTCGGCGCACCGACGATCACCAACGATGGTGTGACCATCGCCAAGGAGATCGAACTCACCAACCCGTACGAGAACCTTGGCGCGCAGTTGGTCAAGGAGGTGGCGACGAAGACCAACGACGTCGCCGGCGACGGGACCACCACCGCCACCGTGCTCGCCCAGGCGATGGTCCGGGAAGGTCTGCGCAACGTCGCGGCCGGCGCCGGTCCGGCCGGGCTCAAGCGGGGCATCGACGCGGCCGCCGCCAAGATCTCCGAGGCGCTGCTGGAGAAGGCCGTCGAGGTGGGCAGCCGGGAGTCGGTCGCGCACGTCGCGACGATCTCCGCGCAGGACGCCACCATCGGCGACCTGATCGCCGAGGCGATGGAGCGGGTCGGCCGCGACGGTGTGATCACCGTCGAGGAGGGCTCGACCCTGGCCACCGAGCTGGAGGTCACCGAGGGCCTGCAGTTCGACAAGGGCTTCATCTCGCCGAACTTCGTCACGGACACCGAGGCGCAGGAGGCGGTGCTCGACGAGCCGCACATCCTGATCACCACCCAGAAGATCTCCTCGATCGAGGAGCTGCTGCCGCTGCTGGAGAAGGTCCTCCAGACGGCGAAGCCGCTGCTGATCATCGCCGAGGACGTGGAGGGGCAGGCGCTCTCCACCCTGGTGGTCAACTCGATCCGCAAGACCGTCAAGGTCTGCGCGGTGAAGGCGCCCGGCTTCGGCGACCGCCGTAAGGCGATGCTGCAGGACATGGCGATCATCACCGGTGGCGAGGTCGTCGCTCCGGAGCTGGGCTACAAGCTCGACTCGGTCGGCCTCGAGGTGCTGGGCAGCGCCCGGCGCGTCGTGGTCGACAAGGACAACACGACCGTCATCGACGGCCGGGGCCGGGACAACGAGGTCACCGAGCGGGTCACCCAGATCCGCAAGGAGATCGAGGCGTCGGACTCCGACTGGGACCGGGAGAAGCTGGCCGAGCGGCTGGCGAAGCTCTCCGGCGGCATCGCGGTGATCAAGGCGGGCGCGGCGACCGAGGTCGAGATGAAGGAGCGCAAGCACCGCATCGAGGACGCGATCGCCGCCACCAAGGCCGCGGTCGAGGAGGGCACCGTGCCGGGTGGTGGCGCCGCGCTGGCGCAGATCGCCTCGGTGCTCGACGACGGTCTCGGGTTCACCGGCGACGAGAAGGTGGGTGTCTCGATCGTCCGCAAGTCGCTGGTCGAGCCGCTGCGCTGGATCGCGCAGAACGCCGGGCACGACGGCTACGTGGTCGTGCAGAAGGTCGTCGACAGCGGCTGGGGCACCGGCCTCGACGCCGCCGTCGGCGAGTACCGCGACCTGGTCAAGGCCGGCATCATCGACCCGGTGAAGGTGACCCGCAACGCGGTCACCAACGCCGCCTCGATCGCCGGTCTACTGCTGACCACCGAGAGCCTGGTCGTGGAGAAGCCGGAGAAGGCCGAGCCGGCCGCCGCCGGTGGTGGCCACGGTCACGGGCACCAGCACGGTCCCGGCTTCTGACCCACCCGGTCCCGGCGCCGCTTAGCCGGGACCGCCTGGTCAAAACGAGATCCGCGTGAGCAGGGTTCGACCTGCGGGCAGCGCGCCCGGAGTTCCGGCTCACGCGGATCCTCGTTTTCCCGGCCCGGTTCCTGGTCGGAAGTGGTCCGGTGGTCCGGAAGTTGTTACGAACCACTTACCTGCCCTACCCGGCCGGCGTCCCGGCCGGCCACACTGGTCCGGTGACGTCTGGTTCCGGAACGACGGTGTCGAGGTGGCGGTCGACCGCGCCGCGAGGGTTCGGCGCGCTCGCCGGGGTGGCGGCCGCGGCCGTGGCAATCGGTGCGGCCGAGGCCGTGGCGGTGCTGACCGGATCGCGCTCCGCGCCGCTGATCGCGGTGGGCGGTGCCGTGGTGGACCTCGCGCCCGGACCGCTCAAGCAGTTCGCCACTGACGTCTTCTACGTCTACGACAAGATCGCCCTGCTGATCGGCACTGCGGTGCTGCTCGGCGGGTTCGCCGTACTCGTCGGGCTGGTCGCGGTCCGATCGCTGCGGCTCGGACTCGCCGGAATCGGGCTCTTCGGGGTGCTCGGAGTCGCGGCGGCGCTGACCCGGCCCGGCGCCGGCCCGGCGGCCGCCCTGCCGTCGTTGATCGGCGCCGGCCTCGCCGCCTGGCTGCTCCAGTTGCTCCTCGCCGGACCGCTCGGCCCGGCGCTGGTCGGCCCGGCGCTGTCCGGATCCGCCGACACCGCGCCGCCGTCCGGCCGGGTCGACACCGCGCCGCCGTCCGGCCGGGTCGACGAAACGCCGTCGGCACCCGAATCCGGCCCGGTGGGAACTCCGGTCGCGCCGGTCGCCGGGCCTGTCGACCCGGTGGCCCGGCGGCGGTTCCTGACCGGGGTCGGCGCCGCGCTCGGCGTCGCGGCGGTCGCCGGGTTCGGTGGGCGATGGCTGTCGACCCGACGCGGTGTCTCCGCCGCCCGCGCGGCGATCGAACTGCCGGCACCGATCAGCCCGGCCCGGCCACTACCGGCCGGCGCCGAACTCACGGTCCCGCAACTGGCGCCGTACGTCACACCGAACCGGGACTTCTACCGGATCGACACGGCACTTGTCGTACCGCAGGTCGACCCGGAGCAGTGGCGGTTGCGGATCCACGGCCGGGTCCGGAACCCGATCACACTCAGCTACGCCGACCTGCTCGCCCGGCCGATGATCGAACGCCACATCACCCTTGCCTGCGTCTCGAACGAGGTCGGCGGTGAGTTGATCGGCAACGCCCGCTGGCTCGGCGTGCCACTCGGTCCGCTGCTGGCCGAGGCCGGGCCGCTGGCCGGGGCGGATCAGGTGGTGGGCCGATCGGTGGACGGGTGGACCTGCGGCAGCCCGACCACCGTACTCACCGACGGGCGCGACGCGATGCTGGCCGTCGGGATGAACGGCGTACCGCTGCCGATCGAACACGGCTTCCCGGTCCGGGTGGTGGTACCCGGGCTGTACGGCTACGTGTCGGCGTGCAAGTGGGTCGTCGAACTGGAGTTGACCAGCTTCGCGGACTTCGACGCGTACTGGGTGCCCCGGGGCTGGGCGGCGCAGGGACCGATCAAGACCCAGTCGAGGATCGACACGCCCCGGGCCCGGCGGACGCTGGCCGCCGGGCCGGTCACCGTCGCCGGGGTCGCCTGGGCGCAGCACGTCGGCATCCAGCGGGTGGAGGTACGGGTCGACGACGGCCAGTGGCAGCCGGCCACCCTGGCCCCTGCGGTGAGCGCCGACACCTGGGTGCAGTGGTCCTGGCAGTGGGCGGCGACGTCGGGCGAGCACACCCTGCGGGTACGGGCCACCGACGCCACCGGTGCGGTGCAGACCGGGCAGGCCCGCCGGATCGATCCGGACGGCGCCACCGGCTGGCACGCCGTACCGGTCACGGTGGACTGAGCGGTGTTGCCGGCGAGGGCCTGCGCGTGCCCTCGACCGGGCCGGGAAAGCCGTGGTTCCGCCGTTGACCGACCGGTTGGCGGTCGGCCCGGCGGGTCAGGAGCGGCTGCCGGCAGGTGAGCGCTGAGCTGGTACCGCCGACTTGTGCGGGCGGCCGAGCCGGGCCTCCAGCCGGCTGACGTCCACCCGGCTCTGCCGACGGTCGGCCAGGTCCTCCCAGCCGACGGCGAGCAGCCGGAGCCGCTCGGACTCGCTGAAGCCGCCCCACACCCCGTACGGCTCCCGGACGGCGAGGGCGTGGGCGGCGCACTCGGCCCGGACCGGGCAGGCCCGGCAGACGGACTTGGCACCCGCCTCCCGGCGGTTCCGGGAGGATCCTCGTTCGCCCTCGGGATGGAAGAACTGGGCACTGTCGCGTCCTCGACAGGCGCCGAGCCGTTGCCACTCCCACAGATCGACGATGGGTCCGGGCAGTCTGCGTACGTTCGACATCAGCACCCTCCTCCCGCGCGGCACCGCGTGATCTCCGTCCGGTCGGGATCCGGGCGGCGGGCCGCGCAGGCGCACCGATCCGACCTTCGGGTCCGGTACCCCGGGCGTCGACGGCTCACACGTACTTGATTCGGTGAGTTGTTCCGGGAAACTCGATCGGTGGGGCGAATCGCCCAAAAAGTTTGTGGTTGATCCGTGGAAAGTCATCATGATCATTCGTCGCCGTGGTCTGCTCGTTCCGGAGAGGAGACCACCGTGCGTACCGTTCTTGTCTGCGTCCGGACGCCGCTCGCGGCGCAGAACGTCGCGGCCGCGGCAGCCCGGCTCGGATTGGCCGCCGCAGTCCGTACCGCGGTGTCCGATCCCGAGGCGATGCTCCGGCTCACCGAGCGACCGGCCGACGTGGTGCTCGCCGACACCGCGCTCACCCGTCCGGACAGCGTCGGATTCACCCGCCGGGTGCTGGCCCGATCGCCGGGTGCGGCGATCCTGCTGCTCGGCGCGGAGGACCCCGGGGTCGCCGCGGCCACCATCGCCGCCGGTGCCCGGGGACTCATCCAGGGCGGCGACCACGATCTGGTCAGCGTGGTGGCGAAGGCCATCCTGCTGCTCGGGGCCGCCGGCCGGGCCAGCCGGGGCGGCGGCCCCGAGCAGCAG
>NZ_JADPUN010000141.1 GCF_015690345.1 Plantactinospora alkalitolerans | reverse complement strand
GGGTCGGCAGCCAGCCGGGGATCGGGCCGCCGCCGGTGACCGGAAGATGGCCACCCGACGGCGTCGGGCCAGGCGTCGGTGGCTGTGTGGGTGGCTGCGTTGGTGGCTGTGTCGGTGTCGCGGGTACCACCCGGAAGACGACGTTGCCGGAGTGCGTGTCCGCGGGCGTCGGGGCGGCGGCCTGGCTCGTCGCCGCACCACCGGCGGGCCCTCCGGCCGCGAGTACCGGCGCGCCAGCGATCGCCAGGCCGCTGAGCAGGACGACGCCGGCGGAGGCTCTCCGGCGTGCACGGGTCGGGGTGTCCAGGCTGCCGGTCCGGTCCTGCGCGGTCATCGATCCTCCAGCCTGGCGGCGCCGCCGTGCGGCGCGGATCACCTTCCGGGCCGGGATCGACCGGTCGTGGCGATCCGGGGTACCGGCATTATGTCCGGTACAGAAGGTGAAATTACCTTTGCATGTTTTCTCGTTTTCGTTGGTTGTTTGGGATACGAAGCGGGTCAGCTCACCGAACGCCGGTGCGCTCCACGATGCCGCTGCTCAGGGTCAGCCGTGCGGTCCAGGTGCCGGCCACCAGAGGCTGGTTGACCAGCACGCCGACCTGGCCACGTCGGCCCGGAAAGATCTGAATTACTCCAAAAATATTCGCCTTTGGGTTGCCGGGTGAGCTGCCGGCTCGCGGCCGGGTCCGGCCTATCCGGTAGCCAGAGCCGCCCGCAGGGCGCTGGCCAGGTCCGGATGCGCGAACCGGAACCCCGCCCGGTTCAGCACGCCGGGCAGCACCCGAAGGCTGCGCAGCGCCTCGGTCGACATCTCACCGAGCAGAATCCGGAGCGCGACTCCGGGCACCGGCATCACGGTGGGCCGGTGCAGCGCGCGGCCGAGCGTCCCGGTGAACTCGGCGTTGGTCACCGGTGCCGGACCGACGATGTTGACCGGCCCGGCGATGTCGTCACGGGTCAGCAGGAAGGACATCGCGGCCAGCCAGTCCGCCATCGAGATCCAGGGGATCCACTGCCGACCATTGCCGAACTTGCCCGCGATACCGAGCCGGTACGGCAGAAGCTGAGGCTTGAGGAAGCCGTCCGCGCGGTCGAGCGGCAGGCCGGTGCGCAGCCGTACCACCCGGATGCCGGCCTGCTCGGCGGGAGCGGTCGCCGCCTCCCAGACCCGGCACAGGTCGGCCATGAACCCGTCACCGGCCGGCGCGCCCTCCTCGACCGGTCGGTCGCCGGTGTCGCCGTACCAGCCGATCGCCGAGCCGTTGAGCAGGACGCGAGGGCGTTCCGGTGCCGGCAGCCCGGCGATCGCCCTGGCCAGGGTGGCGGTGGTGTCGACCCGGCTGCTCCGCAACACCTCCTTGAAACCGGCGTCCCAGCGCCGGTCACCGATGTTCGCGCCCGCCAGGTTGACCACCGCCGTGACCTCGGCCAGCGAGGCCGGGTCGAGTTGGTCGGCACCCGGGTCCCACTGGACCTCGTCCGCTGCGCGGGCGGGCCGTCGGACCAGCCGGACCACCTCGTGGCCCTCCGCCCGGAGCAGATCCGTCAGACGGGTACCGAGAAAGCCGGACGCGCCGGCTACCAGGATGCGCATTCCGGTATCTTCGCCCAGACCGGTGGCGCCGGCCACATCGGCTCGCTGCCGACCAGGCTCCCAGATGGGCTCAGGGGCGCCCGGCCACCGGCCGAACGCCCCTGGAGAGGTCCCGTTGGATCAGGACAGCCCGAGTTCGGCCTCGAACTGGCCGCCCTCCAACCGCTCCTTGATCGCCGTCAGGAACCGCGCGGCGTCGGCGCCGTCGACCAGTCGGTGGTCGTAGGAGAGTGCCAGGTAGATCATCGAGCGCGGCACGATCACCTCACCGAGCTGCGGATCGTTGATCACCATCGGGCGCTTCACCACCGCGCCGGTGCCGAGCATCGCCGACTGCGGCGCGGGCACGATCGGGGTGTCGAACAGGGCCCCCCGGCTGCCGGTGTTGGTCAACGTGAAGGTGGCACCCGCGATCTCGTCCGGGCTGATCTTGTTGGTACGCGTCCGCTCGGCGAGATCGGCGACCCGTCGGGCCAGTCCGGCCAGGTTCAGATCCCCGGCGTTGTGGATGACCGGCACCATCAGACCGCGCTCGGTGTCCACGGCGATGCCCAGGTGCTCCGCCTCCGGGTAGGTGATCGTGCCGGCGTCAAGGTCCATCCGGGCGTTGACCACCGGGTACGTCTGCAGCGCCTCCACCGCGGCCAGCGCGAAGAACGGCAGGAACGACAGCTTCACCCCGTGCCGCTGCAGGAAGCCGTCCTTGGCCTTGGCCCGCAGCTTCGCCACCTTCGTGACGTCCACCTCGACCACGGTGGTGAGCTGCGCCGACTCGTGCAGCGACTCCTGCATCCGCTTCGCGATGACGGAACGGATCCGGGTCATCTTCTGGGTGCTGCCACGCAACGGACTCGGCTGTGCCTTCGCAGCCGGCTCGGCGGGTGCGGCGGCCTGCGGCGCGGGCTGGGCGGCCTTGGCGCGCTCCGCCTTGGCCCGCTCCGCCGCTGCCAGCACGTCCTGCTTGCGGATCCGGCCACCGACGCCGCTGCCGGAGAGGGTGGACAGGTCGACGCCCTGCTCGCCCGCGAGCTTGCGGACCAGCGGGGTGACGTACCCGGCGCCGTTCTCACTGCCGGCCTGCCCGGCGGCCGGCGCGGGTGCCGACGCCTGTGCGGGTGCCGGTGTGGCGGCCTGCTCGGTCCGGACCGGCTGGTCGGAGCGCTCGGTCTCCGGCGCCGGAGCCTGGTACGACGCCCCGGCCTGTGCCTGTGCTGCCGGTCGTGCCTGTGCCTGTGCCGGTGCTGCCGGCTTCTCCGGTTCGGCAGCGGCGGCCGGGGCCGACTTCTCCGGCTCGGCCTGCTCGGCCTGCTTGGCCGGTGCGCCGCCAGCGGCCCCGATCACCGCCAGATCGGCGCCGACCGGGGCGGTCTCGTCCTGCCCGACCCGGATCTCCAGCAGCGTTCCGGCGACCGGGGAGGGAATCTCGGTGTCCACCTTGTCGGTGGAGACCTCCACCAGCGGCTCGTCGGCCTCGACGGTGTCGCCGATCTCCTTGAGCCAGCGGGTGACCGTGCCCTCGGTGACGCTCTCGCCCAGCGCCGGCATCTTGAGCACCGTGCCACCGTCACCGTCCGAGGCGGTCTGCGCCGCCACGGTCTCCGGCTCGGCCTGCTCCTGCTGGCCGCTCGACGCGGGGGTCTCGGCCGGCGGCGCGGTCTCGGCCGGAGCGGCCTGTTCCTGCTCCGCCACGGCCGGTTCGGCCTCGGCCTGCTCCGGCTGCGCCGGGGCGGTCTCGCCGGTCGACTCGCCTTCGCCGTCGATCACCGCCAGTTCGCTGCCGACCTCGGCGGTCTCGTCCTCGCTCACCACGATCCGGGCCAGCACACCGGCGGCCGGGGAGGGGATCTCGGTGTCGACCTTGTCGGTGGAAACCTCGAGCAGGGGCTCGTCGACCTCGACCCGGTCGCCCTCCTGCTTCAGCCACCGGGTGACGGTGCCCTCAGTGACGCTCTCGCCCAACCGGGGCATGGTGACCGATACCGGCATCTTTCAAGACTCCTTCGTGGCCTCTGCGATCCTGCCCCCGGTCGCCACCGGGTGCCGCGGAAAATCTGTGGTCAGGCGTGGGCGTGCAGCGGCTTGCCGGCCAGGGCCAGGTGGGCCTCGCCGAGCGCCTCGCTCTGGGTGGGGTGGGCGTGGATGAGCTGCGCCACCTCGGCCGGGTAAGCCTCCCAGTTGAAGATGAGCTGCGCCTCGCCGACCAGCTCGCCGACCCGGGCACCGACCATGTGTACGCCGACGACCGGGCCGTCGACGACCCGGACGAGCTTGACGAAACCGGCGGTCTTGAGGATCTGGCTCTTGCCGTTGCCACCGAGGTTGTAGTTGTACGTCTTGATCTTGTCGGCGCCGTACTGCTCCTTCGCCCGGGCTTCGGTGAGCCCGACGGAGGCCAGCTCCGGGTCGGAGTAGGTGACCCGGGGAATGCCGTTCTCGTCGATCACGGCCGGGTTGCGCCCGGCGATCTCCTCGGCCACGAAGATGCCCTGCTGGAAGCCCCGGTGCGCGAGCTGGAGGCCGGGCACGATGTCGCCGACCGCGTAGACGTTCGGTACGCCGGTACGCAGACGCTCGTCGGTCAGTACGAAGCCACGGTCGATCTTGACGCCCTGCTCCTCGTACCCGAGGTCGGCGGTGACGGGGCCACGACCGACCGCGACGAGCAGCAACTCGGCCTCGAAGGTGTCGCCGCCCTCGATGGTGACCTTGACGCCCGACTCGGTGTGCTCCACCTTCTCGAAACGCTTGCCGGTCTTGAAGGTGATGCCGCGCTTGCGGAAAGCCCGCTCCAACGCCTTCGAGGACTCCTCGTCCTCGGCAGCCACCAGCCGGGGCAGCGCCTCGATGATCGTCACGTCGACCCCGAAGGAACGCCAGACGCTGGCGAACTCGACGCCGATGACGCCGCCGCCGAGCACGATCGCCGAGGCCGGCACGCGGTCGAGGGTCAGCGCGTGGTCACTGGTGATCACCCGCTCGCCGTCGATCTCCAGGCCGGGGAGGGTGCGCGCGTACGAGCCGGTCGCCAGGATGACGTTGCGGCCGGTGTACCGGGCCCCGTCGACCTCGACCGTGTTCGGGCCGACCAGCTTGCCGGCGCCCTCCACCACGGTGATCTTGGCGCTCTTGATCATGCCCTGCAGGCCCTTGTAGAGCCGGGCGATCACGCCGTCCTTGTACGCGTTGACGCCGGACATGTCGATGCCGACCAGCTCGGCCTTGATGCCGAACTGCTCGGAGTCGCGGGTCTGGTCGGCGATCTCGGCCGCGTGCAGCAGCGCCTTCGTGGGGATGCAGCCGTTGTGCAGGCAGGTGCCGCCCAGCTTGCCCTTCTCGATCAGCGCTACGGACAGATCCAGCTGCACGGCGCGCAGCGCCGCCGCGTACCCGCCGCTGCCACCTCCGAGAATGACGACATCGAAGGTCTCGCCGTTCGGCTCGCTCACAGTTAACTCCCAGGTCGCGTCGCTGCTACGAGGGTGATGCCGGTCAACCGGGCATACCACCGCCCCCGGTCGACGCCTTTCGGCCGGAGGGGCGTGGACTTTACCCGAACTACCAGTTCGGATCGGGGAGAGCCCACCTCGGCCATCTTGTCACTTGTGGAAGCGGGCCGCGTACCGAGGTGCCCAAGGACACGTCGCGGTGCCCAAGGACACGGTGTCGGGACGTACGCTTGCCGGAGTCGCCAGTTACCGGCGGGACGCGTGTGGCGGGGAGGAGACGATCCGGTGGCCTGGTTTCGCCGACGGAAGAAGGCGGTTGTCACGGCGGGCGATCGTCCGGCCAGCCGTGCGGATCTCGACCATCTCGAACAGTTTGTCAGATCGAAGCGGGGTGTCGAGGCGTTCATCGAACCCCGGACGACCGTGACCGAGACCACGGTGATGTTGATCGCGCACGACGGTGAGTGGACCCGGCGCCGGATCGACGGCCCGGACGGCGCCCGACGGTTCGCCCACCGGATGGCGATCCCCGTCTACGACGTCCGACTGATGGGGTACCCGCAGCGGATGCGCGACTTCAACGAGCGCCGCAAGCGGTCGGCCACCTGACGCGCCGATCCAGGAACGGGCACCCGCCGGTCCGGCGCCGGATGGCGCCGGACCGGCGGGGATGACCGGGTTCAGCCGTTGGCGGCGATATCTTCGACGAGTTCCAGCAGGGTACGGACCGGAACCCCGGTGCCACCCTTGGCCCAGTAGCCGGTCGGCTCGCCGGAGTGGTAGCTCGGGCCGGCGATGTCGATGTGCGCCCACGACACGTCGTCGGTGACGAACTCGCGCAGGAACACGCCGCCCTGGAGCATGTGCCCGGCCCGGTCCATCGACGCGTTGACCTGAGAGATGTCCGCGACGTCCGAGTCCATCCCCTTGCGGACGTCGTCCGGCAGCGGCATCGGCCAGGTCGGCTCGCCGGTGGCGTCGCCAGCGGTCTGCACCCGCAGGCAGAGTTCGGTCGTACCCATCACCCCGGCCACCCGCTTGCCCAGGGAGACCACCTGGCCGCCGGTGAGCGTGGACGTCTCGAACAGGTAGTCGCAGCCGTCCTCGCACGCCCGGGCCATCGCGTCGCCGAGCACCATCCGGCCCTCGGCGTCGGTGTTGAGCACCTCGACCCGCTTGCCGTTGTACATCGTCACCACGTCGCCCGGCCGGTACGCGGTGGCCGAGGGCATGTTCTCGGCCATCGGCAGGTACGCCGTCACCGCTACCGCCGGCCGCAGCTCGGCGATGGCCAGCATCGTGGCGGCGACCGCCGCCGCCCCCGCCATGTCGGACTTCATCTCCCACATGCCCTGGGCCGGCTTGATCGAGACACCGCCGGTGTCGAAGGTGATGCCCTTGCCGACCAGCGCGACCCGCTTGGCCGGTTTGTCCGAGCCGGCGCCGGCCGGGTCGTAGGAGAGCTTCACCAGCCGGGGCGGTGCCGACGAGCCCAGTCCGACGGCCAGGATGCCGCCGTAGCCCCCGTCCGCCAGCGCGTGCTCGTCGAGCACCTCCACGCCGAGGCCGGCCTCCCGGGCCGCCGCCGCGACCGAGTCGGCGAACGACGGCGGGCGCAGCTCGTTCGGCGCGGTGTTCACCCAGTTCCGGGTCTGGCCGACCGACCGGGCCACCACCGTGGCCCGAGCGATCTCCGCCAGGGCGCGCTCGTCACCGGCGTCCGGCACGTGCACCGCGACCGAGGTCACCGGCGGGCGCCGGGTCGGCTGCGGGCGGGTCTTGTAGCCGGCGAACCGGTACGCGCCGAGCAGCGCGCCCTCGGCGGTGGCCCGCAGCACGGCCGGCGCGTCCTCGTCGTCCGGCACCGGAAGGGTCAGCGCGACCACTGTCTCTCATACACATCTCCGAGCCCACGAGACCGGAGCCTATCTCGTAT
>NZ_JADPUN010000223.1 GCF_015690345.1 Plantactinospora alkalitolerans | reverse complement strand
GCAGGACGATGAAGGCGAACAGCAGCACACCGATGACGATCTTGGTCCACCAGGAGCTCAGGTCACCCTGGAAGGTGACGATGGTCTGGATGAGGCCGAGCACCACGACGCCGAGCACCGTGCCGACCAGGTAGCCGGAGCCACCGGTCAGCAGGGTGCCGCCGATGACCACGGCCGCGATCGCGTCGAGTTCCGTGCCGACCGCGTGCCCGCTGTTTCCGGAGAGCATGTAGAAGCTGAGCAGCACACCACCGAGTGCCGAGCAGAATCCGCTGATCGTGTAGACCGCGATCCGGGTACGCGCCACCGGCAGCCCCATCAGCAACGCCGACTGCGGGTTGCCGCCGATGGCGTACGTGTTGCGGCCGAGTCGGGTGTAGCCGAGCACGTAGATGCCGATCGCGACCACCGCCAGGGCGATCAGGACGCTGACGGAGATGAAGAATCCGCCGAACCGGATCCGTTGCTGCGCGATCGAGGTCCAGAGCGGGTCGTTGATCGGGATCGACGACGTGCTGATCGTGTAACAGAGGCCGCGGGCCAGGAACATCCCGGCGAGGGTCACGATGAACGGCTGGACCTCGAAGTAGTGGATGATGCAGCCCATGCCCAGCCCCAGCAGGGCGCCGATCAGCAGCACCAGCGGCAGGACCAGGTACGGCGACCAGCCCTGGTCCTGGAGCAACGAGGCCGAGATCATCGTGGTCAGGGCCACCACGGCGCCGACCGAGAGGTCGATCCCGCCGGTCAGGATGACGAAGGTCATGCCGACCGCGACGACCAGCAGGAACGCGTTGTCGACGAATACGTTCAACACGACCTGGGTGTCGGAGAAGCCCTCGTAGCGCAGCACGCCGGCGCTGTACATCAGGACCAGTAGCGCTCCGGTGGCGAACAGCGGCAGGTACTTCTGCTGCGGTCGCAGGACGCGCGGTCGGCCCGCACCCACCGTCCCCGGTACTGCGCTCATGTCCCCTCCTCGACGCGCTCGTCGGACCCATCAGCTTTCGCCGCGCTGAGCCGACCGAATCGCTCGCTCCGCTCGCTCATGCCGGCACCTCCACCTTCGGCTCCTGTTGCCGGTCCGGCTGCGCCGGTGGCGGCATCGGGCGGCGGTGGAACACCTTCGCCCGGAAGGCCCGCGACTGCAACAGGCAGACCAGGGTCACCACCAGGGCCTTGAAGAGCAGCGTCGTCTCCGGCGGGATGCCGATGCTGTAGATGGTGGTGGTCAGGGTCTGGATGATCAGCGCACCCAGTACCGTCCCGCCCAGCGAAAACCGTCCGCCGGCCAGCGACGTACCGCCGATGACGACCGCGAGGATGGCGTCGAGTTCGATCCAGAGTCCGGCGTTGTTGCCGTCGGCGCTGGACACGTTGGAGCTGATCATCAGTCCGGCGATGCCGGCGCAGAGGCCGCAGAAGACGTAGCCGGTGAAGATGATCCGCCGGGAGTGGATCCCGGCCAGCCGGCTCGCCTCGGCGTTGCCGCCGACCGACTCGATCAGCAGTCCGAGCGCGGTACGGCGGGTGAGCAGCAGCGCGAAGCCGAACACCACAAGCGCGACCAGGATCGAGAACGGCACGGTGAGCCAGTAGCCGCCACCGATCAACTTGTACGGAGAGCTGTTGATCGTGATGATCTGCCCATCGGTGATGAGCTGGGCCAGACCCCGTCCGGCGACCATCAGGATGAGCGTGGCGATGATCGGCTGGATGCCGGCCTGGGCGACCAGCAGGCCGTTCCAGGCGCCGAGCAGCAGGGCCAGCCCGAGGGCGAGCCCCACCGCGAGCAGCACCCCGAGCACGCTGTTCTGGTCACCGAGCCCGCTGATCCGCAGGCACGCGAGGGCTCCGCAGATGGCGACCACGGAGCCCACCGAGAGGTCGATCCCACCGGTCGCGATCACCAGGGTCATGCCGAGCGAGACCAGGATCAACGGTGCACCGAACCGCACGATGTCGATCAGGCTCCCGTACAGGTGTCCCTGGCGTACCTCGACGGCGAAGAAGTCGGGGCTGAAGAACAGGTTGCTCACCAACAGGATCAGCAGGGTGGCCACCGGCCAGAAGAACCGGTGCCGGATCACGCCGGCCATCACACCTCCTTCCGGATCACGACCATGTCAGGATCTGACGGCGGAGGACCGTCCTCGGACGGTGCCGCGCCGTTGCCGCTCGCGATGATCGACATGATCCGCTCCGCGGTCACCTCGTCGTCGTTGGCCAGCTCGTCGACCATCCGCCGGTCCCGTAGTACGGCGATCTTGTGACTCAGCCGGAGCACCTCCTCCAGCTCGGCGGAGATGAAGAGGACGGCCATCCCGCCGTCGGACAGCGTGACCACCAACCGCTGGATCTCCGCCTTGGCGCCGACGTCGATGCCCCGGGTCGGCTCGTCCAGGATCAGCAGCCGAGGTTCGGTGATCAGCCAGCGGGCGAGCAGCACCTTCTGCTGGTTGCCGCCGCTGAGCTGGCCGACCAACGCCTCCGGATTGGCCGGCACGATCCGCAGCGCCTGGACGTAGCGGTCGACGAGTTCGTCCTGCCGCCGCCGTGGCAGCGGGCGGGACCAGCCCCGGGCGGCCTGCACGGCCAGGATGATGTTCTCCCGGACGGTGAGGTCCGCCACCAGCCCCTCGGTACGCCGGTTCTCGGAGCAGAAGGCGATGTCGTGGGACATCGCGGCCCGGGGGCCGCGCAGCGAGATCGGTTCGCCGTCCACCCGGAGCTGACCGTGGTCGGCCCGGTCCGCTCCGAAGAGCAGCCGGGCCACCTCGGTACGACCGGAGCCGAGCAGCCCGGCCAGCCCGACCACCTCGCCCCGGTGGATGGTCAGACTGAACGGGGCCACCGCGCCCTTGCGCCCGAGATCGGCCGCCTCGACCACCGGCCGGTCCCGTTCCAGGGTGGCCAGGGACCGCCGGGGCTGCTCCTCCAACTCCTCCAGGACCGCGAGTTCCTTGCCGATCATCGCGCTGACCAGGTCGAGTTGGCTCAGGTCGCGGGTGGCGTACTCGCCGACCCGCCGGCCGTTGCGCAGCACCGTCATCCGGTCGGAGACCTCGTAGACCTGGTCGAGGAAGTGGGTGACGAACAGGATCGCCATCCCCTCCTCCTTCAGCTGGCGCATCACCCGGAAGAGCTGGTCGACCTCGCTGGCGTCGAGGCTCGAGGTCGGCTCGTCGAGGATGAGCACCTTGGCGGAGATGTCGATCGCCCGGGCGATGGCGACCATCTGCTGTACGGCGAGGGAGTGCGTGCCGAGCGGGGCTGAGACGTCGATGTCCAGCCCCAGCCCGTCGAGCAGTCGCCGGGACCGGCGCCGCATCTCGCCCCACCGGATCGCCCCGAACCGACGCGGCTCCCGGCCGATGTGGATGTTCTCCGCGACGGACAGGTTGGCGCAGAGGTTGACCTCCTGGTAGACGGTGCTCACGCCGGCCTGTTGCGCCTGCAACGGGCCGGCGAAGCACACCGGCGTACCGTCGACGACGATGTCGCCCTCATCGACGTCGTACACCCCGGTCAGCACCTTGATCAGCGTCGACTTGCCGGCGCCGTTCTCCCCCATCAGCGCGTGCACCTCGCCGGTGAAGAGCCGGAAGTCGACCCCGTCGAGGGCCTTGACGCCGGGGAACTGCTTGCTGATCCCCGTCATGGTCAGGATCGGTGCGGGCTCCCCCACCGTGGCCATCGGCCTGCCTCCGTCCGTCGTGCCGGCTTGCCCGCGCCGCTGACCGCGCCGCTCAGTACTGGCGGTTCGGCAGTGCCGCCTTCGCCTGCTCCTGGTTGAACGCGGTCTCCTCGGTCAGCACGCGCTCCGGCACCGACTCGCCGGCGACGACCTTCTCCACCAGTTCCATCAGCTGTGGCCCGAGCAGCGGGCTGCACTCGACGATGTAGTTGATCTTCCCGTCGGCCAGCGCCTGCATCCCGTCCTTCACCGCGTCCACGGTGATGATTTTGATGTCCACGCCCGGCTTCAGGCCAGCCCCCTCGATCGCCTCGATAGCGCCGAGACCCATGTCGTCGTTGTGCGCGTACAGCACGTCGATGTCCTTGTTGGCCTTCAGGAAGGCGTCCATGACCTCCTTGCCCTTGGCCCGGGTGAACTCGCCGGTCTGGGACGCCACGATCTTGAACTTGGGGTCGGCCTTGATGACGTCGGCGAAGCCGGACTTGCGGTCGTTGGCCGGCGCCGAGCCGGTGGTGCCCTGCAACTCCACGATGTTCACCGGCTCCGGCTTGCCCTGGTACTCGCCGACCAGCCACTCGCCGGCCTTCTTGCCCTCGAGCACGAAGTCCGACCCGATGAAGGTCTTGTAGAGCGTGGTGTCCGGGGAGTCGATCGCCCGGTCGGTCAGGATGACAGGGATCTTGGCATCCTTGGCCTCCTTGAGCACCGTGTCCCACCCGGACTCCACCACCGGGGAGAAGGCGATGACGTCGACCTTCTGCGTGATGTACGACCGGATCGCCTTGATCTGGTTCTCCTGCTTCTGCTGCGCGTCGGAGAACTGCAGGTCGATGCCGGCCGCCTTGGCCGAGTCCTGGATGGACTTGGTGTTGGCCGTACGCCAGCCGCTCTCGGCTCCCACCTGGGCGAAGCCCAGGGTGATCTTGCCGTCGTCCGGTTGGCTACCGCCCGCACCGTTCTCGCCCCCGCAGGCGGCCAATGCGGTCACCATCAGTCCGCCGAGTACAACGGCGGAGATCTTTTTCAGCACCGTTTCCTCCTCGCCTTGGGAACATCGTCAGCTGTCGTGGTTACCGTTCACACCGGGAGCCGGGTACGGCCGGCGCACCGCCTCCTCCACGACAGCCGGGTTCGCTGCCGCCGGCCTACTTTTCCACTTGAAACACCAGCACTGAGGGCATGCCGGACGTTGCGTGGGGCTTCCTGTGTCGAGAATGTTAACGTTCTCATGCTGCCCGTCAAGAGGTACATCCATCGACGGTATGCATCCGTGATTTTGCGACACCTTCGTCGCCCGTACCGGGCGGCTGGTCGAAACGAGGGAGCCGCCGTTGACTGCTGACCGGATCGACGCCGATGATCAGCCGACCGGTGCGCCGCAGCGGACCCGGGGCTCGGTGATGCGCGATGTCGCACGGCTGGCCGGTGTCTCGCACCAGACCGTCTCCCGGGTGCTCAACGACCACCCGAACGTGCGGCCGGAGACCCGGGAGAGGGTGCTGGCCGCGATGCGGGCGTTGAACTACCGGCGCAACTCCGCCGCCCGTACCCTGGTCACCCGCAGGTCCCGCACGCTGGGACTGGTCGCCTTCGAGACGACGCTGTTCGGCCCAGCCTCCACTCTGTACGGAATCGAGCAGGCGGCCCGCACCGCCGGCTACTTCGTCAGCGTCGCCAGCGTCCGGTCACTGGACCGCGAGTCGGTGCTGGAGGCGATCGACCGGCTCTGCGAGCAGTCGGTAGAGGGCATCGTGGCGATCACACCGAAGAACACGGTGGTCGCCGCGCTCTCCCAGGCGCCGGCCGGGCTGGCCGTGGTCGGCGTCGGCGGTGGCGGCGAGTCCGTGCCCACCGTCTGCATCGACAACGCCGCCGGGGCCGCGATGGCCACCCGGCACCTGCTGGCCCTCGGTCACGCCACCGTGCACCACATCACCGGGCCGGCGGACTGGCCGGAGGCGCAGGACCGGATCGACGGCTGGCGTGAGGCGCTGTACGCCGTCGCCGCTCCGGTACCCGCGCCGCGGCCGGGCGACTGGAGCGCCCGGTCCGGGTACGAGCAGGGTCGACTGCTCGCCACCGACCCGTCGGTCACGGCGGTGTTCTGCGCCAACGACCAGATTGCTCTCGGCGCGCTACGCGCCCTGCACGAGGCTGGCCGGCGGGTGCCGGACGAGGTCAGCGTGGTGGGCTTCGACGACGTACCCGAATCCAGTTACTTCCTGCCGCCACTGACCACGGTCCGACAGGATTTCGCCGAACTCGGCCGACGCAGCCTGGACCTGCTGATCGAACAGCTCAACGGCGACTCCCGGACGAACCGCCGGATCTCGTTGACGCCCACGTTCGTCGCCCGGACCAGTTCCGGACCGCCCTCGGCCTGACGACCCTTTCCGGATGACGATGGCGGCGGCCCCGGTTCGGAGCACCGTGAACGCGGCGCCGACAGCGGATCCTGCGAGCGGGTCCCCGACCCGAAATGCCTACTGCGGGATTACGCCGGACGCGCCGGACGCGCGGTAATCCGGCCCTTGCCGCTACCGTCACGCCGACCGTACGGACAGCCCCGGTGGATACGAGGATCGCCGATACCGGGCGTCAACGCGTGGAACAGAAGTCCGCAGAGCCTGTGGTTTTCGCCCAGGAAATGTCCAATGTCTTGCACAATTCGCTTCCGATCAGTCAAACTCAACCCCTGGCAATAAATGTTCACGAGGAGTAATCAACCATGGCGAAGCAGGTAATCACACTTCTGACCGACGACCTCGACGGCGGCGAAGCCGACCGCACTGTCGAGTTCGGTCTGGACGGTGTCAACTACACCATTGACCTGTCGGATAAGAACGCCGGCAAGCTCCGCAAGGCGTTGGACGCCTACATCCACGCGGGTAGCCGGGTGGGGCGCGGCTCGGTGGAAAGCCGTCGATCCACTCGGCGCGGTCCCGCCACGAGCCCGACTCGAAGTGACCGCGACCTGAACCGCGCCATCCGGGAATGGGCCGTGCAGAACGGCTACGAGGTTTCCGAGCGCGGACGCATTCCGTCGTCGGTGGTGCAGGCGTACAACAGCCAGCGCTGACGGTTCGGAAAGCCGGCAGTGCCCGGTTGCCTGATGTTCCCCGGCTTTCCCCCGGTCGGACCGCCCCCCGGACGCACACCTCCGGAACGCGTTGGTGCCACCGGTGACAGGTGTCGCCGGTGGCACCAGGATGTCGAGGAAGGCAGGTTCCGCCGTTGCCTCCCGGACGGCTACCGGCCGCCGGTACTCGACGTCGGTGCCGGCGCCGGTCCCGCCGGCTTGTCCGCGACGCGCGGGCCGCCGCGGAC
>NZ_JADPUN010000351.1 GCF_015690345.1 Plantactinospora alkalitolerans | reverse complement strand
ACCACCGGCGGCGCGGGCGGCGGCGGCGCGGGCGGCGGCGACCCTCTCACGGCCGCGAGTGCCGCGTCAGCGTTGGGGCCTGTCATGACCCGTCCTTTCCAGCTCCACCGCCTCGTAAAGCGCCTTGATGTTCGCGCTGCCGAACGTCCGGGCGCCCTGCCGCTCGATGATCTCGAAGAAGAGCGTGTGCCGGGGGTGGTCGGACGCGGTGAAGATCTGGAACAGCTGCCCGTCGTGATCCTCGTCCACCAGTACGTTCGCGGCGCGGAGGCGCTCCGACCTGTCGCGTCCGAGCGCCACCCGCCGGTCGAGCCGGTCGTAGTAGGCCGGCGGGGTGTGCAGGAAGGAGACGCCGCGCCGGCCCAGCGCCCGTACCGCGCGGACCGCGTCCCCGGACGAGAACGCGACGTGCTGGACGCCGGCACCCTGGTGGCTCTTCAGGAACTCGTCGATCTGCCCCGGCTCGGTCGAGGGGTCGGGCTCGATGAGCGTCAGGGTCACCCCACCGGAGCGGCTCTGCACGACCGTCGACTCCATCGCCTGGTCGCCGACGACGATGCGCTCCTCGAAGACGTCGCGGAGGCCCAGGGCGGCCCGGTAGAAGTCCACGGTGGACCCGAGGGTGCCCGCGTCGAGGCAGACCGCGATGTGATCGACGCCGAGCAGGCCCACGTCGTCCGACTGCCCGCCGTCCTGACGGAGGGTTTCGACGAAACCGACCGGCAGGCCCGGACCCTCGCCGGGCGCGCGCTGCACGAGCGTGTGTACGACGTCCTGGAAGCCGCCGATCACAGCCGTCACGGCGGGGCCGCGGCCCGCGTGCCGGGTCGGCCGGCGGCGGATCTCGGCACCGTTGGCGGCCGCCGTACGGAAGGTCGCCTCCACATCGGCGCTACGCAAGGCGATGTCCGCGACACCGTCACCGTGACTGAGCACGTACGCCGATGCGGGATGCAGGTCGGACGTGGCCTGGGTGAGCACCAGGGTGATGGATCCGTGCCGCAGGGCGATGCTGCGGTGTTCCGGAGAATGGCGGGTGCCCACCACGGTAAACGCGTACCTGTCGACCCAGTTGAATGCGGCCCGTTCGAGGTTCTCCACGTATATCTCGAGATAATCGATCGAGACATCTTCCGGTGGCTCCGTTGCCTCCGTGGAATCAATCATGATGCCCCCTGGCCGATGAATGATCGAAATCCTTCGGAGTGTAAAACGCACCAACGGTTCTGGCTACAGGGCTGTGGCGTCCCGACGGTGAACGCTTTGTGGGATGCCATTCGGCGCTGGAGGTGTACGTCCCGGGCTGCTATTGTTCCCCAATTATCGGTCGGGAGCGATCTCTGTCACCCGTACCGAATCCGGAATCCGTATCGCCGTGGGAGTCCGTCCGTACGTCCCTCGTACCCGACCGGCCGTCCGCTGCACCCAACGGTGTGCCGAGCCGGCTCGTGGCCATTGTCCGGCTGTCGCGGCGTGTACCGCACCGCCGTGCCCGTCGTTCGTCAGACGGCGACGGGGCCGTCCGGTCTGGATTCGCGGGGTCCACCACAACCCGAGCGACCCGGTAGATCATGACGGTGATGATGCGGCCGGACCGTCCGGATGCGGTCGCCACCCTGACGCGGGGAAGGGGCCACGGTTCCGGCGCGACGTCGTCCGGCCGACCGGATTCGTACCCGTTGACCCGCAGCCGTCCCACCTATTAAGCATCGTGGAAGGCAATCGCCGGTCAATCTGCTCGACGGACGGAGGCGTTCCCGCGACCGCGACCTGCGACATTCCTGGTGGCGTCGCTGCGCTCGGAGCGCGTGTGTCCGACGGTCGTGAGCCCGACGGGTCTGATCGGGTCACAAGGCAGGCTTGCCCTACTACGATGGAAATGCAGGCGATATCACCGGCGGGTGCATCGGTACGGGGGACCTGTGAGGCTCGGGGAACGTGATATTGAATTTCGCCTTATCGATCAACTTTACTCGGAGTGTCGGGAGGGTAAGGGCGCTGCCGTCATCGTCAGCGGCCCGGTGGGATCGGGAAAGACGGCCCTGCTCCAGGCCACGGTGGAGCAGGCAGGTCGGCACGAGGGCGTGTCCTTCTCGGTGACCGCGTCGGTCACCGAGCGCCCGCATCCGTTCGGCCTGGTACGGCAGTTGATGAAGTCCATGCGGATGGCGGGCATGCCTGACCCCTTGCCGGCCGAGGAGACCGGTACCGGTACCGACACCGCGTCGCAGGCTCCGTTCGCCCTGGTGCAGGAGATCTGCCGGACGATCTGCGGGTTCGCCGAGGGCAGGCGGATCGTCATCGTCGTCGACGACGTCCACTTCGCCGACGAGCAGTCGCTGCGCTGCCTGGCCTACCTCGTCCGCCGGATCGAGTGGTCGGCCGTGCTGATGGTGCTGACCGAGAGTTCGTCGCACGAACGGGAGCTGACGGCGCTGCACGCGGAGACGCTGCACCTGCCGTACTGCCACCGGATCAGGCTGGCTCCGTTGACGCGCGACGGCGTCGCCGAACAGTTGACCGAGCGGATGGGTGTCGAGCGACCGCAGGAGATCGCCGAACTCTGGGCGGAGACCAGCGGCGGCAATCCGCTCCTCCTGCACGCGCTGATCGACGACTACTCGGCGGGTGCGTCGGTGTCGGGGGAGCCGGAGCCCGGCCCGGCGTTCCGGGAGGCCGTACTGCGCTGTCTACACCGGTCCGAGCCGGGAATGGTGGCGGTCGCCCGGGCGGTGGCGGTGCTCGGCGCCTCCGCGACACCGTGGCTGATCGGTGAACTCCTCGGCGTCGACGCCAGCTCCGTACATGCCAGCATCCTCGACTTGAGGGCGATGGGACTACTGACGGCGGAGCGGTTCCGGCACGAGGAGGCGAGACTCGCCGTTCTCGCCGACGTACCGCTGCGGGACCTGCGCGCGATGCACGGCCGGGCGGCCGAACTGCTGCACGGCAGCGGGGCACCGGCGGTGGCGGTCGCCGACCTGCTGATGGCCGCACATGACTTCGCGAGGCCGGGAGCGTCGTGGCGGGTGGCCATCCTGCACGAGGCCGCGCGGGAGGCGATGGCGGCCGGCGACGTCGTCGACGCGGTCAACTACCTGCGGCACGCCTCGGGCATGGTCGCCGACGACCGGCACCGGGCGCAGATCATCGCGTTGCTCGCGGACGCCCAGTGGCACATCGATCCCGGCAAGGCGGCGCGCTACCTGCATCATCTGGGTCAGGACGTCCGTGCCGGCCTGTTGACCGGCGAGGCCGCGCTCGTACCGGTCAACCAGCTGCTCTGGCGGGGTGACTTCGCCGAGGCCGACGAGTTGCTGCGCGTTCTCGAGTCCACATCCACGGACGAGCATCCGGCGAACGACACCCGGTGGCCGGCAGCGCCGGGTGCCGGGGCCATCGCGCGACTCTGGGTCGCCTTCTGCCAGCCGGGCCTGCCGGTCGGTGTCATCGGTGGAGAAGCCGGCCGGGCTCGGGACGTTCCGTTGGCCCCGTCCGGTCCGATCAGCGCGGCGACGTTCCTGAACTCGGCGGTGAGCCTGACCTACGACGGCGTGGAGATCGAGGGCGCCGACCAGATGCTGCACGGCATCCGGGCGGGCAGCTCCCTCACGCCCGCACTCTTCGCGCTTGTCCAACTGGTGCGTACGGGCCGACTGGACGAGGCGGTGCGCTGGTCGGACCGGCTGTTGGAGGAGCCCTGGATCCGGCGCCTACCCATGCGGCGGGTCATGTTCGAGACGATCAAGGTCATTGCGGCGCTGCACCGCGGAGCCAGTGCCGAGGCGCTGGACGGGGCACGGGCGGTGCTCGATTCCATCTCACCGCCGGCCTGGGGCGTCGTGGTGGGCATTCCGCTCTCGCTGGCGGTCCGTGCGGCGACCGAGGTGGGCGATGTCCGGTCCGCGATGTCGTACCTCACCTTCCCGGTGCCCACGGCGATGTTCGACACCCCGTTCGCGCTGCCGTACCTGCAGGCGCTGGGGCGGTACCACCTGGCGATGGGTCATCCGGAGACCGCGCTGACGCACTTCAATTCGTGCGAGGAACTGGTGTCGAAATGGCGCCTCGACACCCCGGACGTCGCGGACTGGCGCAATGATGCCGCTGCCGCCCTGAACGCGATGGGCCGGAGCCAACCGGCCCGCGCGCTGATCGAGAGGCAGTTGTCGGGGTTGGCCGATCGACAGTCCGGGACGGGGGGCGGCACGGACGGCATGCCGGCCCGGTTGACCCTGCTGCGTGAGGCGGTGCAGATCCTCGAATCGAGCGGTGACGGCCGTGAACGGGCCCGTCTTCCGGCGGAACTGGCGGCTCCGTCCGACGAAGATGCGGAGGAGCATCGGCGCGGTACGCGAATTCCGCCTCGTTACGGACACCTCCAGACCGCCGACGCGGACCAGAGCGCCTATCCGGGCCGGGCCGAACTCACGGACGCGGAACGCCGGGTCGCGGCCCTCGCGGCCGCCGGCGCCACCAACCGTCAGATCGCCGACAAGCTGTTCATCACCGTGAGTACGGTCGAGCAGCACCTCACGAAGATCTACCGCAAACTCAACGTGCGGCGCCGTTCGGGACTGTCGGCCGGACTGCGGCAAAATCTGTCCTAATCCTACGCCGGCGCCCTTTCCGCCTGAGCGTCCAACGGGGACTGCGGATGGTCAGTTGGACGAATTCTGAGAAACCTCCGAACCGGCGGTGCGGTTATCGGCCAATTTGGAACTGTCCGTATTCTGGAAGGATCATCGCGGTTGGGTTTCTGGTGATCCATGCTCGGTGCGGAGTGTGACCATAGGCGGTTGGACGTGTCGTTGACGTGAATGTGCAATTCACATTACCGTTCCGCAAGTGGATGCGGCACCTCCTGCGTAGGTACGGCAGAATGATCGAAGAGGTGCTGGAAAGGTGTTGTGTGGTAAGCCGCGCAGGTGGGGCCGGAGGTACCGATGCGGTCAGCATCCCGTCCCTTTTCCAGTCGGCGGTGGTGCGGCGGCGGGCGATGCGGAAGGGTGCAGGCACAGACCCGTGCTTAACTGGCGAGGACGCGGGCGGGGAAGTGTCGATCTTCGAGGCGGACCGATCGCCTCGGCCGACGGCATGATCGTCTCGGCCGACGGCATGTTCTGGGAGACGCCGAGACGACCCCGGTGATGCCGAGCGCCGGAATCAGCGGCAGGTCGAACAACTCGTAGGGTGGGACGACCGATTCAGCAGTGCGGCCCGAGAAGCCGGCGCCGCCCAGACGGCGAAGGAGCGACATGGCCCTGCGGGCGATCCGAGGCGCGACCCAGGTTGAGGCGAACGAGCGGGAGCTGATCCTGGAGGCAACCACCGAACTCGTCACCGAGGTGATGACCCGGAACGAGTTGATGATCGACGATGTCGTCAGCGTCCTCTTCACCACCACCTCCGACCTGACGGCCGAGTTTCCCGCGGCCGCTGCCCGCAAACTCGGCTTCGGGGAGGTCCCGATGCTCTGCGCGAGCGAGATCGACGTACCGGGGGCGTTGCCGAGGGTGGTCCGGCTGATGGCGTACGCCGAAACCGAGCGGACGCGCGGCGATATCCGGCACGTCTACCTGCGCGGTGCCGTCGCCCTCCGTCGCGACATCGCACAGTAGGCGCCCGGGTCGGGCTCGCCCCGGGCCGTTGCCCGTCCGGGCCCGGGGACGGGTGGCCGGAGGCGCATTAGCCGACGGCGCCGTTGAGCAGGGAGTCGCCGAGCGGCGTGCGCTGGTAGAGGACGGACCGGCCGTCCCGCCCGGCCGACACGATGCCGGCTCCGTGCAGGGCCTTGAGGTGGACGCTGAGGGTGGGCGCGGCGAGGTTGAGCTGGCAGGCCAGTTGGGTGGTCGACATCGGCAGGTCCAGCTGGGCGAGGATGGCTGCCCGGCTACGACCGAGGACCACTGCCAGCGGCGAGTCGTGCGCGACGGCGGAGCTCTCCCAGAGCCGGCCGAGGCCGCGCGGCGAGTACGTCACGGTGGGCGTACCCGGATCGGCGGGTCCGGACTATCACGTCGGGCCAGGCGAACACGCAGGGCACCAGCAGCAGGCCACGGTGTCGGAGATCGGCGTGCCCCTCGTAGTACTTGACGATCCGCAGGGTGTCGTCGTGGAAACTCACCAGCGGATGCAGCGTCCGGAACAACTGCCGCAGACCGCCGCTGGCGAGTTCCTCCAGCCGGTAGGTCAGGTCGGCCTGCAGCAGTGCCCGGATCCGTGACCAGTACGGCGCGACGGCCGCCTGCCAGTACCGTTCGAGCACGGCCACGATCCTGACCAGCGCCGCCCCGGGCGCGGCGACGAGGTCCCGGATCAGCGCGATCCGGCGCGCGGCGCCCGGCCCGCGTTGCGCGACCCGGTGCTCGGCGAGGTGGGACAGCTGCCCGGCAACGGTCGCCGGATCGGTGGCGGCGACCTCGGCCAGTCCCGCCTCGAAACTGGAGATCCGCTGCGACGGCGAGGGCATCAGGAAATCGGGGAGGTAGCCGGCCGGTCGGATCAGGGCGGTGAGCAGCTCCAGATCGACCTCCCCCAGCCGGCCTCCGAGCTGTCGGACCCAGGGTGCGTGCAGCCGGGTCGCGGAGTCGGCGGAGAGCGCCCGCACGCTGGTCACGACCTCTTTCATCGGGGAGATCGCGAAGCGGATCCGGCTCAGGTCCGCGGAGCTGAGATGAAGATGGATCACGGAAGTAGATTAGGCCATGGACTAATCCTGGCCACCCGTGACCGCGCTCGGCAGGCTTGCCCACATGACGAGTGAGGTGCTATCTGAGGCGTACCAGCGGCTGCACCACGCGGGGCCGGAGTGGGGCGAGAACATCCTGACGAATCACGGTCCGATGGCCGTGGAGGTGCTGGTCCGGCGCGGACACGCGGCCCGGGTGACGGGCTGGCTCGACCGGTACCTCGCGCGGCTGGACGACCTGCCGGCGGCCCGCGCCGCGATCACCGACCTGAACTGGCGGGAGGCGTTGGGGGACGAGCGCCGGATCGGGGACTGGACGGCGTACCTGACCCGCGAGGTCACCGAGCACCCGTGGCGGGACGTGCTCGGCCGCTGGTGGCCCCGGCTGCTGCCGGGCATCGTGGCCGGTACCACGCACGGGGTGATCCGGGT
>NZ_JADPUN010000135.1 GCF_015690345.1 Plantactinospora alkalitolerans | reverse complement strand
CGGGCCTCCGATCGAACCGGCCTCAACGGAGCCCGGACCGGAATTCGGACGAGCCGCCGATCTAAGTGAGACTTCCGTACCCCCCATGCCAACGACCGGACCTGTCGCGGACCACGCCACATTCGGCCCGCTCACCGATGCCACCCCGCCACCCCCGGTACGGGGGGCCGAACCCGACGTGCCGATTGCGCCGGAGGGCGTCTCCACTGCCCCGAGCGGGCAGCCGATCGCCGATCCGACCGGCCCGACGTCCGACCCGGCATCTGGCCCGACGTCGGACCCGACATCTGGCCCGACATCCGACCCGACGTCCGACCCTGCTGGACAGCCGAGTCCGCGTGCGGACCGACCGACACCGACGGACCGCACGCCGGCCAGCGACGGCGGTGGGACGGGACCCGCCGGCGCCACCGGCGGATCTCTCGGCTCGGAGACCGGATCTCCCGAAACGGCTACGGCCAGCACACCCGTATCCGATCCGGCGCCCACCGCCGCCCCTTCGGGCCCACCAACTCCCGCCACCACGTCCGGTACGTCGGGGACGCCGGCCACCCCCGGCACGGCCGGTGCGGGGGCCACCCCATCGACAACCGCTTCCGGTACGGCGCCCAACGGTCCCGCGTCCGACCCGGCGCCCACCGGTCCCGCCTCCGGTACGGCGATTGTGGGCCACCCGCCCGAGCACTCATCGGGTGCGGCGTCGCCCGGCTCGCCGGACACCGCAGCCGGCTCCGGACCACCGGCCACCGCCGGCACCCCCGCTCCCGCCCCGGCAGCGGGTTCCGGAGTGTCGGCCGCCGCGCCGACGTCCGGTCCGCCCCTGGCCACGTCGCCGCCCGGTTCGCCGGTCGCGGAGGCCAGCCCGGACACCGTGTTGCCGACCGGGCCGGCCGCCGGTGCGGCCACCGCCCTCAGGGCGCCCACCATGCTCACGCCGATCGTCCGGCCCGGTACCCGAAAGACCGAGCCGGACGCCGCGGACGTCACCCCGGAACCGGCACCCACCGACCCGGAGCAGGTGCTCGCGTCGTACCAGTGGCGCTTCCACCACGAGACGCTGCGCGAGTTGGTCGAGGACCCGGAGTCGCTGCGGGCGATCCGGGACCGGCTGACCGAGAAGCTCGAACCGGCGAAGGACAACGGCACCCGGGCCCGGCTGCTGAGCCTGCGGGCGGTCGTCTCCCGCATCCTCGGCGACCTCGGCAAGGCGCTGGCCGACGGCAAGCTGGCACTGGCACACGCGGAGGCGACCGGGCAGTTGCGACGCATCGCGATCGCCCAGGCGCGGCTGGCGCACGTCCTGCAGTGGCGCGGCGACTTCGTCGAGGCCGACCGTCTCTTCGCGGAGGCCAACTCCTCCGAACTGCCGGACCGGCTGCGGGCCACCATGCACGAGCACGCCGGACGGTCCTGCTACGACCAGGGCCGGTACATCGAGGCGTGCAACCACTTCGAGAAGGCACTGGAGCTGCGCAAGGTCGAGGACCCGGACCTCATCGCCCGTACCGAACTGGCCCTCGACGCGGTGTTCAACAAGGTGGCCCAGAACGAATGGGGCCCCTATCCGCGCGAGCGCGACGAGATCCTCCAGGTGCACCGGCCGCCGGTACCGAAGTTCAGCGAGAAGATGCAGCGCTGGGGGTACGCCGATCCGGACGGTCAGTTGGCGATCGCACCGAGCTACGCCGACGTACAGCCCTTCCGGGACGGGGCAGCCTGGGTACGCCGTCCGGACACCCGGACATGGGAGCTGATCGACGAGTCGGGCGGCCTGCTGATCGAGTCGTCGGCGGGGTACCTGGGCGTCGGGTCCTTCTCCGACGGCCTCGCCTGGGTCTCCCGGGACGGTACCGGCGGATGGGTCGCGATCGACAAGTCCAACAAGGTGGTCATCTCGGCCGGCTTCGAGGACGTACGCCCGTTCCGGCGCGGTGTCGCCGCTGTCCGGCGCGGCGGCTGGGGTGCGGTCGACCGCACCGGTCGGGTCTTCCTCCCGACCCGCTACACCGGATTCAGCACGGCGCTTACCGACGGCCGGTACGTCGACGGGTTCACCGACGAGGGCTTGGCGATCGTGGACTCCGGCGGGCGCAAGGGCGTGGTGGACCGGTCCGGGCAGGTTCTCATCGCCCCGGCACATCCGGCGCTGGTCATCCACCCGGTCGCGTTCCTGGTGGGCGACGGTGCCGGGCAGTGGGGGGCGCTCGACCGCCGTGGAGAGCCATTGATCGACGTGGTGCACCCGAGCCGGAACGACGTGATGGAGGAGATCGACCGGCTGCTCGCGGACACCAAGCCCGTGCTGTGACCTGTGTTCCTGACCGGCCCGCCAGTCTGATCATCCGCGGCTCGGAGGACTAGGGTCGAGGGTATGGAATTCCGTCACCTTGGCCGTTCGGGCCTGCTGATCAGCGAAATCTCGTACGGCAACTGGATCACCCACGGCTCACAGGTCGAGGAGGAGGCCGCGCTCTCCTGCGTTCGCGCGGCCCTGGACGTGGGCATCACCACCTTCGACACCGCCGACGTGTACGCGGGCACCAAGGCGGAGGCCGTGCTGGGCCGGGCGCTGAAGGGCGAGCGCCGCGAGGGCCTGGAGATCTTCACCAAGGTCTACTGGCCGACCGGGCCGGGCCGGAACGACCGTGGCCTGTCCCGCAAGCACATCATGGAGTCGATCAACGGGTCGCTGCGCCGCTTGCAGACCGACTACGTCGACCTCTACCAGGCGCACCGGTACGACTACGAGACGCCGCTGGAGGAGACGATGGAGGCGTTCGCCGACGTCGTGCACTCCGGCAAGGCGCACTACATCGGCGTCTCGGAGTGGAAGGCCTCGGAGATCCGGGCGGCGCACGCGCTGGCCCGCGAGCTGAAGATCCATCTCATTTCCAGCCAGCCGCAGTACTCGATGCTCTGGCGGGTCATCGAGGCCGAGGTGGTACCGACCAGCGAGGAACTCGGCATCGGACAGATCGTCTGGTCGCCGATCGCCCAGGGCGTGCTGACCGGCAAGTACCTGCCCGGCCAGGAGCCGCCGGCGGGTTCCCGGGCCACCGACTCGTCCGGCGGGGCGGGCTTCATCTCCCGGTTCATGTCGGACGAGGTGCTGACCCGGGTGCAGCAGCTCAAGCCGCTGGCCGAGCAGGCCGGGCTGAGCATGGCGCAGTTGGCCGTCGCGTGGGTCCTGCAGAACCCGAACGTCTCGTCGGCGATCGTCGGCGCCTCCCGGCCCGAGCAGGTGCACGACAACGTCAAGGCCGCCGGGGTCAAGCTCGACGCCGGGCTGCTCAAGGCGATCGACGAGATCCTCGACCCGATCACCGAACGCGACCCCGCCAAGACCGAGAGCCCGGCCCAGCGGCCCTGATCTCCGTCCGCACCGGTTAGCCGTTAGCGGTTAGGAAGGGCCCCTTCTTATACAGAAAGCGATAAGAAGGGGCCCTTCCTTACACGTCAGCCCTCACACGTCAGCCCTGCCAGAAGCGGATCAGGCGGAGGCCGTCGGCGTAGAGGTAGTCGGGCAGCCCGATCAGGTCCCCGATCGCGAAGACCCCGCCGAAGAACCAGCCGCCGACGGTGGGGTTCCAGAGCAGGGCGAAGAGCAGCAGGAAGCCGTACGGGGCCATCAGGTCGTAGCCGCGCCGCCACTGGGCGGACAACCAGGGCTGGATGACGTTGCCGCCGTCGAGACCCGGCACCGGCAGCAGGTTGAGCAGGCTCGCGGTCACCTGGAGGAAGGCGAGCAGGGCGACCCCCGCCCAGAACCCCGGCCGGGCGAAGACGTCCACACCGATGGCGAACGGCACCACCAGCAGCAGTGCGAACACCACGTTGGTCGCCGGCCCGGCGAGGCTCACCAGGGAGTGTCGCAGCCGGCCGGGGATCTGGTGCCGGTCGATCCAGACCGCACCGCCGGGCAGGCCGATGCCACCGAGCAGCACCACCGCCACCGGCAGGATGATCGACAGCAGCGGGTGGCTGTACTTGAGCGGATTCAACGTCAGGTAACCCCGGTGGGCGACGCTCCGGTCACCGGCCCGGAACGCCACCACGGCGTGCGCGTACTCGTGCAGGCACAGCGACACCAACCAGCCCGAGACCACGAAGAGGAACACGTCGAGCCGGATGTTTCCGAACCCGTTCCACGCCAGCACGCCGCTGGTCACGAAGAGCGCGACCAGGGCCAGGAAGATCGGACTGGGCCGGAAGGCCGCCCGGGGTACTCCGAGTACGAGCCCTTCCTGGTCCCGCTGATCGAAGTTCATCCGGTCACTCGGCCACGGGCTGCAGGCTCATCCGATACTCCACCCGGTCGTCCTCGACCAGCAGCACCGTGGCGACACCCGCGGCGGCGAGTTCCCGCCAGGTCTGGCCGATCCATGACTCGGCGTCGGCCTGGCTGCTGAACGCCTCGGTCGGCCCGCTCGCCGGCCCGCCGTCCGCGCCCTCGTACCGCCAACTCCACGGCATGTCGCGTCTCCCCTCGCCGATCTTTCCGCGCCGACAAAACCTCCGCCAGCCTAGTCGGCCGGCCGGTGCGAGCCAGCCAGAGCGTACGGAGGGACCTCCGACCCCGCACCTCGGCGCGAGATGCCCAGCCGAGCGCTCTAAGGTACGGGCATGTCCGTAGACGGGTGGAGCAGGATCCTGGTGCTGGGTGGCATCCGGTCCGGCAAGTCCGAGTTCGCCGAGTCGTTGGTCGAGGATGTACCGGCTGTCCGTTATGTCGCGACGGCCACGACCGGGGCCGACGATCCCGAGTGGGCGGCCCGGATCGAGGTCCACCGGGCGCGACGGCCGGCACGCTGGACGACCGAGGAGGCCACGGCCGACCCGTCCCGCCTCGCGGAGCTGATCAACGACGCGGAGCCCGGTGAGACGCTGCTGGTCGACGACCTCGGCGGCTGGGTCACCGTACTGCTCGATCCGGCACACCAGCCGGCCGACGACGTCGCCACCATCGGTGAGCTGAGCGCCGCGATCCGGGACTGCACGGCCCGTCTGGTGCTGGTCAGCCCCGAGGTGGGGCTGTCGATGGTCCCGATGACCCCGCTCGGCCGGGCCTACGCGGACGCGCTCGGCGCCACCAACCAGGCCATTGCCGACGCCTGCGACGCCGTAGTCCTGGTGGTTGCCGGGCAGCCCGCCTGGCTGAAGGCCGGCGGGGATCAGCCGAGCCTGCGCGGGTCCGCGCCGGACGGTGCCGCAGGGGCCACGGCGGCGGCCTCGACGGGTGGCGTGGCCACGTCCGACGGACCGGCACGGCCGAACGTGCCGGCACAGGCCGGCCGGGCTCCGCAGGGCGACCCCGAACCGCCGGCGCTGCCGGAGCAGGCCGCAGGGGCGACACCGTCGGCCTGGACGGAGGTGGTCGGCGCGATGCCCGAGGTGCTCCGGCCGAACACGGCCCCGGCCCCGACGGCCGAGCCGGACCCGCCGTCCGGAGTCGCCTGGGCCGCACCCACCATGGCGCTGCCGGTGGTGGCCACCGGACTGGTCATCCAGCCCGGAATGGACCTGCCGATGCCGCACGAGTACACCGGCGGAGCCGCCGTCGACCGGCTCGGCACGCTCGACCTGCCCGGCCCCGGACTCGGCAGCCTGGATCGGGTCGTCTCGTTCGCCGCCGCCACCCAGGGTACGGAGACCCCGGCACCCTGGCGGTCGGTACGGGTGCTGTTGCTGCACGGCGACCACGCCGGTGGCGCCGCCGCCGGCGCCGTTCCCGGTGAGTCTGCCCGGCGCGCCGATCAGGCCCGGCGGGGCGAGGGCCCGATCGCCCGGCTGGCGGCCGAGGCCGGCGCCACCCTCCAGGTCGTCGAGGCACCGACCGCCGGTCCGATGGAGGACGGCCCGGCGCTGTCCGTGGACGAGGTGGAGACCGCCCTGCGCTACGGCTGGCGGCTCGCCGAGGAGGCGGTCGAGGCCGGCGCCCAGTTGATCGTGCTGGCCGCCTGCGGCGCCGGTACGGACGCTGCTGCCGCCGCCGTGCTCGCCGCCACGGCCGGCGCCGAACCCGCGGCGGTGCTGGGTCGGGTGGTCAACCCGGGCGGTCAGGTCGACGACGCCGCCTGGATGACCCGCTGCGCGGCGGTCCGCGACGCCATGCACCGGACCCGGCGGAGCACCCGGGACGCCAAGGACGTGCTCGCCGAGATCGGCGGCGGCGATATCGCGATCGCGACCGGTGTGCTGCTCGGTGCGACGGCCCGCCGGACGCCGGTGCTGCTCGACGGACCGGTCGGAGTCGCGGCCGGCCTGGTCAGCCGGGATCTAGCCGGCCAGGCCCGGCACTGGTGCCTGCTGCCCGACCACGGCGAGCATCCGGCTGTGCGGCTCGGCGCCGACGTGCTCGACCTGTCCCCGCTGCTGGACCTGCGGCTCGGCCTCGGCGAGGGCGCGGCCGCGTTGGCCGCGCTGCCGCTGCTGCGTTCCGCGCTGACCCTGGCCGCGGTGCTACCGGTGCATCCGAACCTGGCCGGCGCCGACACCGGCGCCGCCGACACCGGTTCCGCAGACATCACTTTCACCGACACCGGTTCGACCGACATCGCCGCCACAGACGCCGGTTCGACCGATGTCGGTTCGACGACGGCCACCGGAGCATCCGACGCGGGGGCAGACTCGTCCGGCGAGCCGCAGCCGACGCCGGCCGCCGCCCCGGTCCCGGACCCGGCGGAGCCGTGGGCGCCCGAACCGGGGCTGCCGGGAACGGACGACGACGACCGGGAGTTCATCGAACCGGCCCCGGCCGGGCCCGGGCCGACCTCGGTCCCCGACGACGAGCCGCCGACCGGCCACGAGGACCGGCTTCAGCGCGGCGCCACCGTCCCACCCGGTGCCTGACGGCCGACTCGCGGCCGGCGGCCGGCTGGCACTCACCACGTTCACCGTCGCGCCGCTGCGGGCCGGTCGGGTCGACCGGTCCGCCGCCGGTACGGCAATGGCGCTCGCACCCGCCGTCGGCGCCCTGCTCGGCGTACTCCTCGCCGCCGTGCTCGGCATTCTGGGTGCGCTCGGTCCGCCCCTGGTCGCCGGCGTGGTGACCGTGGCGGTGGCGGCCCTGCTCACCCGCGGGCTGCATCTGGACGGGCTGGCCGACACGGTGGACGCGCTCGGGTCGTACCGGTCCGGACCGGCGGCGCTACAGATCATGCGCCAGCCGGACGTCGGTC
>NZ_JADPUN010000068.1 GCF_015690345.1 Plantactinospora alkalitolerans | reverse complement strand
GGTCTGGTAGCCGTCGTGCATCAGGATCACGCCGCCGTTCTGGAGCTGGGAGGCGGCCTGGACGATCTGGCTGGTGCTCGCGCCGTTCCAGTCCTGGGAGTCCACGCTCCACAGCACCTCGGTGAGGCCGAGCTGGGCTTCGACCGACCGGAGGGTCGCGTTGGTTTCGCCGTACGGGGGACGGAACAGCCGGGGTGCGCTACCGGTGGCCTGCTGGATGGCCTGCTGGGTCTGGCTGAGTTCCGAGGTGATCTGGGCGGCGCTCATCTGGGTCAGGTGCGGGTGGGTCCAGCTGTGGTTTCCGATCCACATCCCGGCCGACTGCTGGGCTCGGACCAGCGCCTGATTCTGCTGTGCCTTCTGTCCGATGTTGAAGAACGTGGCCCGGGCACCGGCCGAGGTGAGCGCGTTGAGCAGCGCGTTGGTGGTGCCGGCGTTGGGACCGTCGTCGTAGGTCAAGCCCACGTAGCCGTTGCACGGGGCGGCGGCGACCGGCGGTGCCGCGACGGTGATGGCCACGGCGCCGGCGGCGATGGCCAGGGCGAAGGCCGCGAGCGTGACGCACAGGCGTCTCGGTACGGAACGTGGACGGGGCATGGAGGACTCCTCGGTGCCTGGCGGGGTGGGCCGCCGGTGGTGGTGGGCGCTGAAACATTTCGTAGTATCGATCGAAACATATCAAGCGACAATAGTCGATATCCCGAGCACGGTGCTCCCGGTTGGATCGGCCGATGACCGATGACCGATGACCGATGACCGGTGACCGACGCCGACGGCGGGTGGCCGTTGGCCGATCGTGACGATGTGGCTACCGGACGGATCGAGCCGCCGTCCGTCCAGCGCCGGCCGGAGTTCCGTTCCGGAGGATCGCCTCGGCGTCCGTTCCGGAGACCGGCCCGGAGAAGAGGTACCCCTGACCGTGGTGACAGCCGTAGAAGCGCAACTGGTCCCGCTGGGCGGTGGTCTCGATGCCCTCTGCCACCAGTTCCAGCCCCAGGTTGATGCCCATCGACACGATCGACCGCACCAACTCCCGGCTCTTCGCATCGGTCGCCAACGGCGCCACGAACGACCGGTCAATCTTGAAGGCGTCAATGGTCAGGTGGTGCAGGGCCTGCAACGACGAGTAGCCGGTGCCGAAGTCGTCGATGTGTAGCTGTACGCCCATCTCGTGCAACGCCGCCAGCTTCCGCCGGGCCGCCGGCACGTCGTGCACGATGACGCCCTCGGTGATCTCGATGATGAGGGCCGCCGGGTCCAGGTTCGCCGCCCGCAGACTCTCCTCCACATCGTCGAGGAGCCGGGTGTGCCAGAACTGTCGATTGGACACGTTGACGCTCATCCGCAGTCCGTCGGGGCCGAGCCCGCAGGCCCGCCAGGCACCGATCTGCCGGCACGCCTCGCTGAGTACCCAACGTCCGATCGGCGGCATGAGCCCGCTCTCCTCCGCGATCGGCAGGAAGTCGTTGGGTACCACCAGTCCTCGGACGGGATGTCGCCAGCGCATCAGTGCCTCGAACGCGCAGATCAGGCCGTCGTTCAGCCGTACGATCGGCTGGTAGTGCAGTTCGAACGCCCCGGTTTCCAGGGCTCGGCGCAGTTCCGCCTCGGTACGCAGACGACCGACGACCCGCTCGTGCATGGCGATGTCGAACACGGCATGTGAGCCCCTGCGCTGCCACTTGGCCGAATACATCGCGGTGTCGGCGTCCCGGATCACGTCCTCGGCATGCTGGTACCCGCTCGTACTGCGCGAGATGCCGATGGTGGCGGAAACGACGAACTCCTCCTCACCCAGTTGGAACGGGACATCCAGCGCGGCGCGGATCCGCTCCGCGACCGCGACCGCGACCGGGCCGTCGCCGTTGCCGTTGCCGTTGCCGTTGCCGTTGGGAGCGTGGCTGAGCAGGATGGCGAACTCGTCCCCGCCGAACCGTGCCGTCACGTCGGCCGCCCAGGTATTGGCGCGGATCCGCTCGGCGACCTGGACGAGCAGCCGGTCGCCGGCCAGGTGCCCCAGGCTGTCGTTGACCAGCTTGAAGCCGTCGAGATCCAGCAGCAGCACCGAGTAGTGCCGGTCCGGATGCCGCGCATGGGTGTTGACGGCCTGCTCGAGCCGCTGCAGGAACAGCGTCCGGTTGGCCAACCCGGTCAACGGATCGTAGAGCGCCGCGTGCCGCAGCAGGTCCTCCTGCTCGCGCAGGGACTTCAGCACCGCCGCATGGTCGAGGGCGATCGTCAGCAGGGCCGCCCACTGGTTCATCATCTCCCGGCCGGTCTCCAGGTCAGCCTCGATGGGGCCGACGAGGGCGAGCATTCCCCAGTCACTCGTGCCGACCTTCAGCGGCGCCACGTAGACCATCTGGTCGGCGTCCAGGTCCGCGAGTTCGACCAGTTCGGCGGGGGGAAACGACCGCGGCGGCACCGGCCCGGCCGGGATCGGCACCACCCCACGGTCGCGCGCGAACATCGTGACGACGTCGAGCGTCCGTTCGGCGCCCGTGTCCATGTCTGTGGGCGCGCCGGCGCCCGTGTCCGTGTGCGCGCCCGTGTCTGTGTGCGTGTCCGTGTGCGCGCCGGTGTCGTTGTCGGCGGAGTGTGACCACAGTCCGAGGCAGCCGGCGCGGGCGTTCGTGTCCTGGATCCAGGTCAGTCCCCGGGGATCCTTCTCGTGGCTGCGTAGGAGGTTCTTGCTGACGGTGTAGAGCATCTTGAGGGTGGTCAGGAACTCGCTCTCCTCGGCCGCCCGGACCCGCGCCCGGCTCTGCGCCAGTGCCATGACGATGTCCTCGGTTCCCGCCTGGACCCGTTCGGCTCCCGCCCGGTCATCGCTTCCGAGGCGCTGCGCGAGGCGCAGCCCGAACTGCCGGATGCGCTGCATCATCTGGACGGCACCCTCCGGATGCCGCTGGTGCAGCCTCTGCAACGTGACCAGGGCCTGTCGGAGTTCGAGGGGATTTGGTTCCGGCGTACCGTCGGCCGCCGCCGTGAGTACATCCGCGACCAGGCCACCGGCACCCGCGACCGTGGCCCGAGTGGACGGATCCGCCGGCTCGGGCGTCAGGACCGCGCCGAGTTGGGCGACCAGTTGCTCGGTGGATGACATGTCGGGCGCCGAGGATGGCTGGAACGGCCTCGGTGTCAACGTGTCGGGGCAGCCGCACGACTCGCGGGGCCGGAACGATGTGGGCACGTACCACGTGCGGGCCTCGGGCTCGTCCCCCGCGATGGCCCGCAGTGCCAATCGGGCGGCGTTCTGGCCCAGTTGCGCGAAACTCTGCCGGACGGTGGAGAGGCTCGGGGTGAGATAGACGACCCCGTCCATGTCATCGAAACCGACTACCGCCTGCTGGCCCGGTACGTCGATGCCGGCAGCCAGCAGGGTTCGCATCAACCCGATCGCATTGAGGTCATTTCCCGCCAGTACCGCCGTCGAGGGCAGCCCGGCGGCCATCATCGCCCGCGCGGCGCGCTCGCCTCCGCTCTCCCGATTGTCGCCGGTGTCGAAATGCAGCTCGGCACGCGGCGTTATACCGCATTCGAGGAGTGTGTCGCGGTACGCCTGGTAGCGCTCGCGGAGATCCCGCAATTCCAGGTATCCGGCGAAGGCGATGTCTCGATGGCCGTGTCCGACCAGGTGAAGGACCGCCTCCCTGACACCGGTCCGATTGTCGGGTAGGACGACGGGACACGGCAGGCCGGGCATCTCGTCGCTGATCATGATGACCGGTTTGCCGGCGCTCCGGATCGCCTCCAGGTATCCCAGCGATGCGGAGTTGAGGATGACGACGAACGCGGACACGTGGTCCCACGCGACGGGATGCCCGAAATCGGGAGGCTCGGGCGGGTCGAAGTCGAAGGTCCCGGCGCCCAGGGTCTGAATCGCTATCAGCCGCCCGCCCGCAGCCGCCGTCGTCCGCGCGATTCCACCCAGGATGCTGCCGAAGTAATCGCATCCGACAGACATGGTGAGCACGCCGATGGTGGGGCCATCGACCACGGCTATCGCCTCCTGCACCAGGTGCGCCTTGCGTCGAAGGCCGGACCGGTTCGGCGGGAAATGGCTTCCAGCGGCCGTCCAAGGACCTTCCGGAACTTTTCAGATAACTGGGCGAGCCTACCGAATCATGTTCCGGCTCGTCGATGCCTGCCGGTCCAAGCCGGAAAGTGCAGACCGGTGTACGGCGAAAATGGTGCTAACCGGTACGGCAGCACGCCGGAGACGATACGCCGGGCGCGGCATACGGCGGACGGCACGCCGGCAGACGGCACGCCGGTCGCGGCGTACGGCACCGGAAGCTCGACCCGGCCGGGGGTTATGAGCCGACGCATCCCGACAGCTCGGGGATGATGTCCGCAGGCACCAGTTCGCCGCAGATGCCGTCCGTTCCGGCGGCGATCGCCTTCCAGGTACCGGAGCCCCGATCGTACCTGAAGGCGATGAAGGCGGGGTCGGCGAGTTCCGGCGGAACGACGCTGACCGCCGTCGCGTACCCGCGATGACATGCCGCGTCCCGTACGCCGCTGATCCGCGCGTCGAGGGCGCTGCTCAACTTCCTGTTGGCTTGGAGCGCCGCAAAGAGGGTCGTCGGGTCGACCGGGCAGCCGTCCGTCGAGACGGGCGTGGCGCTCGGTGTGATCGGCGGGGCTGCGCTGGTGGCTGCCGCCGTGGTCGGGGCGGGCGACGCGGTGTCGGACGGATCCTGGCCACCGCAGCCCGGAACGGCGACCGCCAGGCCGGCGAGCCCGAGGGCGAGGCCAATGGTCCGGCGCTGTGCTCGGAGCCTGACGACGGTCATGTGCCAGCACGGTACCCAGTTCCGACCTCGCTTTGGGGGAACGCGGCGGACCGGGCATCGTCCGGCTGGTGGGGGCCGACGCCGGGCGTGTCGCCGACGAACGCCGATCAAGGAGCCCGAGGCGGCTCAGGGTCCCGACCGTCGGCGGCTCCGGCTCCGGCTCCGGCTCCGGCTCCGGCTCCGGCCTGCCAGGCAGCGGACATCAGGCCCCGGGCCAGCCTCGGTTGGCACAGCGCGGCGGTGCTGTCCACGTACTGGTCGATGCCGCCGACCGGCGGCAACCCGGCGATCTCGGGATCGTCGATCCGGGCCAGCAGGGCGGCGGCGAACCGTCCGGCGCCGATGACCTGGTACGGCCGGTCGTGGAACCGGCGACGCGTGGCGTCAACCGGCTCGGCCAGGCCGAGCCGGTTCTGCCACCCGCCAACCGTCTCGTACGCGGTGCAGAGTGCCGCCTGCCGTGCGGTACCGTCCCCGGTCAACGCCTCGTCCAGCGCCGCCGCGACGCCGGCCGCGTCCGGCAGTGCGGCGAAGGCGCTGCCCAACCACTTGGTGTACGGCGGGTACGCCCGTCCCAGCAGCAGGCAGAGTCGCATCACGTCCCGGACCAGTCGCGCCGTCACCACCCGGCTGCCCAACTCGGCACCGGCCTCGGCGGTACGGCCCACGAAGGGCTCCTCCTCGGCGATCCGCATCCACTGGCAGGCGAGCAGGTAGCGCCAGACATCATCCGGATACCACCGGAGGCGATCACGCAGGGCGGTCAACTCCCCGACGCCGTCGTGGAACACGGCGCCACCGGTGACCTCGGCCAGCCGCTGCGCAGGCGTGGCAAGCCAGTCCAGTGTGCCGACCGTTCGCCGGGGATCGAAGCCCAGGTATCCATCGCACCAGGCGCCCACCTCGGTGATCCGTACCCGGTGTGCCACCGGCCCGTCCGTCTGCGTCAGCACCCGGGCACGCCCGACGACCGGCCCGAAGTGGGTCGGCCACCCGGCGACCTGTTTCGGTAGCCGGGCCGTCAGCATCGCCGAGATCTCCTCGCCGTGCCGGGCGAGATCGTCGGTCGTCAGGAACAGTTCGAGGCGCGGCCCCCAGTCATGGTCGACGGAGCGTTCGGTGTCGAAGCCGAGCACCTCCGAGCCTTCGCCGAGCCGCCCGGCCGCGTACCGGAGTCCCGGGTACGCCTCGCGCAGCAGCGGGCGTACCGCTTCGGTGTAGAACAGCCGACACAGTCGCAACCCTGGTACGAACGGTCCCCACATCCCCGCACCGTACGACCGCCGGCCCGCGGTCGGCATCCCGTTTCCCGCCGCGCCGCGAGCGGACTTGCATCCGGTACCCGGGTACAGGCTTACCGTCGGAGGATGGCAGAAGCAGAACTTGACGGTACGTCGACAGACTGGGTGCCGGCCGCGTGCACCCTGCCGACCGTGGAACAACCGGTGCGGCTCGCGGAGTTCGACGAGCTTCTCGCGACCGCGGTCCGGTCGGTGTACCGCGCCGAGCCCGCACGCCTGTGCCTGGAGTTCGATCCGGACCCGGAGGTGGCGGCCCGGGTGGCGGAGCTGATGGTCCGGGAGTCCGGCTGCTGTTCCTTCTTCGCCTTCGCCCTGAGCATGGCCGACCACCGGCTGCGGTGGGACGTGACGGTCCCGACGGAGCGGGTCCGCGTCCTCGACGCACTGACCGCACGAGCGCTCGCCGGCGGGAACCGTGGCTGACCGGAGTACCGCCGACGGCCTGCGTTCGGGCGAACTCGCGGCGGCAGTGGGGGTCAACCAGCAGACGCTGCGGTACTACGAGCGTCGGGGTCTGATCCCCGAGCCGGGCCGTACGTTGGGCGGGCATCGGCTGTACCCGCCGGAGACGGTGACGCTGTTGCAAGCGATCAAGACGGCACAGCGGCTCGGGTTCAGCCTGGCTGAGGTGGCGGCGTTGCTCGGCGCCGCCCGCCGCCCGAAACTCGGGGGCGGTTCTGGCAACGGCAACGGCAACGGCAACGGCGACGGCAACGGCGACGGCAACGGCGACGGCAACGGCAACGGCAACGGCAACGGCGACGGCGACGGCGACGGGATCCAGTCGGTGGCGCGGGTCAAGCTCGCAGAGGTGGAGCAGAAGATCTTCGACCTGGCGGGCATCCGGGACACGCTGCGCAGGGCGCTGGCGGCCGGTTGCGACGACCTGGTCGAGTGCGCGGAGGACCCCCGGTGTCCAATGCCTGCGTACCCGTCTGTCTGATCCTGCTGCCCGCCTATCTCCCCCTTCAGCTTGGCCAGCTTGACCTCGTAGTCGTTGAGCACAGCCACCCTCCTCTGCGATCAGAGCTCGCTGAACTGCGACAGCTTGTCGGCGAGGTTCACCGGAACAGCAGACTTGGACATGCGGCATCCTCCCTCGGGGCCGGGTGACCGGCAGCGGCCCACCGGCCCACCACCACCCGGCCCCGAGGGAGGATGCCGC
>NZ_JADPUN010000334.1 GCF_015690345.1 Plantactinospora alkalitolerans | reverse complement strand
GCCCGGTCTGATACTCCAGCGTGGCCGATCCGCCCTGGTCGCTGCGGTGGCCACCGGCCAGCAGCAAGCCGGCGGCCACCGCAGCGACCAGGGCGGATCGGCCACGCTGGAGTATCAGACCGGGCCGGGGCATTCGAGCGCTGTCACGCATGTACGGGGCTCCCAAGGAGGTACGGGTTGGTTCGCTCGAGCAGCCTCTGCTCAGGTGATCAACATTGCGTGAACTGCGGTGGTGCCCGACCTGACTTCGGCCTGACGACGCGCCGCTGGGCTGTCCGGAAGCTCAGGGCCGGCAGCCAGGTCGGGCGACAGACCGTAGGACGCTCCGCTCAGCCGCTGACAACTCACCAAGATCATGATTGAGGACGGGAGCACGCTCATCACTTGCGCAGTCCGGTCGGTCCGTAACCCGCGCATCGCTCGTAACCGGTGCTTGAGCTGGCTGTGGTCGGCCTCGACCCGGTTGTTGGCGTACCACTCGACGTGGCGCCAGGCCGATGGGACGACGTCGTCGACGCCGGTTACCAGGATCGCGAGGAGCAGGCTCTCAGCGGGACCATCGTCAAACCAGCCCCCGACCGCAACCCTGGGAAAATCCGACGACATCCAGTCCTCGGCGGACTGATCAACGAATATTCGCAGGCAGCGTAGCCCCGAACCGAGTTATCGAGCCCCACAAGCTAGGTTCTAACCTTCTGTTGAGCGTCGGGGCGGACTACGCGGTGCGCCGTCGCGGTGCGCACCGACTGGGAATCGGTGGTCCCGGCCGACATTTCGGGGTCCCGCCCCTCGGCGATTCGGACCTGTCTCCGCAGCTCAATAAGGGGCCGGTCGACCACGCCCCTCTCCTGCCGATGGCCGATTCCCGACACCGCTCGGAAATAGACAGTGATCGAATAGCTGGCGTCCTGATCGTTAGGGTGAGCCATTCCCCTATCAAGGAGCGTCAATGAAATCGCCCTATGCCCGACCGCCTGGGCCGACCGACTGGCACGGTCGCCGCCGCCTGATCGCCTCGATGCTGACCGTCTGCGCCGTACTCGCCTCGCTGCTGATCGTGCCGGCGGCACCGGCGAGCGCGGTCGACGACTATCCCACCCTCAACCTGGACGGCGGCAGTTCGACGGAGTACCGGGACCTGCTGGACGACATCAAAGCCGGGTTCATGGCGGAACCCATCTCCGAGCAGCCCGATCCGCTCGTGGTGATGACAGAGTTCAGAAGCCACGGCGTCTTTCCGGTGGAACTGAGCTATCTCGGGGAGAGTGTCTATCTGATCGTCGGTCGGGACGACCTCTACGTGGTGGGCTACTACCGGACGCAGGGGTGCGCCGAGTGGGCATGCGGCGTCGCCGGGGGTCAGCCGCGTCGGTGCTCAGGCAGCAGCAAGCTGACCAGCGGGCCCTGGCCGTACACCGCGAACTCGGCGACCGGAACGGGGAGGTGGAGGCCCTGACGCACCTGGGGGACACGTACGACGCCGCCGGTAACCAACGTGCCGCCCGGGACGCCTGGCAACGGGCGCTGGAGATCCTCGACGAGATCAGCCATGTCGACGCCGAGTCAATCTCCGGAAGGTGTACGCCTCGGCGCCTCAGGGAGTCGCCACCGGGTAGGCCGACCGGCGGGAACCCGGCGACGCCCATACGCTTTGACCTGGTGTTCGAAGATTCCGTCAGGCTGCCCGGTGGTGCTCGTTGATCATCCCGTTGAAACGATCTACTAGCGTCCGTGCGGCGGCGTCTGCGGGGTGTGTTGGGACAACAACTCCTCGGTCAGGGTGGCAAGCCGATCGGCGTCACCCGGGTCGAGGGTCTTCAGTGCCGAGTCGACGGGCCTGCCCCGGTCGATCGCGGTAAGTGCGGCGCGCGGGGGATTGTCGATGAACTCGACGATTGGCCGGATCGAGGTCTCCACCGGTCGTGCGGCAAACCGGGCGAGCAGCCGGAGAATTCCGCGCACCAGCGGGTTGAACATGGAGGCATCGCCGCTGCGGGTGAAGCCGGGGTGGTACATGACGTACGCGGCCTTACCAGCTGCTCGCTGAGCGAACGCGACACCGAGTAGATCATTCGCCCGCCCGGCCTGAAGCTGCGCGCGGATGGTGCTGTACCGGCGTTCGAGCTGCAGGTCATCCCAGTGGATCGCGCCGGCGGTATTGCCGACGCCGGCCACGCTGATGATCACCGGAGCTGCGCTGGCGTCCATCAGCGGGCGCAGCCGCCGGCTGAGCAGGTAACGGCTCAGGTAGTACAGGCCGAAGGTGAACTCCAGCCCATCGACCGTCTCCCGTCGTTTCGGGCTCTGCCGATTGGCGCAGAACACCAGCGCGTCGATGACTGGATGATGGTGTGCGATGTCGGCGGCGACCCGTTCGACCTCGGCGATCGAGCTGAGATCAGCTCGCAGGAACCGCAGCCGGCCAACCGCCCCCGTCCGGCCCGCCTCCTCGGCCAGCACGCGGCCCTTGGCCTCGTTACTGCCGATGGCGACCACCGTGTCACCGCGCCGCAGCCGGGCCAGCGCGGTGGCTCGGCCCATCCCGTCCGTTCCCCCGCTGATGACGATCGTCTTCGGCTGCTGGCCGCGCATGTGCTCTCCCGGTCGTTGCGTGATCACGCGCCAATCATCAGTAACCTTGGGACGGCCGGGAAGGAGGCAGTTTGATGTCCGGTACGAACACCCATGTGCCCTCGGTCCTGAGCGCGCCGCTACCCAGTCCAGTGCCGTCCGAGGAGTACGACGCCTGTCCCGTCACCGACGTACTGCGCCGCGTCGGCGACAGGTGGACCCTGCTGATTCTGATCTTGCTGGGCCGCAGACCACATCGCTTCAACGAACTGCACCGTTCCGTCGAAGGCATCAGCCAGCGGATGCTCACCCGCACACTGCGCGCCCTGGAACGTGACGGACTCGCGGCGCGCACCGTGTATCCGACCGTCCCACCAAGCGTCGAGTATGACCTGACACCACTCGGCCGCACGCTCCTCAACCCATTGTCCACGCTTGCCGACTGGGCGGTAGACCACGGCGCAGAGATCGCCACCGCACGCGACCGCCATGACGCTCACTCGCCGCCGCCGTCAGAACAGTCGGCCTGACGAATAGCCATCGCGCCGAGGGTTCAGCTACCGCCGCAGTCCCCGGCCTCCTCCACGAATACCAGAAGGCCGCTTGACCAACGCGGACGGAATTTTCGGCACCCGCAGTGTCGGTGCGAGTTCGTAGTGTCCTCGGCGTAGCTTCTGTACGAAGGCGTGTCCGACGATGATCACCTGGGCGGTTCCGTCGTTGTGTAGCCTACGCATCGGTTCAGCCGGTGTTTCAGCTGGCTGTGCTCGGCCTCGATCGGGTCATCGGCGTGCCGTTCGAGGTGGTGCCACACCGACGGCATCAGTTAATCGAACACACCGGGGTGGACGGGGGCGGCGTCGGTGACCACCTCGGTCGGTGTGACTTTCAACGTGGCCAGCGCTTTGCGGAAGAAGCGTCGGGCCGCAGTGGCGTCCCGCCGAACCGAGACGAGGACATCGGTGTTCTGTCCGTACTGATCCACGGCCCGGTACACGTGGCGCCAGACACCGTCGACCTTGACGTAGGTCTCATCGACGAACCACCGGTCGCCGGGTGAGTGCCGGCGGAACCGGGTGGCGTCGGCCAGCAGTGGAGTGAACCGCTACGCCCAACGGTAGACCGTGACGTGATCGACCTCGACCCCGCGCCCGGCCAGGAGTTCCTCGACGTCCCAATACGACAAGTCGAATCGGAGGTACCAGCGCACCACAAGCACGACCACCTCGAGCGGAAATCGGAGCCCGGCGAACGCCGACGGTGGCGCAGATCAGGACCGGGAAGGAGATGCCGACCTCATCGGGTCAGCTGATCGCAACGACACCAGTAGTGGATCACGCCTCCGCCGAATGCGACAGAGCCGCTGACCACTCCCCCGCGATACACGTGTACCGCGGGAGAGTGATCAGAGTAGTGGCAGTGATCAGCGTGATCGGCCCATGCAGGGACAGCCCACCGTGGTGCGGGCATCGGCGGGGACTTCCCTTGCGGCGGTCTCGACCTCGGCGAGCATGCGCTCCCGCTCCTCGGCGGAGATGAATCGGCCCCGCACCACCACCGCCTGGATCCGCTGGGTGTTGCGGATGTCGTCGAGCGGGTTGGCGTCCAGCAGCACCAGGTTGGCTAGGTTGCCGCGGCGGATCGTCCCCTCGTGGTTCTGCCGGCCGAGGAATCGGGCCGGCTCGAGGGTCGCCGCTTGGAGCGCCTGCATGGGGGTGAGACCCGCGCGCACGAGCAGTGCCAGCTCGTCGTGCAAGGCGAACCCGGGAAAGCACCCCGGCGTGGCACTGTCGGTGCCCGCCAGCATCGGCACCCCGGCCCGGCGCATCTCGTCAACCAGCCGGAGTTGGCGGTCGAAAAGCTCCCGGTGCTGGGCAACCTCGGTCGGACCGCGGCCGGCCGCGAACAACTCGTCCAGCGCCCACCACCATTCCTCGGCCGTGGACGCCGGCAGATATTTCAGCCGCGCGTCGGTTCGCGACACCTCGTCGGGCATGGCGATTGCCCGCATCGCGATGAGGGTCGGGACCTGCCTGGACTGGTTGGCGACGAATCCGGCGAAGACCGCGGCCGCCTTGCCGGGGTGGTAGCTGTGCGCGGCCAGCCAGTTCAACGGATGCACCTGGTTGAACCAGCTGTTGTAGTCACCAGACTCGATCCGGATGTCGGCGATCGCCCGGCGTATCTCCGCTTCCCGGCTGGAGGACGAGTACCAGGTCCCCCACATGTGCTCGAGGCTGCGCTGTCCGGCCCGACTGGCCTCGGTGATCGGCACGTTGTCGGGGCAGTGCCCGGCGAACGGGACTTGTTGGCGTCGAGCCTCGTCAGCGACCGCGAAGTATGCCTCGGGAGACAGTCGCGAGTAGACCTTGACGAAGTCCGCGCCGTCCCGCACGACCCGGCGGACCGCCGCTCGGGCCTCCGCTTCGTTGGTCACCTCGATGTACGAGACCGCGTTCAGGCCTGCCCAGAGACTCGGAGCGCCGTCGATCAAAGGGCTCGCGATGATCGAGCGTGGGCCTAGCAGGGTGCCGGCCTCGACCCGATCCCGCCACCGGTGGAGATGGTCGGCTCCCGACATCTCGCGCACCGTTGTGATCCCGTTCGCGATGTAGAGCGATGGGATGATCGCCTCATGTACGTCACTGTGGACGTGCATGTCACACAGACCCGGGATCAGGAACCTTCCCGTGCCGTCGACGACCGTTGCACCACGCGGGACGTGGATATCGCGGCGCCCACCCACCCCGATGATCCGGTCCCCTTCGACGACCACGGTTTGGTCTGGCCTTGGCGGCCCACCGGTGGTGTCGATCACCGTGACTCCGACGAACGCAATCACGCTTCGCCTCGCCGCACCCGCGGGCGCCGACTGAGTCAGTCCTATCACCGCGCCAGCGCCTGCGGCCAGCCCGGCCCGGAAGACATTCCGACGAGAGATGTTGTGAAGCACTAACTCCTCCTCTGGGTAGCCTATGGCCCTTCGGGGCGCCGGTGGCCGCCTCGGTGGTCGTGGCCGCGGCCACCACTGCGGTAGATGCCGCCGTACCCCGCCAGCACACCCGTCGTGACCGCAGCGCCACAGAGCACGTTTTGTCGATTGTCGACGGCCACGAGAGCCTCCTCCGTGTCGATCTCTCCGACCCTAGGAGGGGCCACTCGGCATCGACATCCCGCTGCCCAGAAGGGCGACGGTGGAGTTACCCCTACCGCAGCCTGGTCGAGCCACTTCGCGATACGCTCTACGGTCCATGTGGATCGCGCTCGGTGGGCCGAGCCAGGACATGGTGCTGTGACCACGAACGTTGACCCGGTCTGGGGACACGCCGGACCTGGTCCGTGGGGTGAGGTTCGATGGGGTCCAAGCCTGCCGCCACGAATCGCTCGACCGGACATTGATCTGGAACCAGATACACCTGTTACACGCACTCCACGGGTACGAACGCCACCACAACCGGCATCGGCCGCATCGGGGCGTCGCGAACGCCCGACCGCTGCGTCCGCTGCCCGAACCGATCACCGATCCCGCCGCGCTGACCGGCGCCCGCCTCTACGTCCTGGCGGTCATCGAACACTCCACTCGCCGCATCCGGATCCTCGGTGCCACCGCACATCCCACCGCAGCCTGGGTGACCCAGATCGCCCGGAATCTGGTCGTGGACCTCGAAGACGCGGGAGGCCCGGTGAAATGCCTGATCCGCGACCGGGACGGCAAATACCCGGCCATCCGTCGATGGGCGGCCCGGAACAAGGTCGAACTCTGCCTGACCCCGACCAGCGCGTCGTGGGCGAACCCGATCGAGGCCCAGTTCGGGCCGCTACGCACTTTCACCATGGCGAACCCGAACCATCCGAACCACACCGTTCTGGCCCGTGAGATGCAGAACTATCTGCGCTGGCGTAACGCCAACGCCCGTCACCCCGACGTCCTGGCCGCCCAACGCCGCGAACGCGCCCGCGTCCGCAGCGAACGCCAGCACCGCTGGGGCCGACCCCGCACCAGAACCGCCTGACGACTCAGACCCGGTCAACATTCATGGACAACGCACTAGTCATGCCCGACGTCCAGGGGTAGGGCCGGTCACCGAGGTGAGACGACTTCTCGTGGCGGCGGATCGAAAAGAGCCATGACGAGTGCGACGATGCTGAGAAATCCGGATCCGAGCGCCAGCACCAGCGAGGGAACGAACGCGGATGGCGGCGGAACCCATCCGCCGAGAACCCAGGGCGTTGCGATGATAAAGAAAATGAATATCCACGACAAGACCTCATTGACGACGAGAGCGACCGAGATGCGCGCGTCGCCGTGCCGCAGAATCCGACGTGCAGAATCGACCGAAGCAGCGACCAGCATGGCGCTGAGCGCAGCGAACGCCAGGGCACCCCAGATCGGGAAGAAGGTAGCGAGTGCGAGTGGCACGATGAGCGGGAGGGCGATGAGCAGGAACACGCCCCGCACTCCCGAGCGCACGTACCGGTCAGCGCCAGTCCCAGCTTGGCGAGCGCGGCGCTGCCCTGAGTCCAGATAGAAGAACACCCCCCACGAGAAACGTCCCGACAAGCGTGGCTGCGATTCCTGCGAGGCCGACCAGGAAACCCTCGCTTACTTCCCGCATCTCGATCACGCTCCTTAGTGAGTGTTTGAGAGTGGTGTCAGTCGTGCTGGTCGAAGGTGCGACGTTGCGGTCGGCGGGCCGGGCCGCCTCGGGTGAGTCGGCGGAGCATCTGGTTGATCGAAGCCCAGCGGATCAGGGTTTCG
>NZ_JADPUN010000362.1 GCF_015690345.1 Plantactinospora alkalitolerans | reverse complement strand
CCCCCTGATCAGCGTTCTGAAGGGGTTCATCCGGCGTGTCCCTGCGAAACTGACTTATCCGACCTATTCCGGCATGCACACTCTGGTCGTCGGCTTCCTCACAGTGTCGACACATCGCTGACATGGAACTGCCCAGAACTGGGTAGGGTCCGCGGACCGGCGGTCACAGTGGTGGCCGTGGAGAAACCCCAGCGCTGGCGCCTACGTGGCCCGCCGCCGGGCGCCTGTCGGGCTCGCGAGAGTCTGACAGATTAGACGAGGAGGGGCACCGTGGCCGAAAAGGCCCAGACCTACAACGGGTACTGCGTGAAGTGCAAGGAGAAGCGTGACTTCGAGGGCAACGTCGAGGTTTCCAAGACGGGCATGAACATGGCCAAGGGCAAGTGCCCGGTCTGTGGCACCACCGTCAACCGGATCCTGGGCAAGGCCAAGGTCTGACCATCGACGAACACGCGAACTGCGGGAAGGGGTGGCCGAGCGCCACCCCTTCCCGCTTTCCGCTGTCGCGCTACGGACACCAGCTGTGATGTCCGCGCGGCGACAGAAGTTACCTATCGGTTGTGGATAACCTGCCCGATCCTGTGGATAGACCAGTGCACAGCACTCGTGCGCTGTGGACAACGACCGGTGAGCCGGGGCCGTTCGGTGACAGCGTGTCGCCTCATGAACCGATCGCCGCTGCCCCGTCCCACCCTGCTTCCCGGCCTCGCCCGACTCTGGCGCGACCGGCACACCCTGCAACTCGGCCTGGATCCGCACCGCGCGGTCCTGCTCGAGGTCGCCAATCCGGCCGCCGCCCGGTTACTCGACCTGCTCGACGGCACCCGTAGCGAGCGGGCCGTCCTCGAGCACGCCGCCACGATCAACGTGACTCCGAGCGACGCTCGTACGCTGATCGACACCCTGCGGGCAGCGGGCCTGGTGGTGGCCGCGCACACGCTGCTCCCCACCGACCTGCCGGAGCCGGCCCGACAACGGCTCTCCGCCGAGGCCGCGGCGCTCGCACTCCGCGGGGCGGACACGCCCGGAACTCCCGCGCAACTGCTCCGGCGCCGGGCCGCTGCCCGGATCGTGGTGACCGGTCAGGGCCGGCTCGGGGCACCCATGGCGGTCACCCTGGCCCAGTCCGGGGTCGGACAGGTGCATCCCGACCTACGCGGTCACGTCGCACCGGCGGACACGCTCGGCAGCGGCCTGCTGGCCACCGACGTACGCCGGCCGCGTGCCCTCGCGGTGGCGGACGCGATCGCCAGGTCCGTACCCGGCACCGACACCCGACCTGTCCGGCGCGGCCGGGCCGACCTGGTGATCCAGGTCGGTACGGACCGACCCGCCGAACTGCTCGCCGCCGGGTACGCACAACGTCGGCAGGCGCACCTGCTGCTGGGCCTGCGTGACGGCACTCCCGTGGTCGGCCCACTGGTCCGGTCCACCGGCTCGCCGTGTCTGAACTGCGTCGCCCTGCATCGCCAGGACCGTGACCCGGGCTGGCCCGGCCTCGCCGCCCAGTTGGCGGTCGACGACACGCCGGAGCCCTGCCTGACCTCGACCCTGATCGCGGCGGTCGGGTACGCGACGGCGGAGGTGCTCGCCTACCTCGACGGCGCCGCACCGGAGACGGTGGGCGGAACGGTGGAGATCACCGGCCCCGGCCGGGTACGCCGACGAACCTGGCCACCACATCCACGATGCGGCTGTGGGCCCCGCCGTCGGCGGGCTGCCCGAGGCACCGGCACTCGGAGACCTGACCGATCCGACGAACGGGACGGTGGCCGGCACTCGCAGACCTGACCGATCCGACGAACGGGACGGTGGCCGGCACTCGCAGACCTGACCGATCCGACGAACGGGACGGTGGCCGGCACCGGGAACACGACGTGCCAGGGCGACCTGGTCGGGGCGGAACGGCGTACCGGGCGTGGCCCGTCGACATCGGCCCGAAGGAGCCGCCGAGGGGACGGACCGGGCGCTTTTCCCGGAATTACGGCCCGAAGTCGCCCCGAACACCGAAGGACGTGGCCGGAGCCACCCGACGACGGCGGTCGGGACAGCGCCGCGTCGGTAACAATGATCTGGTGACCGACATCCCGCGCCGGGCCGTGTCCCGGACCGCCAAGCTCGCCGCTCTGCCACTCGGCTTCGCTGGCCGGACCGTCCTGGGCATGGGGAAGCGGGTCACCGGACTGGCCTCCGAGGTGATCTCGAACGAGATCCAGCAGCGCACCGCCGAGCAGCTTTTCAGCGTGCTGGGCCAGCTCAAGGGCGGCGCGATGAAGTTCGGGCAGGCCCTGTCGGTCTTCGAGGCCGCGCTGCCCGAGGAGATCGCCGCGCCGTACCGGCAGGCCCTGACAAAGCTTCAGGAGTCCGCTCCCCCGCTGCCGGCGGCCAGCGTGCACAAGGTGCTCGCCGAGCAGTTCGGGCCGGACTGGCGGTCGTTCTTCCTCGAGTTCGACGACAAGCCGGCCGCCGCCGCGAGCATCGGGCAGGTACACCGGGCGATCTGGAAGACGGAGGCGCCTCCGGCGCTGACCGGACGGCGGCGGGCCGCGAAGTCGACGGCCACCCAGGCCGCCGGCACCCTGCCGACGGGACGACCGGTGGCGGTCAAGGTGCAGTACCCCGGGGCCGGCCCGGCGCTGCTGTCGGACCTGAAGCAGTTGTCCCGGCTCGGCGCGATGTTCCGGGCCATCCAGCCCGGCCTGGACATCAAACCCCTGCTCAGCGAGCTGCGCGACCGGATCAGCGAGGAACTCGACTACGAGTTGGAGGCGGAGTCGCAGCGGGCGTTCGCCACCGCGTACGCGGGCGACCCGGAGATCTTCGTACCCGAGGTGGTCGCGGCGGCGCCCCGGGTGCTGGTCACGGACTGGGTCGAGGGCACCCCGCTGTCGGCGATCATCAACTCCGGTACCGAGAGCGAGCGCGACCAGGCGGGCCGGCTCATGGCCACCCTGCACTTCTCGGCGCCGATGCGGGCCGGACTGCTGCACGCCGATCCGCATCCGGGCAATTTCCGGCTGCTGCCGGACGGGCGGCTCGGAGTGATCGACTTCGGCGCGGTGGCTCGGCTACCCGGCGGGCACCCGGAACCGATCGGCCGGCTGGTCCGGCTGGCGCTGGCCGGCGACGCCGACGCGGTCGTGGCGGGACTGCGTGAGGAGGGCTTCATCAAGGCCGACTCCCCGATCGACGCCCAGGCCGTGCTCGAGTTCCTGATGCCGATCCTGCAACCGCTCTCCGTCGACGAGTTCCGCTTCACCCGGGCCTGGCTACGGGTCGAGGCGGCCCGGCTGGCCAATCCCAAGTCCCCGGCGTACCAGTTGAGCCGGCAACTCAACCTGCCGCCGTCGTACCTCCTGATCCATCGGGTGACCCTCGGCTCGATCGGCGTGCTCTGCCAGCTTGAGGCGAAGGCGCCCTATCGCGGCATCGTGGAACGGTGGCTCCCCGGATTCGCGCCGGTGCCGTGACCCCCCGTTCGATCCGGTCCGGCGGCGATGCGCCGGCCGACCACAGTCGGAAGTAGGAAGGGCCTGTCGCGACGGGTGGTTGTTCCACCCACCGCGACAGGCCCTTCTTCCTGATTGTCAGATTCGGTTACCTACCGGCGGCTGTGTCTGCCGACGGTCAGAGACTGCCCAGATCGCGAGCCGCCTGGCGGCGGGCTTCCAGCGCGATCATTCGGGCGGATCGGGTTGCCTCAGTGCGCGTGGTGCTACGACCGGCCTGAGGCAGTCGCATTCGAGCCCGGGACAACGCTTCGTGGATGAGTTGCATTCTGGTAACTCCGTTCAGGGTGGGCGTCGCGGTGGTCGTCAATCTCGTTACCGCGGGTACCGCGGCGATCGGTGCCGATACGAGACCGGCAGACGTACGGATCGGGTTCATGTCAGGCCGCCAACCGGACCGTGCTGCGCGATCCGGCAAGGCCATCGGCCGCCAGTCGCGCCTGCGCCTCGACCCGCAGCGCGGCGTCCCGAGCGACGTCCTCCTTGCGTGGACGGCCCCGCGGCCGCTTGCGCGGGACAACCGCGCCACGCTCGAAGATCTCGCCGCCCCAGACACCCCACGGCTCGGAACGCTCCACCGCACCGGCCAGGCACTCGACGCGCAGCGGGCAGTCCCCGCAGAGCGACTTGGCCAGTTCCAGTTCGGCAGGAGAGTCCGAGAACCACAGGTCGGGGTCGAACTTCCGGCAGGGCAGGTTCGCCTCCAGGTCGACGCTCACGTCGAGTGGGGCCAACGCCAGACTCATCGCCCGGTCACCTCTCTCTCGTTTCGATCTTGTAGATCGCTGTTCCGACGTGCTTCGGCAGTGCGGAAATAACTAAGGCCGCGGATCCCGGTGTACGGGTTCCGCGGCCTCGAGGTGAGCCGGTTGGTCTGTGTTAGACCGGTCTACCTCGAGGTGGAACCCCGCTGACATCCATCCGCTTGACGCCGACGGCGATGCCATTGCCCGTGAATCCATTGGTCCCCTGACGCTCCGCAGACGCGGGGGCCTGAACCAGCTCGGCCTGGGTCAGGACCTGATGCACCTGCGAACGCTGGGGGGTGGCTTCGGCCAGGATGCACCCGACCTCTGACACCGGAGCGAGGACAGCAGTGAGCGCCCACGGTCGTGGGTTCAGATACCTCTCCACGGTGGCCACCTCCTGACTTTTCCTCGTCACCAACATCGGACTCATACCCCTCTTGAACAGCCTGAAAGCCGCCGCTCGCGAGGTGTGCCATGAGGCTATTCCTCATCCCGGCGCGAGGGCAAACGAATTACGGCGAAGTTGCAGAACTTTCTTCCGACACTGCTCCGGGCCCCCGCGCCGGGCCCGTCACTCGTCCGCCAGCAGCACGTCGTCGACCTCGGCGCCGCCGACCAACGCGAGCACCGCATCGCCGTACAGGCCGAGTTTGCGGGGGCCGATCCCGGCGATGGCGAGCAGCTCCTGCGTCCGCGCCGGCCGGCGTTCGGCCAGCGCGACCACGGTGGCATCGGTGAAAACCACGTAGGCGGGGACCTTCTGGACGGCGGCGACCCGGCTCCGCCAGTCACGTAGCCGGTCGAGGAGTTCGGTGTCCAGATCGGACGGACAGTCCGCGCACCGCCCCAGCTTGCGGTCCGCACCGGCGAGCAGGGTCGCCCCGCAGATCCGGCACGAGATGATCTGGGTACGTCGACGGTCGGGTTTCCGACCATCGGCACCCGGGGCCTGGGCCGACCGCGTACCGCCCGATCGGTCGAACTGCGGCAGGAAGCGGCAGGGCCGCCGGGCCCGGCCACCGGGCGAGCGGGCCGAGGCGTACGACAGCCAGAGCCACTCCCGGGCCCGGGTCACCCCGACGTAGAGCAGTCGGCGCTCCTCCTCCACCTGCTCGGCGGTCTTCGCGTAGCTGGTCGGCAGGGTGCCGTCGGAGAGCCCGACCAGGAACACCGAGTCCCACTCCAGCCCCTTCGCCGAATGCAGCGAGGCCAGCGTCACCCCGTCGACGGTCGGTACGTGCTGCGCGGCGGCCCGGCGGCTCAGCTCGGCACAGAAGTCCGCCAGCGACACCGGCCGTTCGACGGTGGCCGCCTCCCCGATCGGCAGTACGACGGGCGCCCCGGCGTACTCCTCCGCGAGCTGGACCAGCGCGGCAAGGGCCTCCCAGCGTTCCCGGGCGGCGCCACCGGCCGGGGGTTGGTCCGGCGCCCAGCCGACCGCGGACAGCGCGTCGACGACGGCCGGGACCAGCGGCGTCTCTCCCGGCGTCGACCGGGTCGCGGCACGCATCGCGATCAGGGCCTGCCGGACCTCGGTCCGTTCGAAGAACCGTTCGGCGCCCTGGACCTGGTACGCCACCTCCGCCTCGGCCAGCGCCTTCTCGTACGCCTCGGACTGCGCGTTGGTACGGAACAGGATGGCGATCTCCCGGGCCGGCGTACCGGCGGCGATCAGTTCCCGGCAGCGGACCGCGACCGCGGCGGCCTCGGCCGGCTCGTCGGCGAAGATCCGCAGGTCCGGCTCGGCACCCGGCGGCCGTTGCCCGACCAGCTCCAACCGCAGCCGCGCCTCGGTGCCCCGGGCCTGCCGGATCACCGCGTTGGCCAGCCCGACCACCTGGGGCGTCGAGCGGTAGTCGCGGACCAGCCGGACCACCACCGCGCCCCGGCGCTGCCGGGGAAAGTCGATCAGGTGGGCCGAGGTCGCGCCGGTGAACGAGTAGATCGTCTGACTCGCGTCCCCGACCACGGTCAGGTCGTCCCGGCCGCCCAGCCAGGCGTCGAGCAGCCGCTGCTGGAGCGGGTTGACGTCCTGGTACTCGTCGACCACGAAGTGCCGGTACTGGGCCCGGATCTGGTCGCCGACGTCCGGATGGTCCTCGATCCCCCACACCGCCGCGCGCAGCATGTCCTCGAAGTCGATCACTCCGTTGGCGCGCTTGATCTGCTCGTAGCCGGCGAACACCTCGGCCACCCGGGCCGGATCGTGCGGGGTCTCCCGGAGCGCCTTGGCCGCCGCCACCACGTACTCCCCCGGCTCGACCAGCGAGGACTTGGCCCACTCGATCTCGCCGGCCAGGTCCCGGGCGGCTGCCCGGTCGGTCCGCAGTCCGACCTTGGCCGCCGCCAGCGTGACCAGTCGGACCTTGCTGTCCAGCAACTCGGGCATCTCCCGGCCGGAGAGCAGCCGGGACGAGAAGTACCTGACCTGTCGCAGTGCGGCACCGTGGAACGTCCGGGCCTGCACACCCGGCACGCCGAGCGCACCGAGCCGGGCCCGCATCTCGGCGGCGGCCCGGGCGGTGAAGGTGACCGCCAACACGTGCCGGGCGGCGATCTCGCCGCCCAGGACCCGGTAGGCGATCCGGTGGGTGATCGCCCGGGTCTTGCCGGTGCCGGCGCCGGCCAGGATGCAGACCGGCCCGGCCGGCGCGGTCACCGCGGTGCGCTGTTCGGGATCGAGCCCGGCCAGGATCCGTTCCACGCTTGAGTCAGCCGCCACAGGTAGGAATCATGGCAGCCCTCGCCGACGTTGCACCTTTAGCCTGTGTGATCGACAACCCGTCCGATCCAACATCCGACCGGGCAGAACCGGTCGGACCTGGCCGAGAACGACTGAGCACCGCGGAGGTCTCGACGATGTTGACGATGTATTCCACGTCCTGGTGCGGCTACTGCCACCGGCTCAAGTCCCAGTTCGACCGGGAGGGCATCGGGTACGAGGTGGTGGACATCGAGCAGGACCCGGCCGCCGCGGAGTACGTACAGAGCGTCAACGGCGGTAACCAGACCGTGCCGACCGTCCGGTTCGAGGACGGCACGGCGCTGACCAACCCCTCCATCGTCGACGTGAAGAAGCGTCTGGCGGCGCTCGCCGAGAGCTGATCGGGGCCCTGCCCCGGCATCCGGTTCCACCGACGCGGGCGAGACCCACCGGGTGAGACTCACCACCGTCGGTGGGAACCGGACGCCGGGGACGCCTCCGTCGCCCCTCCGGCCGTCGACGGCAGGTCGGCGGCATCCGCCGCGTCCGCCGCATTGACGGCGGGTGGTCTGTCTCTTATACAAATCTCCGAGCCCACGAGACCGGAGCCGA
>NZ_JADPUN010000342.1 GCF_015690345.1 Plantactinospora alkalitolerans | reverse complement strand
GACCAGCGCCTGGGCGGCCCCGGCGGTGACTACGCCCGGCAGGTCCCAGCCGGGAAACGGCACCACCCGGTCGTGCCCGCCGGGCGCCAGCACCAGCACCGGGGTGGTCAGGGTGACCGGGCCGTCCGGGCCGATCAGCCGCAGCGTCACCCGGTCCGGCCCATCGTCGCCGGCCGCCCTCCCGCCGACGGACGGTCTGTCCGCAATCGAGCCCGCCCAGACCTGGGAACGAGTGCGGAAGGTGATCCGGGGGTTGGCCAGGGCCGCGCGCAGCAACCCGTCCGCCCGGGAAGAGTGCGCGACCGCCGGTACGCCCGCGACGGTCGGCTGGCGCAGATACTGCCCCCCGGGACGCTGGCCCAGATCGACGACGACGACCGTGGCACCGGCATCCGCCGCCGCGACGGCCGCCGCGAGGCCGGCCGGACCGGCACCGACCACGGCCACGCCCACGGTCAGCGGAGCGTTTCCGGCGCTCCTCACGACGGAACCTCCCCGGTTCCGCGCTGGGTCTCGACGGTGTCACCGGGCGCCACCGGCCGCAGGCACGCCCGTACCCCGGGTTCGCCGTTGCACACCACGAGACAGTCGAAGCAGATCCCGATGCCACAGAAGACGCCACGGGGCCGATCGGCGAACCGGGTACGCCGGGTCGTACGCCGACCGGCGGCCAGCAACGCCGCCGCCACGGTCTGACCGGCGAGCACCGGTACCGGTTCGCCGTCGACCGTGATGGTGAACTCGGCCGGGCCGGTGCCGGCCTCAGGCGGCAGCACGGGCGTCCTCCGTCGGAGCCGGAAACCGGAGTGGATCGAAGGGACGCAGGTCCACCTCCGCCGCGTCACCCACGACGAGCTGGGCGACCAACCGACCGGTGGCCGGCGCCAGCCCGATTCCGGCACCCTCGTGGCCGTGCGCGTGGATCAGGCCGGGAGCGCGGGGATCAGGCCCGATCACCGGCAGATGGTCCGGGGAGAACGGCCGGAAGCCGTGGTAGACCCGGATCACGCGGACCCTGGCCAGCGCCGGGAAGAGCCGTACCGCCCCACGGGCCAGTCGGCGTACGGCGTCGGGGTTGGGCCGCCGGTCGAAGTCGACCAGTTCCCGGGAGGCGCCGATCAGGATGGTCCCGGCCGGTGTCCCCTCGACCACCGTGGAGGTTTGCAGCGCGGCATCCCCGCTGGCGACGTTCGCCAGGTAGTCGGCGGAGTAGACCTTGTGCCGGACCAGCGGCGGGACCGGTTCGGTGACCAGGATGAAGCCGCGGCGCGGGGCGACCGGAACGCCGGCTCCGGCCGATCTGCCGAGCCGGCCGGCCCAGGCACCGGCGGCGTTCACCACGTGTCCGGCGGCTACCGGGCCGGCGCCGGTCGCCACTCCGACCACCCGGCCGCCGCCGCTCCGGAGCAGGGCGGTGACCTCGGTGCGCAGCCGGATCTCGGCACCGTTGTCCCGGGCCGCCGCCAGCAGCGCCGCGGCGGCGCGGGCCGGCATGACCTGCATGTCCTGTGGATAGAACACCCCGCCGGCCACGTTCGGGGTGATCGCCGGCTCGTGGCCGCGCACCCCGGCCGGGTCCAGCGGCTCCACCACCACTCCCGCCTCGGCCTGCGCGGTGGCGGTCGCGCGCAGGCCGGCCAGCCCGGCCGGGTTCTCGGTGACGATAAGTCCGCCCTTGCGTTCCAGTTCGATGTCGCCGTACCGGCCGGCGAGTTCGGCTTCCCAGCGCCGCCAGAGCCCGTTGCTCAGCAACGCCAGCTCCAGTTCCGGGCCGGGCGGCTTGTCCGACACCAGCAGGTTGCCCTCGCCGGAGCCGGTGGCACCGGCGACCAGCCCGGCCCGCTCCAGCACGACCACGGTCAACCCGAGCCGGGCGCAGGCGTACGCGCAGGCCGCCCCGATGATGCCGGCGCCGACGACCGCCACGTCGAAGTTGGCTGTCATGATGTCCTCCCCCGGCTGTGGACCACCCGGTCCGCTCGGATCGCGGAGGCGGCCCGGCGCGTCTCCGCCGGTCGGAGCCGGGGATACCGCAGCACGGTACGGACGGCGGCGGGCCGGAGTCTTCGAACAAGTGCAGAAAGCCGGGCCGCCGGATCAGCACTCCTGTCGGGACCTGCCCCGCACGTTGCGCGGGGCCCTTGCGCGGGTGGCCCGGCCCGTCAGAGGGTAAGGACCGGCGGTCGGCGTGATTCGACATCCCGGCGGGGCTCGATGCCGCCGACGGGCCATGACGGTCAGGGGACGGCATGCACGCGGAGCTGCAACGCATCGTCGACGCGGTCGCCAGCCGGGTCGGCCGGCCGGCGCTGATCGAGGACCGCCGGCAGCGGGTGGTCGTGTACAGCGAGCACACCGGGCTGATGGACGAGGTACGCCGAACCTCGATCCTGCGCCGGCACACGACGCCGGAGGTCATCTCGTGGTTCCGTGACGCGGGCATCATGAAGGCCCGCGACCCGATCCGCACGCCGGCCTGCGCGGAGCTGGATCTGCTGCCCCGGCTCTGTGTGCCGATCTGCCACCACGACCTGCTGCTCGGCTTCGTCTGGTTCATCGACGCCGACGGCGGCATGACGGACGCCGACATCGAGGTCGTCACCCGGGCGACCGGAGAGCTGTCGCTCGCGCTCTACCGGGAGAACCTGCTCGGGGAGCTGGCCTCCCAACGCGAGGCCGAGGCGGCCCGGACCCTGCTGGTCGACAGCGTCCAGACCCGCAACGAGGTGGTCCGGTCGCTGCTCGCCGACGGTGTGGTGGCGAACGACCGGCCGGCCACCGCGCTCGTCGCCCAGCTCGTCCCGACCCGGGGTCAGGTGCTGGACGAGGTCGCCCGGATCGCGATGGAGCAGGTGCTGGTCGCGACGCGCCGCTGGATCGGCGTACGCGAGGCCCTGCATCTGATCCGCCACGACCAGGGTGTGCTGCTGATCTGCGGCGGTCAGGTCGCCGGTCGACCGTCCACCGAGGCCGCCGCCAGGCGTCTGGGTGAGGCACTGCACCACGCGACCCGGAACCTGACCTCGGTGGCCCGGGTGGTGGTCGGCGTCGGCGAGCCCCGTCCCCGGCTCGCGGACGCCGTGCACTCCTACGACGAGGCGCTCCAGTCCGCCCGGGTGGGCGTGCAGCTTCCCGCACTGGGCCCGATCATCTCGTGGGCGAACCTCGGGATCTACCGGATGCTGTCCCGGATGGACGAGCGGCACCTCGACCTGGCCGGCGTCCATCCAGGGCTGGACCGACTGCTCCGCGAGGACGCCAACCAGGTGCTGCTGGAGACGCTGGAGACGTACCTGGACCTGGCGGGGAACGCCCACGCCACCGCCGAACAGCTCCGGCTGCACCGCACCACGCTCTACTACCGGCTGCACCGGGTGGAGCAGCTCGCGGAGACCGACCTCAAGGACGGGAACGAACGGCTCTGCCTGCACCTGGCGCTGAAGCTGGGTCGGCTGACCGGGCACTACCGTCCCGGGCACTGAGGCGGTCCGGGCCTATCCGGTAGCGGCACCCCCGGCGCCACCGGCACCTCGCGTCCGCAGCCGGCGATAACCGGTGACGGACCCGAGGGCCACGACGGCCACGGCCAGGAGAACGACGCCGACGAGCACGGCCCGGCGGGACGTCGGCGCGGGCGGCGCGGCCGAGGACCGGGCGGCGGGCTCGACGGCCGGAGCCGGCCCGTTGTCGAGCGGTACCGGATCGACGACCGTGGCGAACGGGTCCCGGTCGGTGTCGACTGGAACGGCTGGTGGACGGATCGCGCCGGGCCAGTACTTCTCGGTCTGCGCCGACTGCAGCGGTGCCGGCACGCCGAACACCGACAGGGTGCCGGGCACGGTGAGGGTGCCGATCCGGTAGTCGGCGAACCGGCCCTGGACGCCGATCACCGTCCAGGCACCCGGACGCGGCACCGCGACGGCGGCCGCGTAGTGGGCCGGCTCGGGCAGTACCACCGCCGGGAACGACACCGAGGCGCCCTGCTCGTCGACCAGCCGCAGCGCGACGGTGCCGAGGTCGCCCTCGTACGGGTGGAAGCCGTGCTGGAGCACCCACAGCCCGATCGTGTAGCCCTTACCCGATTCCAGGCGATCCGGCAGTGGGTCCAGCACGGTGACCGCCCAGTTGCCCGCGTAGGCGGGTGCCGGGGCCAGGACCGGTACGCCGATCAGCCCGACCATCGTCGCGGCCACGGCGGCGAGCATGCGCGGGGTACGCATCGTTGACCACCTCCACCCGGGACGAGCCGCCCGCTCGGTGCCGGGTTCCATCCGACGCGAACCGATCGGTACGCCCTACGGCAAGATCCCGGCATGTCCCTTCCCACGGGTTTCGGCAAATCGAGTGTCGAGTGGGGACCGTCGGATGCACGGTGCCGAAATACAATCGATGATCAGATCAGGCCGCGTAGCGCAACGATCACGGAGGGACACGGCTGTGGAAGGACAACGAGAAGTAGCCCGGGGCGGCGTCGTCGCCGTAGCCAGTGACGACACGTTCGCGCACACCTATCCGGATCTGCGGGCCCTGCGCGAAGACTCGATCATGGCTCCCGACAGCGACCACCGGAACGACCTGGAATTCTTCGACACCGATGGCCGGCGGTTGCTGCCGGTGTTCGGCCCGACCCGAAAACTGACGGGCCTGCGGGAAGCGGCCGCGGAGCCCGAGCCGGGACTGCTCCAGCGGAGACTGGCCGCCGTAATCAGCCACACAGAAAGCCACCTCCGGGCGCGTCCCGAGCTGACCGAGCCGTTCGGCCTGACCCCGGAGGCGGCCATCGCGATGCTGCCCCGACCCGAGACGCAGAGCCTGGCCGAGACGCTCGCCGCCTTCCCCCACCGGGACCAGCCGCACATCCGGGCCGCCTGGTGGCAGCCACGCACCCTCGTCCACGCACACTCGGACGGCTGGTTCCACAACGCCATGCACGCGGCCGGCTGGGCACACCCCTGACCTTCGGACCGCGCCTCCGGCCGAGGTCAACAGGAGCCGATCGGTACGCCCTACGGCAAGATCCCGGCTTGTCCCTTCCCACGGGTTCCGGCAAATCGAGTGTCGAGTGGGGACCTTCGGATGCCCGCTGCCGGAAATACAATCAACGATCAGGTCAGGCCGCGTAGCGCATCGATCACGGAGGACACGGCTGTGGAAAGACAACGAGAAGTAGCCCGGGGCGGCGTCGTCGCAGTAGCCACTGACGACACGTTCGCGCACGCCTACCCGGATCTGCGGGCCCTGCGCGAAGACTCGATCATGGCTCCCGACAGCGATCACCGGAACGATCTGGAATTCTTCGACGTCAATGGCCGGCGGCGGCTGCCGGTGTTCGGCCCGACCGGGAAGCTGACCGAGCTGCGGGAAGCGGCCGGGGAGCCCGACCCGGGGCTGCTCCAGCGGAGACTGGCCGCGGTGGTCCGGCACGCCGAAGACCACCTCCGGGCGCACCCCGAGTTGACCGAGCCGTTCGGCCTGACCCCGGAGGCGGCCATCGCGATGCTGCCCCGACCCGAGACGCAGAGCCTGGCCGAGACGCTCGCCGCCTTCCCGCACCAGGAGCGCCCGCACATCCGGGCCGCCTGGTGGCAACCGCGTACCGTCGTATACGCGACCAACGGCAACTGGTTCCACAACGCCATGCACGCGGCCGGCTGGGCGCACCCCTGACCTTCAGACCAGGAGCGCGACGCCGACGAGCACGGCTCGACGGGACGGTTCCGCCCTGTCGTCGCCAACCCTTCGGGTACGCCCGTGCACCAGTACCAGCGGGTGTCGCTTCCCACGCGTGCTGGCAGACGTAGTCGCAGATAGAGGACGGTCGAATTCCTGTTCCGTGAATAAAATCGAAAATCATCGTCAGGCCGCGTAGCAACGATGACGGAGGACACGGCTGTGGAAGAACAACGAGAAGTAGCCCGGGACGGCATCGTCGCCGTAGCCAGTGACGACACGTTCGCGCACGCCTACCCGGATCTGCGGGCCCTGCGCGAAGACTCGATCATGGCTCCCGACAGCGACCACCGGAACGACCTTGAATTCTTCGACGTCAATGGCCGGCGGCTGCTGCCGGTGTTCGGCCCGACCGGGAAGCTGACCGAGCTGCGGGAAGCGGCCGGGGAGCCCGACCCCAGGCTGCTCCAGCGGAGACTGACCGCAGTGGTCCACCACGCCGAGAACCACCTCCGGGCGCACCCCGAGTTGACCGAGCCGTTCGGCCTGACCCCGGACGAGGCCATCGCGACGCTGCCCCGACCCGAAACACAGAACCTGGCGCAGACGCTCGCCGCCTTCCCGCACCAGGAGCGCCCGCACATCCGGGCCGCCTGGTGGCAACCGCGCACCGTCGCATACGCGACCCCCGGCAGCTGGTTCCACAATTCCCTGCACGCGGCCGGCTGGACGCACTCCTGACCTTCGTACCGCACCTCCGGCCGAGATCTGGTGGACCCGATCGGCGACCTCCAATGCTGAGAACGGTCCGCAGATCTCGCTGATCATGACCACCTTCGACTCTCGGCCGGGGGCAGCAGGACTGTTACCACCGGATAACAAGATCGAGTCGGCACGATGTCGACCGACCGAGTCCGTTGGTAGTGTGCGGCGGTGTCTCCCCCTCTGGCTGTAGAGCGCTCTCGGACCGGAGCGGCCGCCGGTCGCCCACCACCGACGCGTGGCAGGCCACGGCGTGAAGGCGGGCTCTCCTGGTTGCTGCTGCTGCCCTCGGTCGTGGTCTTCGCCCTGTTCATCTTCTGGCCGCTGGCCCGGACCTTCTATCTGTCCACCCACGGCAACGACATCTTCGGGGCGCCGAGCACCTACGTCGGCGTCGACCACTACACCGAGATGTTGACCGGCGAGTTCGGCAAGGTGCTCGGCACCACCGCGCTGTTCACGCTGATCAGCGTGCTGCCCGCCGTGCTCGGCGCGCTCGTCGTGGTGTTGCTGCTGGAGGCGCGGCTGCGGGGCGTACGGCTGCTGCGGACCGCCTTCGCCCTGCCGTTCGCGTTCTCGGTGGCCACCGCGTCGGTGGTCTTCGCCGTCATCTACAACCCGGCAATCGGGATCGCGAACGGGCTGCTCGGCGCGATCGGTGTCGACCGGGTCAACTGGCTCACCGACCCCTCGATCGCGCTGCCCGCCGTCGGTCTGGCCACGGTCTGGATGAACCTCGGCTACAACGTCCTGGTGCTCTCCGCCGGGGTGGCGGCCATCCCACCCGAGGTGGTGGAGGCGGCCCGGCTCGACGGTGCCACGGGGTGGCGACTGGCCACCGGCATCACGATCCCGCTGCTCTCGCCGCAGTTGTTCTTTCTTGTCGTGGTCTCCACGATCCACGCCTTGCAGAGCTTCGGTCAGATCCACATCCTGACCAAGGGAGGCCCGGACGACGCGACCACCACCCTGGTCTACTCGATCTACGAGAAGGCGTTCGCGTTCGGCTCGTCGGACTTCGGCGGCGCGAGCGCTCAGGCGGTGGTGCTACTGGTGATCATGCTGATCTGCACGGCGGTGCAGTTCGGCGTCCTGGAACGGCGGGTGCACTACCGATGAGACGACCACAGGCGGGACGGATCGTCGTCTACGTCGTACTCGGGCTGGCCCTGATCCCGGTGCTGTTCCCGGTCTACTACGCCTTCGCCGGTGCGGTGATGGGCCCCGGTGACCTGGCCACCTATCCGCCGTCACTGGTGCCGAGCGCGCTGCGCTGGGAGAACTTCGGCGACGTGTTCGCGTCCGTGCCGCTGGGCCGGTTCTACCTGAACTCCGCCGTCCAGGCCGGCGTGATCACCCTCGCCCAGGTGGTGACCAGCATCCTCGCCGCGTACGCCTTCGCATTCCTCCGGATGCCGGCGAAGGCGGCGACCTTCGGTCTCTTCCTGGCCACCCTGATGGTGCCGTGGGAAGCGATCATCATCCCCAACTACCTGGCCATCTCCGACTGGGGGCTGGCCCGGGGCGGGCTGACCTATCTCGGCCTGGTCCTGCCGTTCCTCGCCTCGGCGTTCGGTACCTTCCTGTTGCGCCAGGCGTTCCTCCAGTTTCCGGGCGAGTTGCGGGACGCGGCGGTGATCGACGGCTGCGGCCACTGGCGACTGCTGTGGCGGGTGATCGTGCCGCTGTCCAAGCCGTCGATCGCCGCCGTCGGGGTCTACGTCTTCCTCTCCGCCTGGAACCAGTACTTCTGGCCGCTGATCCTGATCCGGGACGCCGACTACCAGACCCTGCAGATCGGTATCTCGCAGCTCAACGACGCCGAGGCGGCCCAACCGGGGCTCATCCTGGCTGGCGTCGCGCTCTCGCTGCTTCCCACGCTCGCCGTCGTGATCTTCGGCCAGCGGTACATCGTCCGCGGGCTCACGGCGGGCGCACTCCGGTGAGCCCTGCCAGGGACCGTCGAATCTCTCAAAAGGAGTAGCAATGGCATCTTCGCGGTTACGCCGGACGGGCCGGCTGGCCCTCGCCGTGCTCGTCGCCAGCACGCTCGTCGCCGGCTGCGGCTCGGGTGGCGACGACGGCGACTCCGCCGACGCTCTCGACGCGCCCGGCGCCGAGGCACTCGACTCCGCCGGCGGCAAGACGACCGTCGAGTTCTGGCACGCCATGAAGGGTGCGAACGCCGCCGCCGTCGACAAGCTGGTCGCCGACTTCAACGCCAGCAGCGGCGGCAAGGTCGAGGTCAAGCCGGTCTTCCAGGGCAGCTACGACGAGACGATCGCCAAGTACAAGGCGTCGGTGCAGCAGAAGAGCACCCCGGCGCTGGTCCAGGTCTATGACATCGGCAGCCGGTTCATGGTGGACTCCAAGCAGGTCGTCCCGATGCACAAGTTCATCGAGAAGGACGGCTTCAACACCGCCGACATCGAGCCGAACATCGCCAGCTACTACTCGGTCGAGGGCAAGCTCTGGTCGATGCCGTTCAACTCGTCGACCCCGCTGCTCTATCTCAACAAGGAGGCGTTCGAGCGGGTCGGCGCCGACCCGACCAAACCGCCGAAGACCCTCGCCGAGATCGGCGACCTGGCCAAGCGGCTGACCGTGAAGGACGGCGGCGGCAAGACCACCCAGTACGGCTTCGGCGCGGCCATCTACGGATGGCTGCTGGAGCAGTTGCTCGCGACCGACGGCAAGGAGTACTGCGACAACGGCAACGGGCGTGACAAGCTGGCGACGAAGGTCCAGTTCGACCAGGCGGCCGGGGTGCAGGTGGCGCAGTGGTGGGCCGACCTGGTCCGGGGCGGCTACGCGACGAACACCGGCCGGAAGACCGACGACGCCCAGGCGGCGTTCAAGGCCGGTACGGTCGCGATGCACCTCGAGTCGACAAGTGTGCTACGCGGGTACGTCGACGCCGCCAAGGGCAAGTTCACGGTGCTGACCGCGCCGTACCCGAAGATCAATGACGCCTCCGCCGGTGGACCGATCATCGGCGGTGCGTCGCTCTGGATCAACGGGGTGGGGCACAGCGCCGCCGAGAAGCGGGCCGCCTGGGAGTTCGTGAAGTTCGCCTCCGGTGCGGCCCAGCAGGCGCAGTGGCACACCGGCACCGGCTACGTGCCGATCAACCCGAAGGCGCTGGAGGAGCAGATCGACAAGGACTGGGTCGCCCAGTACCCGCAGTTCCGTACCGCCGTCGACCAGCTGCACGCGCTGCCGCCGTCGGTCGCGTCCGCCGGGTGCCTGCTGGGAACGATGCCGCAGGCCCGTAAGGCGTCCGAGGACGGCCTGGAGGCGGCCATCGTCGGCGCCAAGCCGGCCGAGCAGGCGATGAAGGACGCCGCCGCGAGCATCCAGCCGGAGATCGACAGCTACAACAAGTCGGTCGGCTGAGTTCGGCCGGGCCAGGGCCGCGCACGGTCGGCCCTGGCCCGCCGAGCCGCACCACGTCCGCGATGCGTTGACGTCGACGGATGAGAGAGGCGTTGTCGCGGACCGGTGCGGGGTGCGTTGTCTCGACCGATGAGGACGGTGGCGCCGCCCCGGTCGGTCTGGTTGGGTGTCCGCATGTCTGGCTTTGAAGATCCCGCGTTCTTCGGCGACCGGTGGGCGGCCGTCTACGACGAGCGGACCGAGATCGACCCGGCCGCGGCCGTGGAGTTCCTCGTCTGGCAGACCGGCAGCGGCCACGGCCGCGCCCTGGAACTGGCGATCGGGACCGGCCGGGTCGCGCTGCCGCTCACCGCCAGGGGAATCGAGGTCGAGGGCGTCGAGGCGTCCCAGGCGATGGTCGACCGGCTGCGCGAGAAACCGGGCGGGAATTCGATACCGGTCGCGATCGGTGACATGGCCGACGTTCCGGTGACCGGGCCGTACGGACTGGTGTACCTGATCTACAACACGCTGTTCAACCTCACCAGCCAGGAGCGGCAGGTCGACTGCTTCCGCAACGTCGCACGGGTACTCGATCCCGGCGGGTTCTTCGTGATCGAGTGCTTCATGCCGGACCACCTGCCGTTCGACCGGGGCCAACTCGTGCATACGAGAGCCGTTTCGGAGCACCTGGTGGACGTGTCGTTCGCCCGGCACGACTCGAGCCGGCAACGGGTGACGTACCAGCACGTCCGGCTGAGCGCGGAGGGGATGCAGCTGCATCCGGTCACGCTGAGGTACTGCTGGCCCAGCGAACTGGACCTGATGGCGCGGCTGGCCGGCCTCCGGCTGCGCGCACGCTACAGCGACTGGGACCGGCGCCCCTTCGACTCCAGCAGCGGCAGCCACGTCTCGGTCTACGAACGGGCCTGACCCGGCCCGCGCGGCGACCGCCGCGTCGTGTTCGCGGCATGTTAATCGATCCGGCACAGATGGTCATTGATGTTGGCTAAGCAACACCTGACGCCAGGTGTTGCTTGTTCCACGGCAAGCGTTGACGCACGCTGATCGCACGGTTCGGTGCCCGCCGGGCCGGCCCGGAGGCTCGGGCAAGTCCAGCGAAGGAGACTGACGATGGCGCAGACGACTCTGGAAGAGGTACGCGGCCTCGACACAGCGGAATGGACCACCGAGGAGTTCACGCCGGAAGGGCTCCAGGAGTTCCTCGAGGCGGGCTTCGGCTCCTCGGTCGCCGACGGCCTGCAGGGCTTGAGCCAGCCCTTCGCGCTGCTGCCCGCCGAGATCCGGAACTGATCGCCGGTGGCCCGGCGGCCCGCCCGGCCCGGCGTCACCGCTGCGGCCGGACGCGTCGGCGGGCCACCCGGCGGTCGCGGCCATGACAGGGGTGCGGGTTGAGACTGCGCGATCGGGTCGTCAAGGGCGGCGGTGCCACCCACGAGTTCCCGGCCGAGGTGACCTGGGAGCGGATCAGCGGTCATCTCCGCCGGATCGGTGTGACCCGGATGGCCGACCTCACCGGCCTCGACCGGCTCGGCATCCCGGTGTACAGCGCGATCTCCCCACGCTCCAACGACATCATCTCGGTCTACAACGGCAAGGGCGTCACTCCGCTCGCGGCCCGGACGTCGGCCGCGATGGAGGCGCTGGAGCGGTTCTCCGCCTGGCTGCCGGTACGTCCGGACGCGGTGGCGTCGTACTCGGAACTGAGCGCGGACGGCCGGCCGGTGCTGGATCCGCGCGAGCACAGCTTCGCGGTCGTGCCCGGTTACCGCGACGACGGGCCGATCTCCTGGGTCGAAGGCTGGGACCTGCTCAACGAGTGCGGTGTCCTGGTGCCGCACGACGCGGCGGTCTACCAGCGACGACCGCACGAGCGGACGCCGTATCCGTTGACCACCACCAACGGCCTGGCCGCCGGCAACAGCCTCGAGGAAGCGATCTGCCACGCGCTGTGTGAGCTGGTCGAGCGCGACGCGATGACGCTGGCCGAACTGATCAGCCACCGGCTCAGCCAGTCGCTGCTGCGGACGGCCGAGGCCAGGGGCACGACGGTGGACGTCATGCCGTTGGCGATGCGGCATCCCCGGGTGGACCTCTCCGGAACCCCGCCCGGGGTACAGTCCGTCGCCGACCGGTTCCACCAGGCCGGGCTCGAGGTCCGGCTGATCCGGCTGACATCCGACCTCGGCGTGCCCACGTACTTCGCGACCAACACCGAGGACTTCGGACCGACCATGTCCACGACCTTCAGCGGCATCGGCACGCATCCGAACGCCGAGGTCGCGATGATGCGGGCGATCACCGAGTGCGCGCAGGGCCGGGCGGTGGACATCCAGGCCATGCGCGAGGACCTGATCATGCCGACCGATCCCGGAAGATTCGGTAGGCCGCACGAGCGTTCGGTCATGCTCAACCGGCACGCCTGGATCTGGCAGGACCACGGCGATCAGACCGACGGCGGTACCGACGAGTCGTTGCGCAGCGACGACGTGCTGGCCGACCTCCGGTTCATCCTGGACCGGCTGAGCGCCGCCGGTATCAGCCGGGCGATCGCCGTGGATCTCTCGCCGCCGGGAATACCCGTCAAGGTGGTCCGGATGATCGTGCCTGGCCTGGAGTCCTGGGCGATCGACCGGTCGAAGATCGGCGCCCGAGCGACCGCAGCCTGGAACGCGGCGCTGCGGGAGGTGCGACGAGAGCCGGTGGTGGCCGGATGAGCGTGGTGGTTTTCCTGGGCCCGAGCCTCGATCGGGCGGACGCGGAGCGGGAGCTCGACGCCGAGTATCTCCCTCCGGTGCGCCGGGGAGATATCGACGCCCTGCTGACCCGGTCACGGCGCCCGGACACGATCGGAATCGTCGACGGACGTTTCCTGCACAGCATGGCGATCTCTCCGAAGGAGGTGCTGCGGGCGATCGACGCCGGCATCAGCGTCTACGGCTCGTCGAGCATGGGCGCGCTGCGGGCGGTCGAGTGCGCGCCGTACGGCATGGTCGGGGTCGGCAGGGTGTACGAGGAGTACGCCTCCGGCCGGGTCGACGCGGACGACGAGGTGGCGATCGCCTATGACGAGGAGACCGGTCGGGCGATGTCCGAGCCGCTGGTCAACTGGCGGATCGCGCTCGCCGCCGGGGTCGCCGCCGGCGCCGTGCCGGAACCACTGGTGCAGCGGTTCCTGGCGCTGGGCAAGGCGACCTACTTCCCGCAGCGCACCCGTGCCGGGGTGCTCCGCCTGTTGGCGGCGGAGTTCGGTAAGCCGGAGTGCGCCGGGCTGGCGGCATACCTGGCCGATCCCGCCGCCGACGCCAAACGCACGGACGCGCTGGCGCTGCTGCGGCGCATCCGCCGGAGCGGCGGACCCGAACCCAGTGCCTCCGGCGCCGGCCGGACCCGCGATTCCGGCCGCCCTAGTTGATCCCGACGGTCACCTCCGGCGGCGCCTCGTCGGCGGCCAGCAGTCCGGAGAGCCCGCCGCGCAGGAAGTCGGCGTACCACTCGGCCATGTCGCTCGCCGGTGCCGGCAGGTCCGGTTCGAGCCACCAGCTCACCGCGCCGATGAGTGCGTGTGCGGCCAGCACCGCGGCCACTCCGGTGCGCGGATCCCGTACGTCGTGCGCCGGATCCTCGCAGAGCAGACTGGTCGTCGTCTCCCGCCAGTAGCCGTGCAGCCAGTCGGCGAACCACGGGCTCTGGCGCCGGCCGAGCAGGGCGAGATACAACTGCCGGTGCTGCTCGACGTGGCCGAAGACCGCCTCCAGCGCGTACACCTGGGCCACCCGCGACCGGGCCCGGTAGGCGGTGCGCAACGCGCGTACCGGTCGGTCGAGGCCCTGCTCGACGATGGTGGTGACGAAGACGTACTTGTCCTGGTAGTGCCGATAGAACGTGGTCCGGTTGACACCGGCCCGCCCGGTGAGGTCCGCGACCGTCACGGCCTCGAAACCGCCCGCCGTGGTCAGGTCCACCAGCGCGCGGTACAGCGCCCGCCGGGTACGTGTGATCCGTCGATCGGTGTGCATCCCCCGCCTCCGACCCGGCCGTCCGTGGCCGATATCCGCAAGATAGCCAGGGTGACGGGTTTGATCAATGCGGAACGAAACTGGTTACCGGGTGGCGGCGCTACGCGGTCTCGCCACGGTCCCCGGGCGGTTGTCCTCGCCGATGACTCCTTATGACCCATCGGACTTCGCGCCGATGCCGTCGGTGGGTATCCCGGACCGGCCGCCCCCACCCCCGTAGCCGGCCGACGAACCGTTGCCCGGCATGGTGGGCTCGCCGCCCCTTCCCGGTCCTTTCCCTCCATGATCACGGCGCTGGCCGCTGGAAAGGACCTGAGCAGGCACCTCGCCAGCGGCCTACCGGTACCGTGGCACTACTTCGAGGGTTGTCACTCGTAGCCGAGATTTTCTTCGGAGTGCAGGCACCACCCGTCGTGCCGCTTGACCAGGACGAAGGCGGTGCGCTCAAAAACATCGTAGTACCCGGAATCCGAGTCGTGGCCATACGTGTACCAGAGCGCCTCGACCCGCGCCGTGTCCGGGGTCTCGCTGACGACGGTCACCGTGTCCAACGTGGACTCTTCGCCGAGTTTACCGGCTTTGGCGTTGCTGTGCGCTCTGACATAGCTGGCGCAAAAATCAGCAGGGCTCTGGTAGAGCATCCGACCTCCCTTGGCCCTGCCTCTGGTTGGCAGTTGGCGGTGCCGTCGCGTCGGGCATGCACTCCACCGTAGGGCTTGGCACAAGCGCTCGTCACGGTCGACGGCTACCGAGAGTGCCGGCAACACAGCCGCCGCCACGCCCTAAGTAACGGCAGATGAGGATACCGGCCATCAGGATGTGGTCAATCGAACACCGTGACCAGAGCCGGGACGATAGCCAGGTACTCCCACGGGTCCCGTGGGTCGTCTAGCGCCGGGACGATGAGGGAACCGGTTTGAGGTCGCGCGGCGAAAGTCACGTGCGGAGTCTGAAGCGCTCGCTGAGGTGGTGTACCCGCGTGGTCACAAGCAAACGTACTGGGCCGCTGACGCCGAATGACCTCGCGCCCGCGTCCTCGGTATGACCGTCCCCTTTGCGGCGAGTCGGCGCCGGGAGGGCATCCCAGGGAGGGCGACGAGGTTCGCCTGCCCAGTACGCCCCACCGGCGGCATGGGCCGACGGGCGGCCTGACGTCGGTGGGCTAGGCGATGCTGCGTCGACGGCTGCTACCAGCTGATCTGTACGTCGCGCATCGCGGGAAGTGGTTCCAGCCAGGCTAGGTGGCCGTCGGCAACCGCGATGGTCCGGCTTCCATCTGCGTCGGTCGCGGTCAGCCCGATGCCGGGCCGGCCCGAGGGGGCGATGCGCTGGTCGTCTTCCAGCGCGAGGTGCAGCATCGGACCGTCCACTCCGAAGGCGGCGACGGCAGCGTCGAAGGCCGGGCGTTCCTCGGCCGGCACGTGGATCCGTGTCGCGGTGTGTACCACGAGTCGCGGTAGTCCTGGCGGGAGCGTTGCCGCGAGTTTCGGGCCGACCTCGATGGAATTGCCGCGCAACACGCGTGGCGGGTCAGCCGCGACAACATCCATCGCCGCCTGCAACTGCGTGGCCTGGTACGAGTTCTCCGGCCATACGAGCGCGCGTAGCCATGCCCGGTCATCGTCGCTGGTGAGATCGGGAGGGTCGAGGTCGATGCCGACTACATCCGCGATGCGCGGCAGCTGGTCCATGTCGGGCAGAAGCTCGGCGGACGAAACCTCGGCGCGGATGTGGACCGGCGAGGTGCGGTCACCGAAGGTCGCCGTGCCCAGAGTGAACGCGTATCGATCCGCACGCAGGTTCAGGCCCGCGCTGCATCCCACCTCGACGATGCGTACGGGTGCAGCCGTCGCGCGACGCGTCAGCGCAAGACCGAGTCGTAGCACCAGAGCGCGCTGCACGTGGTTGGTCTGCACCAGGCGGGTGCCGAGTATCGAGGCAATCTGCGCGGAGTGCGCCTCGCAGAACCGAGTGAAGGCGACCCCGGCATCCGCATCGAACGGGCGTGCGGAGTCGCCGACGACCGATGCGTAGTACTCGCCCAGTGGATCGGACGTACCGCGCAACAGCAGGTAGTGAACAGCGCCGAAGAGCGCGAACGTTGGCTGCTGACCGTGCCGAGTCTGTGTCGCCAGTTCAAGCAACGCCTCGTTGTTCGCGACGACCGCAAGTAGCTGGCCATACAGAGGTGAGCTACCGAAACCGCGTGCCGTGCGGAACGCATCTGCCACGGCTCTGATGTCACACACAACCCCGACCGTATGGGAGCCGAGTACCCGGCCGCGATGTGACGGTGAGCACCGAGATCTGCACGCACTCTTCTCGGCATTATGCAGGTAATCCTTGTCAAGTTGATCATGATGCTTGTTGGTCGAGGTCGTCGAGGAGCCGGGTGAGCAGGTCGACACGGTGGGTCTGGTTGTTGGCGGCGGCGTGGTCGTGCTGGCGTTGCGGGGTGGGCCGGAACTCGATGCTGGTCTGGAAGAAGGTGCAGGTCTCGCAGATGGCCTCGAAGGCGCAGTCGAGTTCGAGTGGGCGGGTGCAGTAGCCGTTGCCGAGTAGGCGGTGGTGTTCGCGGCGGAGTCGGGCCATGCGGGGTCCGATGGTGTCGGCGGGTAGAGGTCCTCCTTGCCGGCTTTGTTGATCAGCCGGGTGACGGTGTGCCGGTCGAGCGGGCGGCCGTTCTCGCGGGGCAGCAGTAGCGGGTTGTCGGCGTGGACGTGGGCGTTGCGGTAGTCACCGATCAGGGCCCGGCGCCTCACCGACCACGGCGAAGAACACCTTCAGGTCATACGCGACCGCGACCACAGTGTTCGGCCGCGACCGCACCGACAGGAACTCCAGACAGGCGTCCAGCAACGGCACACCGAACCGGACAACAAGATCACCAGCAGCAGTCCCCGACCGCCGCAGCACAAGATCGACCCAGACGGACATGCAGGAACCTCTCCATCGAACCCACCACCAACACCGGCAATGAGTCAACGACGATTACCTGCATATCAAGCATGATGGCGCTCCGAGCGGCCCGGCAGACGACTGGGTCGGGCCTACAGATGGTTACGGACGGTCACGAGCCGCCGCGCGTGTCTGCGGCAGATCCGGATGTTTGAGCACCGAGCGACGCCATATCGATAGCGGCGCTATCTGGATCTCGCTACTGTGCTCGCCACGGAACGGCCGAGGCGAGCAGAGGTGCGAATGACGCTGGCGCTCAAGGGTTCTCGGAAGATCACGGTGGACGGCGTGATCTACCGCTGGTCGGTTCGGCGTAGACCGACCTACTGTCAAGCGCTCGGCTGGTCACCGCTGACCTTCGTTGTCGAGCGTGCGGAGCAGCCAGGCGCGCTGATGGTGGCATCGCTGCCTTGCGCTCATCCCAGCAACTGGCTCGGAATACCGAGCCAGCCGGTGTTGCCGGGGACGGTGGCGGTAGGCGTTCGCCAGGCCCTGGCCGCCGGTTGGCAGCCGTCCCGCCGGGGGCCGGCCTTCGAGTTGCTGCTGCCCGACCTGTCGCACGGGCGCTGACAGCCGTACCGCCGGGCGCTGCGCGAATCGCGGCAGAAGCGTGCACCTGGCTTTGTGCCCCGCCCGTGGGAAAACGCTGGACCATCCCGGCGTCGCGCAGTATGACGACGTGGATGACCGAACAGGCGCACGTCCTGGACAACCCAGTGTGGGCGGCGGCGACCGGCGCCCACAGCCACCTCGTCGAGGTAACCGGCCAGGCGGCCCGCTACCACCCGGACGTCACGCCACTCGCGGCTCTCCGCTGCGACCCGGACGAGCGCGCGTGGGCTGATCTGACCGCCATCGCCGCGTCGGGTGACGTGGTCGGGCTGGCGGGCGTCACCGCCACTCCGCCGCCGCACTGGGAGATCGTCGACACGGTCCCGGGCGTGCAACTCACCGGCACCTCCCTGCGCGCTTCGTCCGACCCCGAGGCGGTGCGACTCAGCCCCGCCGACGTCCCCGAGATGCTCCACCTGGCCGCCCGCACCGGGATCGGCCTATTCGGCGCCCGGGCCATCGAACTCGGCACGCACCTCGGCATCCGCCACGACGGCCGGCTCGTCGCCATGGCCGGCGAGCGCGTGCGGCCACCCGGCTGGACCGAGATCAGTGCCGTCTGCACGGACGCCGACCACCGCGGCCAGGGACTGGCCACCCGGCTGATCCGCGCGGTCGCCGCCGGTATCCACGCGCGCGGCGAGACCGTCTATCTGCACGCGGCGGCAAGCAACACCGCCGCGATCCGCCTCTACGAGGCCATCGGCTTCACGCCGCGACGCACCACGACCTTCCGCCTGGTTCGGATACCAGACCAGGCCTGACCTCCCGGAACTTCGCTACCGAACTCGCTACCGCCGTCGATGCGTGCGGCGAGTCCACACTCAAAAGAACAGCCCGAGCGGCTGCCCACACCGGATGAGCCATCGATTGCCAGGTAGCACGAGTCGACGATGTGCCAGCAGCAACCCAACCGCAACAGCAGGTCGTCGTGGACGCCACCGCTGTCCACCCGGTCCACGCCGATGTCGACCTCGATCACACCCATCCCGCCAACCGCACCAACCCGAAGATGAACAGAACGACGGCCCCAGCACAGCAACGACTATGCATCCGCTCATCGGCGGCTCCGGGCCTCGACCGGTACGAGAGGCCGGCTACCAGACGTGACAGCTCCCGTCAGGGTCGTGCGCACGCCCCGCGGCAGATCGCTCCCGTCAGGGTCGTGCGCACGCCCCGCGGCAGATCCGGATGGTGGCCAGCGAACTCGGTTGCCGATCTGTCGATGCCTGTGACACGGTGCAGATCCCCGACCTCCGCTCCGAGGCCCAGATGACGATCTACTTCTACGGTGCCGACGAGGTTCCGTTCGGCTGCTTCTCCAACTTCTCCGGCCACGGCTTCGACCTCGACGGCCACTGGTGGACGACCTCCGAGCACTATTTCCAGGCCCAGAAGTTCCCCGGTACCCGTCACGCCGAACTCATCCGGCGGACGGCGACCCCGTTGCGGGCCGCCGAGCTGGGCCGCGACCGGTCCTGGCCGCTGCGCCGCGACTGGGAACGGGTCAAAGACGACGTGATGCGCCGGGCCGTGACGGCCAAGTTCACCGCCCACGCCGACATCCGTGCCATCCTGTTGGACACCGGCGACGAGGAGATCGTCGAGGACACCAGCACTGACCACTACTGGGGACGCGGCCGAAGTGGCACCGGCAAGAACATGCTCGGACGGATCTTGATGCGCACCCGCACCCAGCTACGCGCCGACCTCACCCAGAACGCCAACACCCAGGGCCGCCGACAGCGGCGATAGCACTGAGCGCATCCATCGCGAACGCGCCGTCTGCGGCAGATGAGTGCGCCGGAGGTCCCACCCGTGCCGAACCGGCTCGCCGGGCGGTTCCGGCGAGCGTGAGTGGGGTTCACCGAGGCGGCGTGGCTGGTAGCGCTAATTGCGTTTGATGCGAGCCTCGTCACGACCTACGGTGCTGCGGATGAGACTGCGCCACGTAACCATCGATTGCACGGACCCCTACGAGATAGCCACGTTCTGGAGCCGGTTGACCGGCTGGCCGATTTCCAAGATCGATCAGCCTGGCGACGAGGAGGTGCTCGTCGAAGCGCCGGACCCGGTGCCGGGTCTGCTGTTCGTTCGGGTCCCCGAGCCGCGCTCAGCCAAGAACCGGGTCCACCTCGACTGGAAGCCCGACGGGCGGTCCCGCGACGAGGAGGTCGAGCGAGCCGTCAGCCTCGGCGCGACGATCTACGAGGACCATCGGGGTCCAGAGGATCGTGGCTGGGTGACCCTGCATGACCCCGAGGGCAATGAGTTCTGCATCGAACGGGAATGATTTCACGAGCGGTACATCAAGACCGAATGCACTCAATTCGACACGAGCGTGCACGTGGGGCGCGGCCGAGAACGAGGCTCGGATTACGGACGGTGACCGCCGTGCAGCCGGCCAACGCACCGGTCGGCGGCAGATCCGGATACTCGATCAGCGTGAGCGCCGGACGCCGGGATGGCCGGATGCGCTGCTCCCCCGCACGGCGGGTCAGGCCCGGATCCGCAGGTAGAGAAAGCTACATCGCCTGACGAGAGGAACGGTTGGCTTGCCGGCAGGGATGATTGGGGTTGTCGAGACTCGGATCGTCTGTTGTCGGGAAGCACCCGTTCGGTGAAGAGGATGCGTGGTTTGGCAGGCCGGGTGAGGACGCTCAATGAACATTCGCGTCACTACAACGGTCGGCGCCCCATCGGGCGCTGCAGTTGCAGCCCAACGATCCGACCGTCCCGTCGTTGACCTGACCCACCGGCGGATCAAACGCCGGCCCCACCTTGTGGAGGGGCGACGCCATCGTAGGCACTGGTGACGGTCCTGAGGAGCTCGACATTGCTCGGGTAGGTCGCCGAGAGGAGTTCGCGTATTACGGGTTCACGGTCGTAGTCGTCGGCCAGACGTAAGCCGAGGATGACGTTGGCCATCATGCCGGCGGCGAGGGTCTGACTGGCTTGTTCGGGTGTGAGATCGCCGCGGTTGACGAGCACTCGGTAGACGCGGAGGAAGCCGTCTCTGGCGAGTGGCCCGATCTCCGGATCGGTGCCGGCGGTGAAGGCGTGCGCGAGGCAGAGTTGCAATCCCTGCTCCTTGAACAGTTGAAGGTAGGCGACGCCGATACGCGGTGCGAGGTCGCCAGCTGCGTCGTCGTCGATCGTCTGCTCGAACACCTCGACCACTCTGTCGAGCGCGTGCTCGATCGCGGCTCGGATGAGCGCGTCTTTGCTGCCGAACAGGGACACCACGTAGGGCTGGCTCACGGCGGCCTCGCGGGCGATGTCTGCCGTGGTGGTTGCGGCGAAGCCCTTGCTGCCGAAGATCCGGATCGCCGCAGCGAGCACGGAGGCGCGTCGCTGGGACGAGGAGTTTCGTTTCTGACCCATGGTTGACATGTTATCAATCAATCAATAACCTTTGCGCTGCGCTGCCGATCCGGCCACCTCGGCGGGAGCACCGCCGATCGCGGCGATCGGCTCCAGCCGTGCTTTTCATGTGCGGTGTCACGTCGCGGATGCTGCGGCACAGCTCGCCGATGGGGCGTGACACTGTGCAGTCCGGCACGATGAGAGGACCGGGTATGGACGTGCTGATGTTCGCCACCGTCGCGGTGCTGGGGTTCACGGCGTGCGCCGAGTTCGGCTCCTATGCTTTTGTGCATCCGGTGGTCAAGCGTCTGGCGCCGCGTGACCACATCCAGGTCGAACAGGGTCTGCTGCGTACCTTCGGGATTGTGATGCCGGTACTGATGACGGCTTCGCTCGTGCTGGCTATCAGCTACGCGGCCCGCCCTGATGGGGCGGGGTTGCCCGAGGTGTTGCGTTGGGTTGCGGCCGCGACCTGGGCCACGGGCATCGTCACGACCGTGCTCGTGAACGTGCCGATCAACCTGTCCACACTGCGCTGGGACAAGGATTTCCCTCCGGAGCGCTGGCAAGAGCGCCGTAACCGCTGGGAGTGGTTTCAGGGATACCGTTCGTGGGCCTATCTCGCGGCCTTCCTGCTCGTCGCTCTCTCGGTCGCCACGGTCGGCTGAGAGAGTGTTGGGTTACCCGTTGACCACGTGAAGTGAGTTGACGGATCCGTTGTGGTGTAGGGGATTACAGAAGCGGATACCGGATCAAAATGCGACCGGCTTGCCGACGGTCAGTCGCGGTCAGTACCCGCCTGGCTTGGGATGCGGTGCCCGTGGGACGAGGTGGCGTGGTCTTCGTGGTCGTCGTCTACCTCGTAATCTTCCGTACCAGGACGGCCCGTCATGAGGCGCCTCATGACACTTCAGGTCAGGAGTTCGCGGGCCAGGGCCTCGGTCCACCAGCGCTCGACTTGATCGGGTTGCCAGCCGCGTTCGCCGGTCAGTGTGGTGTAGACGTCGATGTTGCAGATCGCCGCATAGATATCGACGGCCGACCGTATGTCCAATCCTTGCCGGAGAACGCCGCCCGGCCACGACGAGAACACCTGGATCCTGGTCTCGTCCCCCCGCTGACGGCCGGCGTGGTAGACGCTCGCCAGCTCGGGCTCGGTGCGGCCCGCCTCGCGCACGAGCGTGATGACGTCACCGGCGCGCTCGAAGAGACGCCGGTCGTAGCCGGCCATCGCCGCGAGCTGCCGCACCGGATCGTTCCCGGCCTCTTCCAGTTCGGCGAGCGACTGCGATGGATTCGCGGCGATGTCTGCCGCGTCGGCCAGGGCCTGGATCAGCCCGGTCTTGTTCCCGTACACCGCGTAGACGGTCGGCACCGAGACCCCGGCCTCCCGCGCCACGTCACGTACCGTGGTCGCCGCCCAGCCCCGGGAGAGGAACAGCCGACGAGCGGCGCTGGCGATCTCACCCCTGGTCTCTGCCGCTTGCGCCGCCCGGCGCAGCGACTCGTACCTGCGCCTACCTGTCTCGGCGGTCAATGGCTTGCCTCCTTCAGTTTTCGGGCGTTATATTGAATATATGTTGCGTAAACTCGACGTCGGAAGCACCTGGACGTTCTCGCGGATCGCCGGACTCGCCGGACTCGGCTTCGCCATCCTGATCGCCTCCACCAACGCCTTCCTGGTGCCAGCCGGCCTGCCCCACACCGGCGCTGAGACCAACGACGTTGTCCAGTTTTTCACCACCCAACAGAACACCGTCGGCCTCGCGTCAGCACTCGCCCCGATCGCCTGGGTGCTGGCCACCCTGTTCGGCGCCGGCGCGGTCTCCGTGCTGTGGCGTTCCGACCTCGAGCAAGGCACAGCCTGGTCCCTGGTCGGGTTCGCCGGGGTGATCATGCAGAACATCACCTTCACCGGCGTGATGGCCACCCGGCTCGCGCTCGCGTCAACGACCCCGCAGGACAGCAGCACAATCGCCGGACTCTGGGCACTACACAACGCGCTGTTCATCTTCAACGGCACCTTCCTGGCACTGGCCATGACCGGCCTGTCCATCAGCGGCCGACGCGCCGGCCTGATCCGCCGCTGGCACAGCGGGATCGGTTTGCTTGCCGCCGCACTCCAGTTCGGCTCGGCCGTGCTGAGCCCTCTGGCCATCGACGACCCCGGTACGGTCGGTCTCCTCGGCCTTGTCGGCTGGCTAATCTGGGTCGTGTGGATCGTCGCCTACGGCATCACCCTGATCCGCCCGACATCCGTTCCCATCCAGGCGATACCGAATAACCGACGCACCGGTCCCGTTGAGTCATTTCGATCAGACCATCGGCAGGCCGATCTACCCGACGGCCAGCGTCGCCATCCAGCACAGCAGCGCGTCGAACCGCCGGAGAGCGCGCAGGCATAGACATCCGCTCATCGGCACGAGCGTGCGTCTGACAAACTCAAAGATGGCGTACGGAGAGTGACGGGGCGCCGGTGTCCAGCGCGCCCGCTCGGCGGCAGAACAGTGTGTCGACGGCTCCACACTCTCGCGGCCGCTTGTGATCAGCGTGCAACGACGACGGTGCGTACGACGCCATCAGCAGGTCTCGGATGCTCGGTCGAAAGCCTAACCAGATCACACCCGGTAGTACTGCACGACGCAGAACTCGTTGTCCTCCGGGTCGGTCATGACGAGGACTGCGCCCTCCTGGTAGTCATGCCGTTCACCTGTCCACCGCCCGCCCAACATCCCGATCCGATCGACCGCTTCGTCAACGTCGGTAACGGCGATGTCGAGGTGTAGTCGCGTCTTGCCAGCCTTGGGCTCCGGGACCGGCTGGAATGTCAGCACCGGGCCGCCCGCGGCGACAGTGACGCGCCGCCAGCCGGGAAGAGACTCCGTCACGCGTCCTCCAAGTACCACGGACCAGAAGTCAGCCAGTCGCTGCGGATCCCGGCAGTCGACCGTGACTCCGGCAAGTCGGCCCAGTGTCTCCACGACACCGACCATAGCGACGATGTGCAGCCCGCTCCCACTGTGGCGCACTCATCTCGGCAGTTCCGGACGTCGACCGACCCGGAGGCCGGGCCACGGAGCGTGACCGCTCCGGCCGGATGGCGCACCGGTAGCGGCAGATCCGTGCGTCTGATCTTGGTTGAACGGCCGGCGTGCCGCGAGTGCCGGTCAACGGCCGGTCTGGGGCGAGGATGTCCTGCGCCGGCGGGGACATGGCCGGCTGGGGCCATGGCCGACCTACCATGCACGGCATGACAACCGCAGCCGACGATTCGATCCATCCGTTTCGCATCGCCATTTCACAACGCGATCTGAACGATCTCCATGAGCGTCTCGACCGCACCCGCTGGCCGGACGAACTGCCCGGTGTGGGCTGGGTATACGGGGTCCCGCGCGACTACCTCAGGGAACTCGCGCGCTACTGGCGGCACGACTACGACTGGCGGTCTGCGGAGGCCGAACTGAACCAATGGCCGCAGTTCATCACCACAATTGACGGTGCGAATATTCATTTCGCTCACCTCCGGTCGCCCGAACCGGACGCGACTCCACTGCTCATGACGCACGGCTGGCCAGGATCGATCGTCGAATTCGCCGGGGTCGTCGGCCCGCTCACTGACCCCGGTGCGCACGGCGGCGACCCCGCCGACGCGTTCGATCTGGTGCTCCCGAGCATCCCGGGATTTGGCCTGTCGGGGCCGACGACGCAGACCGGCTGGGAGTTCAAGCGGGTGGCCGCCGCGTTCGCCCTGCTCATGGAACGTATCGGATACGAGCGATACGGGGTGCAGGGCGGTGACTGGGGATCAATCATCTCCCGAGAGCTCGGCCGCACCCGACCCGACCGGGTCATCGGCGTGCATCTCAACCTGCTGCCCAACTCGTTCCAGCCCCAGGAACCCGACCCGCACGAGCTGGCGGCGCTGAGCCCGAACGAGCGCGAGCGCACGCTGGCCTCCTGGGAACGCATCAAGGCCTGGAGCCGCGAGCGTCAGGGATACGCCGACATCCAGGCCACACGGCCCCAGACGCTGGCATACAGCTTGACCGACTCGCCAGTGGGCCAACTGGCCTGGATCGTCGAAAAGTTCAAGGAGTGGACCGACTCGAAGGACTGCCCAGAGGACGCCGTCGACCGCGACCAGATGCTCACCAACGTGATGCTCTACTGGCTGACCGGAACGGCCGGCTCGTCCGCCCGCATCTACTACGAACGCGCGCACGCCGACTACTGGGGCAAGCCCCCCGAACCGTCGACGGCACCGACCGCGCTGGCCGTCTTCCCGCAGGACAACTTCATTCCGCTGCGGCACATCGCGGACCGTACGAACAACATCGTGCAATGGACGGAGCACGATCGCGGCGGACACTTCGCAGCGATGGAGCAACCGGGACTCCTCGTCAACGACATACAACGGTTCTTCCGGACGCTTCGCGAGACCGAGATCGCACCCGTCTGACGGCCCCAGAATCGCTACCAGCGATATGCCTCGACCCTTGATTTCATGAGGCTCCAACGCGCCGGCGGCGGCGCTGGCCGACCGCCGTCAGCCGGAACCGCAGGAACGAAGTAACCGGCGGCTGTACCTGCAGGCCACCCGATCAGCACGTGAGTTGCTGACTGGATCGGCGAACGGGCTCTGGCGCTGATGCACGGTCATCGGCACGAGCGTACGTTCGACAGCTGGACGATGACCTACGGAGAGTAATGGGGCGCCGGGTCCAGCGCGCCGCCCGGCGGCTATGAGCGAGCGTGCCGGGCTGCTGACGCGTATCAGATGGAGGGACCGGGGGTAGGAGGAGCACAAGGGGCGACTTCAGGGGAGGGCGTCATCATGGTTCGTACCGCGATCGTCACCGGCGCCGGCGATGGATTGGGACGCGAGATCGCGCTTGGCCTTGCCCACGCGGGTTACGGCATCGTCGTAGTCGATCTCGACGAGCGAGCCGCGCAGGTCTGTGGCGGCCTGATCGAGGCACGCGGAATGCCGGCACAAGCGGTAGGCGCCGACGTACGAGAGCACGAAGGCCTGGTCCGTATCGTGGCGGCGGCGCAGCATCTCGGCGGTCCTCACGTGCTCGTCAACAACGCCGGCGGCTGGACCCCGCGGCAACAGTATCCACAGGCGACCGCTGCGGAGTGGGCCGCGACGATCAGTCTGAACCTCACCGCCCCGATGCTGCTCAGCCAACTCGTTCTGAGCCCGATGCGGGAACACGGTGGTGGCGCGATCATCAACATCGCATCCAGCGGTGGCATCGGCTTCAGGCCCTACGGCTCGCCGGAGTACGGGGCCGCCAAGGCTGGTCTGATTCGCTTCACCGCCAGTCTCGCAAACCTGGAGGACAGCCACCGCGTCCGGATGATGTGCGTAGCGCCAGGCTGGATCGGGCTACGCCGAGCCCAGGACCAGTGGGAGCGCATGAGTACCGACGAACGCGCGGCATCTGGCCCCCTGATTCCTCCGGCCGAGGTTGTCTCCGTCGTCATGGATCTCATCCGAGAGGGGATCGGTGGAACCGTGGTGGAAATGTGGGGAGGCAGTCGGCAGGTCGTACACACTCCGTAGACCGCATGTGGGGCATCCGCTATTCGACACTTCCGGACGTCGACCGACCCGGAGGCCGGGCCACGGAGCGTGACCGCTCCGGCCGGATGGCGCACCGGTAGCGGCAGATGAGTGCGCCGGAGGTCCCACCCGTGCCGAACCGGCTTGCACCTCGTCGGTACTTCGACGTCACTTCTCCATAGCGCGATCGATTCCTGTGCCCAGGTGTCGGTTGATGGTGGCTTGTTTATGGCGGCGGGTGACGGGCCGGTATTCGCGGTCAGCACTCGTCGGTTGTCTCGTCACCCGTCGCCTCGACGAATGTGCGGAGCAGTCGCTCCAGTTCGCGCCGCTGCTCGGAGGTCAGGGCGCCGAAGATCTCGTCGCTGATCTCTGCCTGCAGGATGCTGAGGTTCTCGGCTCGGCTGGCGCCGAGTCCGGTGAGGACCAGCTTGAAGGCGCGCCGGTCGGTCGGGTCGACCACCCGCGAGACTAGACCGTCGTTGGCCAGGCTGTCGGTGATCGGCGTGAGAGCGCGGGCTGTCACACCAAGCCGCTTGGCCAGGTCCCCCATCCGACTGTCCGGCTCAGCGGCCAGCGCCAGCAGCAGGCGCACACTCGCTGCGGACAGCCCGGACTCAGCAAAGCGGGCCTGCCCCAGTCTGGAGAAGGTTCGCCAGGACCGGCCAAGCAGTTCGCCGAGACGAACCGCGTCGCTGTCTCCAGTCTGCGGGCGGCTTGACACTCGACACCTCCATCGGAATACTCTGCATGAGAATAGTGAACTAGGTAAGTTTTACCTAGTTCATCAACAGCATACCGGCTCACCGTCGACACGAAGGAGTGCCATGTCAACCGAGCCAACGCCGAACCGGCCCGCGCCTGTGATTCTGGTCATCGGCGCGACGGGTAACCAAGGCGGCGCGGTCGTCGACGCACTGCTGCGCACCGGCGCCTGGACCGTTCGCGCCCTCACCCGCGACCCCGCCGGCCGCGCGGCCCGCGCCCTGGCCAAACGGGGGGTCACGATCGCAGCCGGCGACATGGACGACGCGGGATCACTGAAGGGGGCGATCTCCGGCGCGTACGGCGTGTTCAGCGTGCAGAACAGCCGCACCGCCGGCCGTTCCGGTGAAGTCCGCCAGGGCAGGAACGTCATCGACGCCGCAGAGGCAGCCGGCAGCCGGCATCTCGTCTACACCTCGGTGGGCGGCGCCGAACGCGTGCGCGGCATCCCCCACTTCGACACCAAATGGGAAATCGAACAACACCTCCGCACGACCGGCCTCACCTGGACGATTCTGCGGCCCACCACGTTCACCAGCGTCTTCACCCTGCGCGGCGCCAGCGTCGGCCTGAGCATGATGGCCGCTGCCCTCGGCCCGACCAAAACCCTCCAGACGATCGCGGTACCCGACATCGGTGTCTTCGCCCGACTCGCCTTCGAACGACCCGAGCAGTTCGCCGGACAAGCCCTCGAACTCGCCGGCGACGAACTCACCATCGCGCAGATCGCCCAGACCCTGCGCGGCGCGGGTCGCCGCATCCGCTACACCCGCCTGCCGAAGCCCTTACTGAAGCTGGCAGGCCCCGAGGCTAAAATGCTGTTCTGGTTCGGTGAAACCGGCTATGCAGCCGACATCCCCGCACTCCGCCGGATCCATCCCGGACTCCTGACACTCGACCAATGGCTCACCCAACCGCAGGACTGACCGGCATCCGCCCGATCCGACCACCCGCGCCGGTCCACAGTCCGACCACCAATATAGAAGAGCCTGACGTAAAGGCTTGCCGACAGCAACGTCCCCGTCGGTACCCCAACACCCGACCAACCCGCATGATCGAGTGCGCGCTCTTCGGCAGTTCCGGACGTCGACCGACCCGGAGGCCGGGCCACGGAGCATGACCGCGCAGGCTGGATGGCGCGCACGGGTGGCGGCAGATCCGGGCGCCTGATCTTGGCGAGCCGTATGGCAGGCAGGAAGGCGCCGCCGATGGCTCGGCTCGGCGGCGTTGCGTTCTGGGTCATCAGCCGATCGGATGACTGAAGGCGATGGTCGTCTATTTCCATGTGCGACGGACACCCTGCGACACTTAGGAAGGAGGCATGACCAACGAGGTGACCGTTCCCCTGCTGCCGTGCGAGTCCTATGGCTCCTGTCTCGTACTCACCGCGGACATCGAGGGACTACACCGGGCATTCGCAGCCGGCATGCGCGCCACGTACGGCAAGGGACTGGTGTCCGGAACGCCGCGGATGACCCGGCCTAGGCGCGGAAGAACGCACAGGTCCGTGTCGCGCAGATCAGCGTTCCGCAGATCGCATCCGGCAAACCGTGCTCCCCTCATGGAAGCGCCTCGGAGGTTGGCTCCTCGGAAGTCGCAGAGCTTGAAGAAGTGCTGGTCAAAGCTCCGGTGCCGCAAGTCGAGGCCCGCGAACGACTGTTTCGTAGCGCCGGGGAGATCACTCATTCGGTGATCTTAACGCGACTACTGAATGTCATGCATCTGCGTTTTCTGGCCTTCCACGACAAGCGCTCTTCTCGACATGATCGGATGTCGGCTGTCGGCCTATCCGCCACGCGTCAGCAGCCGATTGCGCTGTGCCTTGCCGGAGTCCGTTCATTCGCGCAGTTGGCTCCTAACTCAAGGCTTTGGATGTGAAGGTTTCCGCCAGCTTCGGGTCCCCGAAAAGCGTGATCACGACGATCCCTTCCTCGGCGACAGTCAGCACTGCCACACCGAAGGGCTCGTCGCGGAACCACGCCACCGCGGCCGGCTGACCGTTCGCTTCGGTCGCGACCATCCGCCATTCCCCCGGAGCGCCCATCGCCGGTGTCGCGAAGGCCAGGCACGCCTCACGACCGACGTACGAGCTCGGGGAACCGACCGGCACGATGGCCGCGTCCGCGCGCAGCACTTCGCGGAAGGCTTCGGCGTCGGACGCCTCCCAGGCGGCCATGTATCCGGCGAGCAACGCCCTGGCCCGGGGCGAGGCGGCGTCCAGCACGTCGTCGCGGGCCGGAGCCGCCTCGGCGAGCCGGGCCCTGGCCCGCTGGAGGGTGCTCTTCACGGCCGGTACCGACATGCCCAGCGCCTCACCGGTCTCGGCGGCGGAGAACGTCAGCACCTCTCGCAACAGCAGCACGGCACGCTGCTGCGCAGTGAGATGTTGCAACCCGGCCACGAAGGCGAGCCGCACGCTCTCCCGCGCGATCACCAGGTCGGCTGGGTCCGTCGGGAACGGCTCGAGCTCCACACCGAGGTCGTCCGGTCCGAGACCGGACGAGAGCGCGCGCCGCCCGTGGCCCGCGATCAGGGTGAGGCAGACATTCGTGGCGATCCGGTAGAGCCAGGTGCGCAGCGACGAACGCCACTCGAAGGTCTCCCACCCGCGCAGAGCCCGCACGTATGTGTCCTGCACGACGTCCTCGGCTTCGTGATAGGCGCCGAGCATCCGGTACGCGTGGGCGAGCAACCCTCGACGTTCCGCCTCGAACGCCTCGGTCAGAATCCCAGCTTCGGGCGCACCCATGCGGCCAACCTCCCGATCGCCTCGTCGGCAACCGGTGAGCGCCCGGCGGCCATCTGGAACGTGTGCAGTTGGCCATCGAAGACTTCGAGTCGGGCGTCGGTCAGCTTCGCCAGGCGCTCGCTGTCACCGCGACCGCTCTCGTCGCTGCCGCACTGCACGTACACCGGCGGCAGAGCTGACAGGTCGGCGTGAAAAGCGTTGACATCCGGCGCCAGGCCGCTTGTCCCCTCGGGCAGATACTGCTGAACGAGACCCTGCACCATCGGCCGGGTGAAGAACAGGTCGGTGCCGGCGTTCTCCTCGTACGAGGTCGCGGTCTGCGCCGGGTCCATGTCGATCCACGGAGACAGCAACAACAACGCGGCCGCGCCAGGGTCGCGGAGGGCGACCTGCACGGCCAGGCCGCCGCCGGAGGAGTCACCGGCCAGCGCCAGTGCCGCGGTGCGCGCCCCTGCCCACCGGAACGCCGTGACCGCGTCCTCGATCTGCGCCGGGTAGCGGAACTCGGGAGCCCGCCGGTAGGTGGCGAGCAGCACCCGTACGCCGGCCGCCTTCGCGAGGTGCCCGTACATCTTGCGGTGGGTATACAGCGACCCGCCCACGAAACCCCCACCGTGCAGCGCGACGATCGCCCGGTCGAGGTCGGCGCCGTGTGGGACGAGCCACATCGCCGGCACACCATCCGCCGACACCTCCGCGTAGTCCACGCCGCGCGGCTCGGCCGTCACGTCGCCCCACTGGTCGTCCTCGCCCATGTCCCCAACCGCCCAACGGGCGTACATCTTCCTGATCGCGTCCATGCCAATACTGACCCCGGACGTGCTCGAAAGGAATCGCGAGGCCGGTCGTGACGCTCACCCTGCATCAGCCTCGGCCCGCCTGATCCAGTTCGGTGGCGCCTCGTGATGCCGGCGACGCACCGTCCGTACCGAAACCCCCACCAGCCCGTCGCCGACCCCCTGCAATCGACCGCTGGTCGGCCCGTGTGCTGTGTGCGGTCAGGAAGGCCGGCACGTCCGACGCGACGACCCCGGCAGGCGGCTTACCGACCAGCGCGAAGAAGACCTTCAGGTCGTACGCATACCTGGATATCAAGCAGATCCGAGTAGCTGATCAACCGGCCCGCTCGCGCTGTTCGAGCCAATGGCGGACTGCGGCAAGGTCGGCGTCGGTCAACCCTTGGTACGGGTCGACACGGCGCAGCAGCGCCGGCTGCGGGTGGTTCGCGGCGACCCAACGCCGATCGGCGTCCGTGGTCTCATCGTCCAGCCAGACGAACGGACGTCCGACCGCCCAGCGCGTAACTGGCGCGGTCTTCCAATGCACGCCGTGCCGCGGTTCCTCCTCCTCCGGCCAGTCGACGACGCGCAGTGCGGGAAGGCCGAGCCGGGGCGCGACGACTTCGTTCGCCTCCGCCGCCCACGTGCTCGCCCAGACCAGTTCCCCGCGCAGGGCGAGCAGGCGCTCGCCATCGGCCGGATCGAGCCGATCCAGCAGCGGATTGCCGAGCCCGTCGGCGGCATCCGGCACTCCGCCGTTCGAGCCGCGTGTCCGGGCCTTCCGTGCCCGGAACGGGATCAGCACGCCGTCGATGTCGACAAAGATCAGCGGTTGCGTGGCGTCGGCTTGCACCCCCGGAACCGTACCCGCGCGGTCGACGACGATGTTCCCGCCGTTGTTGTGTGGCGGGTCAGTTCGGCCAGCGCGGACGCTGGAGTTCGGCGGCGTCGGCGGGCGAGGGCTCGATGCTGTCCTACAGGTCCATCGCGTAGACCCGGACCTGGCGGCCGGTGTCCGGCTGCACCGTCTCGCGCTCCAGCGACATGCCCAACTTGACCGTCACCCGCGCGGACGCCTCGTTGCCGACGACATGGATGCTATCGGACTGGCGACGCACTTCTACGCGAAACCTCAGCGCATCGCGGCGGCAGCGGCACCTGAACCGGGCCGCCGGGACATTCATCCTGTCCGCCGCCCGGACCAGAGCACTACTGGCCACGGTCCGGCCCCGAGACACGGTCGACAAGGCCGGCGCCGGGTCTCCGGCCGGAGACGCCCGCGTACCGGGCCAGCCAGCCCGTCGCCTTGTGGTCGCCGCGCCAGGTGAACACCGCCGTACCACCACCCGCCGTCAACGCGGCCGGTACCTGCGCGGTGCCCCGGCGCAGCGGCCTCAGGTGGTACCCGGTCTCGTTCCCGTTCCAGACGACGAGTACGGACGACGCCGGGCCCTCGGCCACCACGCGTGCGTCGTCGGTGGTGATGGAGACGTTGCAGGCCCGTTCCCGGAGGAGCTCCTGATATCCGGCGTCGTCGAGTTCGCACAGGGCCGGTCGCGGCCCTGGGCGCCAGTCGGGTGCCGGGTAGCCGCGCGCGGTCGCGGCCTCCCACATCCGGGGCACCAACTCCGGCAGGTGGGAGGCCGTCGCCATCTGCTCACACATCCACAGGAGCCGGCCGGCACCGCGCCGTGGCTGGCAGCGGCGCCAGCGGATGCGGCGGCCGAGATCGGCGGCGACGATCGCGATCCACGGATGCACGGTGCCCAGTAGCCCCTGGCTGGCGAGCCAGTGCAGGTAACGCGGGGCCTCCTCGAGCACCGGGTAGATCGCGGCGGCGGGTACCCCGGCGATGTCCCGGGTGCTGCGCCCGAACATCTCGGGGCTGTTGGCGGCCGTGAGGAGTGCCGCCCGCGCCAGGTCGCCCCGCTGTGGATCGGCCGCCTGCTCCGGCGCGGCCGAGCCGTCGTCGTGGCGGCCGCCATCGCCGTGCAGCACCCTTCCGCGCGCCGCGACGAGGTTCGTCACGGCGGCCTTCCCGTCGTCCCCGACCGACGCCTGCGCGAGCTTGGGAACGTGGATGGCGAGGATGTCGATCAGGATCTCCTCGGCGTGGTCGGCGTCGGTGGGTGTGGCCAGCGCCCCGACGGCGACCCTCAGCGCGTGGCCGATGGTGCTGGGGACCATGAGCCGGGCCGTGAGCGAGCCGAGATCCGTCGCGGTGAGGGCGCCCTTGTCGTCGTCGTTCTGCGGTTCCCGCTCGACCAGACCGGCGTCGTCGAGGAACCGGACGGCCGCGTGGAGTGCGTCGAGACTCCGGTTGCCCTGGTGGAACGCGAGGGTCTGGACCCACCACTGTTCGGCCTCGCCGATCGTGCGGACGGTGCCCCGGACCATCTCGCCGAGCAGATGGTCCGGCAGGCTCGCGTGGATCTGCGACCGTACCCGGTTTCCGGCGACGAGGCGGGCCTGCCACTGCGCACGCTCGTCCTGGTCCGTGATCAGAAACGCGGCGCCCTCGCGTTCGCCGGTGCCGACCCGGCCCGCGCGGCCGAACATCTGCTGAACGATCGCGACGTCGAACGTACCCAGCCCCACCTGGGTGTCGCGGACCACGACCGCACGCGCCGGAAGGTTGACCCCGGCGGCCACGGTCGGGGTGGCGACGAGTACGTCGAAGCGCCGTTCCCGGAAGGCGCGTTCGGCGTCGTGCCGGTGGTCCCAGCCCTTGTAGTGCAGTCCGATCCCGGCGGCGGCGCAGGTGTCGTGGACCCGCTGGACGTCGTCGGGGTGCACACCGGTGACGCTGGCTCCCCGCCCGGCGGCGATCACCAACGCGGTCCGCCGGACGTTGCGTTTGCTGCCGCAGAAGACCAGGACACTGCCGCCGGTCCCGGCGACCTGGTGGGTGATGGCCGCGGCGAGTCTGGTCCGGGTGGCGTCGGTGACGTTCCAGTCGGCGTGCCCCGTGATCATGGGGAGTTGCCAGCTGAGTTGGCTGGCCCGCCACGACACCTGGATCAGCGCGGCACGCAGCCAGTCCGCGATCTCGTCCGCGTTGCTCACCGTCGCGGAGAGTCCGACTACGCGGACGCTCGATCCGATGTCCCGGATGCGGGCGAGCAGGGCTTCGAGGGTCGAGCCGCGGGCGTCGTCGCCGAGGAGGTGGATCTCGTCGACGACGACGCAGCCGACCGCGTCGATCGCGTCGCGCAGGCTCGAGGTCCTGGACACCGCTTCGAACTTCTCGGTCGTGGCCACCCAGAGCCGTGCGTGCCGCAGTCGTTCCACGTCGATGGCGTGTTCGCCCGACAGCCGCTCCACGGGAACGCCCTGGCGGCGCCAGGCGTCGAGTTCCCGGTCGAGTTCGTCGGTGAGTGAGCGCTGCGGCACGAGCCACACCGCACGGCGTCCCTGGTGGAGCATCGCCTTCAGGGTGGCGGCCATGCCGATGATGGTCTTGCCGGCGCCGGTCGGCGCGACGACGACGAGGTTCCGGTCGCTGCCCAGGACCGCGGGAATCACCTCGGCCTGGGCGGGGTTCAGGGTCGGATGCGCGACGAACCGCGCCCAGTCCGTCGGAAGGATGTCCGCGACGGGAGTCGGCGGCCGGGGCTCGATGCCGGGGGCGTGGGTGTGCCACAGCAGCGCGAAGGCGTCCCGGGCGGCTCGGGCGGCTGCTCCGGAGCTGCGCACCATGCCGCGCCGGCCGCCGCGGACGAGTGCGCATGGTTCGCTCTGCGCGACCAGTGGTGTCGGCGTACCCGGACCCGGATCGTGGACGAATTCCGTTTCCAGCAGGAAGGGAACCCGGCGGACCTGCGCGCCACCGGCCTCCAGCGCCTCGGCGAGTGCCGTACAGCGGTCGTCGGCGGGGAGCAGCACCCGGATGTCGGCGCCGGGTGGGATCTCCGGCAGCGGCACGGCGGGATCGGCGATCTTCAGCCACAGGATGGGTCGTGGACGCCCGTCTCCTGGATCCATGAACCCGTGCCGCTCCACTCTCGATGATCGCTCCGCCCACGGGTGACCTTACCGACCTACGGCCGGAGGAGCCGGGCCGCCGGGCCTCGGGGACGCATGATGATGGCGGCCACGTAGTAGCCGCAGACGGTACGCCCCGGGTTCAGGTAGCGGTGCGGTTGGTCGGCCGCGAAGTAGACCGAGTCCCCGGAGGTCAGGTCGGCGGTCCGGTCGCCGACGGTCAGCCGCAACGTTCCGGAGTCGACGACGACGAATTCGTGCGAGCCGGGCGCGTAGGCCGGAAACTCACCGGCGTCGCACCCCGGCGGCAGCGAGGTGCGGACCAGTTCGAAGTTCACCCCGGGCACGACCGGGGTGAGGATCGTGCGCCGCCAGCCGCCGGGCTCGTCGGCGACGTCCTGCTCGGCCGCCCGGCGCACGGTGAACCGGCGGTCCGTCTCGTCCGTCAGCAGGTCGACCAGCCGGACACCCAGCCCGGTGGCGATCCTGTCCAGCAGCACGACGGTGGCCGCCTTGTCGCCGTGCTCGATCGAGGACAGCATGCTCACGCTGACCCCGCACCGGTCGGCCAGCCCCTGCAGGGTCAGGTCGCCGTCGAGGCGTAGCTGGCGGACCCGCTGGCCGAGAAGTTCCAGATCCATGTACGCTATAGTAGCAGCTAATTTCTCTATAGCGAAAACGGGATGCCCGATGGACGAGGACCTCGCGACGATCCGACCCGCCTCGCCGGCCGACCTCGACGCGATCGGCGAGATCTACGCGCACTACGTCGCGAACACGGCGACAACCTTCGAACTACGCGTGCCGGAACGGCGCGACTGGTCCGCCCGGTACTGGACGATCGCCGAGACCGGACTGCCGTTCCTGGTGACCGAGATGGACGGACGGATCGCGGGATACGCGTACTGCGCCCGCTGGAGGTCGCGGCAGGCGTACCGGCACACCGCCGAGAACTCGATCTACCTGGCACCCCGGGCCGTCGGCCGGGGACTGGGCACGGCACTGCTCGCCGAGTTGCTGCGGGTCAGCACGGTCGCCGGTGTCCGGGAGCTGATCGCGGTGATCGTCGACACCGGCGAACCGGCCTCGATGAGGCTGCACCGCCGGCTCGGATTCGCCGAGGCCGGCCGGTTGCGCCGGGTCGGCCACAAACACGGCCGCTGGCTGGACACCGTGCTGCTGCAACGCTCCCTGCCACCGGATCCGACGGCCTGACCGGTGGCCCCGGAGAACGTGACCCGCCCGGCGGCGGGTTCCGGTGTCAGTGGATACGGCGTCCCTGCGCGTCCGGCACCCCGGACTTGCGGAGAAAATAGGCGTTGACCTGGTCCCGCCACTCCTGCGCGGAGCGCAACTGCTCGTCGAGGCGTTCCCGCACCCGGGCGTCCAACCCCTGGTCGACCAGACCGGCGGCCGAGAGCCGTTCCCAGCGCCGCCGCGTCTCGGCCACCTGCTCGACCCCGGCGAAGTGGGTGTCGTAGATGTGCTGGATTACCGTCGAACCGCTGTGCAGGCGGTGCCCGTACGGGACGTGGTGGAAGAAGAGCAGCAACTCGTCGGGACACTGCTCCAGCGACTCGTACACGTCCGACCATGGCTGCGGGTACTGGCCGGTGAACCCCGTCCCCGACCTCCGCGTCCGGTCCACGCCGATGCCGTCCCGATCCGCGAAGTGGTAGGTGCCCCACGCCGTGTACTCGTAGCCGTCCACGTCGGGGCCGTAGTGGTGGCCGGGACGGACCATGAAGCCCACCCCCAGCGGCGTCGTGTACCGCTCGTAGGTGCGCCAGGAGTCGTCCATGATCTCGTGCAGCGTCCGCCGGAGCAGCTCGGGGTCGGCGGTCGCCGACGGCACGAAGGTGAGATCGATCCACTCGTCGAGGATGGCCGACGGATCCAGTCGCGGCGCCCACGCGAGCCGGCCGAAGGCGTACAGGTTGGCCTGGGCGAGCGGATGCCCGGTCCAGAAGGGATCGTCGCCGACGTTGGAGACCGCGACCAGCCCGCCGCCGGCCGTCGGCGCCGAGCCGTCGTCGTCCGTCGCCGGGCCGGCGGCCACGGTGGCGACGGTCGGCCCGCCGGCACCCCACGGTCCGAACTCCAGCACCTCGCGCCACCACGGGGCCAGATAGCAGACGTGCCGCTGCTGGCCCGTGTACTCCTGCGTCACCTGGAATTCCACCGCCAGGCGGGTGCCGGGCATCGCCGCGATGACCGGCGAGACCGGCTCCCGCACCTGGAAGTCCATCGGACCGTGCTTCACCTGGAGGACCACGTTCTCCCGGAACTGACCGTCGAGCGCGGCGAAGTGGTCGAAGGCCGCGCGGGCCCGGTCGGTCGACCGGTCGCGCCAGTCCTGGCGGTGGTTGTAGACGAAGGCACGCCAGTGCACGTCTCCGCCGAACGGGGCCAGCGCCTCGGCGAGTACGTTGGCGCCGTCGGCGTGGCTGCGTCCGTACGCGAACGGGCCCGGCTGCCCCTCGGAGTCGGCCTTGACCACGTAGCCCCCGAAGTCGGGGATCGTGTCGTACACCTGGGCCGTGGTGCCGGCCCACCACGCCCGGACCTTCTCGTCCAGCGGATCGGCCGACGACAGTCCGCCGAGAAGGATCGGCGCGGCGAAGCTGACCGACAGGTACACCCGGATCCCGTACGGACGCAGCAGTTCCGCGATCGCGGCGACGTCACCGAGCCGGTCCGTCAGCAGCCGCGCCTCGGTGGCGTGCACGTTGACGTTGTTCACCGCCACCGCGTTCACGCCAGAGGCCGCCAACAGCCGTCCGTACGCCCGCAACCGTGCCGGGTCGTGGTGCGGCCGGCCGTTCCGCCAGAAGATCGACCCACCCGCGTAGCCGCGCTCGACCTGGCCCGTCTGGTGATGCACGTCGACGTTGTCCCAGTGGTCGAGCATCCGCAGTCGCATCGCCGGGCGGTGGCGCTCCACCGGACGGTCGGCGCCGAACGCGGACTCGCCGAGCCGGACCACGTGGAACAGCCCGTAGAGCAGTCCGGCCGGGGCGTCTGCCAGCACCACCGTGCCGTGGCCGTGCCGGGCCAGCACGAAACCCTCGTCGCCGAGCGGGTCCGCGTGGTCGCCGTACCTCCGCCGGAACTCGGTCTCGACCGCCAACGCCTGGTCCGGCAGCGGTGCCGTGCCACGGAGCGCGAGCACCAGGTCGTACGCCCCGGCTCCGGTGTCGGCCTCCCCCGCCACCTGGCGCTCGTCGGCGGGCCGGAACTCCTGGTGCCGCAGTTGGCCGCCGTGCCAGGTGGCGGCCTGCGCCACCTCGCGCAGCACGGTGTCGACGAGCCGTCCGGCGCCGTGCACCAGGGTCCGGCCCGAGCCGAGGGCGCGAAACGCCTCCGGTGGCAACCAGGCCGGATGAACGCCGGGCGGATGAGGACTGGTCACGGAGGCTCCCGGAGATGCGTGCCGGTCGTCGCGGCGATGGGGGGTGGGCGGCCGCCCGGCTCGCCCGCAAGGGCGGTCCGATGGGCGGTACCCGCACAGCGATGATCGACTTTAGTACACGCCGGACGGGAGCCGCCCCGATGGATCCCGCTGGTCGCGCCACGGTCGGCGGTCCGGTACAGTGATGAACTTCCATGTCTTCCGTCCCGGGGATGATCATGATCGCTCGTCGACGCCCGTCCGCCCCGCAGGCAACCGCAATGGACCGGACCGCCGCCTCCGCAGGTTCCGCGCTCCGGACGGCGCGCCGGGCGGCGCTCGTGTTGACGCTCCTGCTCACCAGCGTCGTGGTGGGCTACGGTGCGCCGGCCGCCCAGGCCGCACCGGCCACGATCACCAACGGCACCCAGTTCCGCGACACCGCCGGCAACGTCCTGCACGCGCACGGCGGCGGCGTACTGAAGGTCGGGGACTACTACTACTGGTTCGGCGAGAACCGGAACTCGAACAACACCTTCCGGGCCGTCTCCGTCTACCGGTCCACCGACCTCAAGACCTGGGAATTCCGCAACAACGTCCTGACCCAGTCGTCGCACTCCGAACTGAACGTCGCCAACATCGAGCGCCCCAAGGTCATCTACAACAGCGCCACCGGCCGGTACGTGATGTGGATGCACAAGGAGAACGGATCCGACTACGGCGAGGCGCGGGCCGCCGTCGCCTCCTCGACCACGGTCGACGGCGCCTACACGTACCACGGCAGCTTCCGGCCACTGGGGCACATGTCCCGGGACATCACGCTCTACAACGACAACGGCACGGCGTACATGATCTCGGCGGCCGACGAGAACTACGACCTGCACATCTACCGGCTCACCTCGGACTACCTGAGCATCGGCACACTGGTCGGCAACTTCTGGGACGGCGCCCACCGCGAGGCACCCGCGATGTTCAAACGGGGCAGCGTCTACTTCCTGCTGACCTCGGGGGCGACGGGCTGGAGCCCGAACCAGGCGAAGTACGCGACCGCGTCGAGCATCTCCGGCCCGTGGACCGGCTGGACGAACGCCGGCAACTCGACGACCTTCGACTCCCAGCCGACGTACGTGCTGCCGATCCAGGGCTCGACGACGACCAGCTACCTGTACATGGGCGACCGTTGGGCCGGCGCCTGGGGCGGGCCGGCGAACGACTCCCAGTACGTCTGGTTGCCGATCGCCTTCCCCTCCGACACCAGCCTGAGCCTGAGCTGGTATCCACAGGTCACCGTCGACACCGCCGCCGGCACCGTCTCCGGCAGCGGCGGTCCCCCGCCGGGCACCTACTACCGGCTCACCGCCCGGCACAGCGGCCGGGTGATGGACGTGATGGACTCCTCGACGGCCAACAACGCCGAGGTGAAGCAGTGGGGCTGGAACGGCGGCACGAACCAGAAATGGGCCTTCCAGGACACCGGCGGCGGCTACTACCAGATCGTCAACCAGAACAGCGGGCGCTGCCTCGACGTCGCCAGCGGCTCGACCGCCGACGGCGCCAACGTCATCCAGTACGCCTGCGGCACCGGCACCAACCAGCAATGGCAGTGGGCCGCCACCGGCAGCTACTTCCAGCTCCGGGCCAGGCACAGCGGCAAGTGCCTCGACGTGGTCAACTCCTCCACCGCCGACGGCGGAGACATCCAGCAGTACACCTGCGGCAGTCAGAACAACCAGCAGTGGTCCCGTACCCAGTCGTGAGCCGCACGTCGGCGGGCCGACCCGCCGGTGACCCGGCCCGGGACCACCGCCGAGGCGGGCGGTCCCGGGCGGTGGCGGCGGTCAGGCCGCCGGCACGTACTTCTCCAGGTCGTCGAGGATCTTTCCGGCGGCGGTGACCCCGATTCCGGTCATCCACGTCTCGTCGGCGACCACGTGGGTCCGGCCCGCCTTGACCGCCCCGAGGTTCCGCCACAGGCTGCCGCCGGTCACCTTGGCCTGCTCGGCCGCGGCCTTCTCGCCGAAGGCGGTCACGAAGATGATGTCCCCGTCGAGTTCGGCGATCCGTTCGAGGCTCACCTTGTCGAACCGCTTGTCCTCCTTGTCGGTCAGAAGCTGCCGCTCGGGACGCCCCAGTCCGACGTCGCCGAGCACCAGGCCGGAGAACGACGCCGGCCCGTACACCCGGATCTCGGTGGGACGGAACCGGACGATCGAGATCTTCCGCTCCCCCGGGTTACCGATCCTGGCGCCGACATCCTTGGCCCGCTTCTCGTACGCGGCGAGCAGGTCCTTGGCCTCCTGCTCCTTGCCGAGCGCCTGCCCGTCGAGGAGGAAGTTCTCCTTCCAGGTGATGCCGACCCGCTCGGTGAAGACGGTGGGCGCGATCGCGGACAGCTCGTCGTAGAACTTCTCCTGGCGGAACTTGCTGCCCAGGATCAGGTCCGGTTGCAGGGCGCTGATCGCCTCCAGGTCGGGCTCGGTGAGCAGGCCGACCTGCTTGATCCCGGCGACGGCCTCGGCACCGAAGTACGTCGGCCAGCCGGCGACCTCACCTGCCTGTGCCGCGCCGATCGGGGTCACGCCGAGGGACAGCGCCGTGTCGATCTTGTCGGAGTCCAGCACCACCACCCGCTGCGGATGCGCCGGCACCTTCGTGCTGCCCATCGCGTGGGTGATGGTCCGGGTCTGGCCGGCGGCCTCCTCTCCGACCACCGGATCGCTGCTGGCGCATCCGGTCAGGCCGGCACCGATGGCGGCGACGGCGAGGAGGGCGAGAACTCTGCGGCGCATGACGAACCTTTCGTAACGGACGATGTGCGAAGCGTCGGGACGACCAGTGGCGCCCCGGTCACCGGACAGGGCACGACAACGCAGTCGAGCCCGAAGACCTCGCGGACCAGGTCCACGGTGAGGATCTGCCGGGGTGGCCCGGCCGCGACGACCGCACCCGCCCGCATCGCGACCAGGTGATCGGCGTACCGGGCGGCCTGGTTGAGGTCGTGCAGGACGGCGACGACGGTCCGGCCGCGCTCGGTACGCAGCCGGTGCAGCAGGTCGAGGACCTCCACCTGGTGGGCGAGGTCGAGGAAGGTGGTCGGCTCGTCGAGCAGCAGCGCCTCGGTGTCCTGGGCCAGTGTCATGGCGATCCAGACCCGCTGCCGCTGCCCGCCGGAGAGGGTGTCGACGGGCCGCTCGGCCAACTCCTGGACGTCGGCCAACTCCATCGCCTCGGCGACCGCGACCTCGTCGGACGGCGACCACTGCCGCCACCACCGCTGGTACGGCTGCCGCCCCCGGCCGACCAGGTCTGCGACGGTGACCCCCTCGGGCACCAGCGGACTCTGCGGGAGCACTCCCAGCCGGCGGGCCACCGCGCGGGTCGGCAGGTCCCGGATCGCCGTCCCGTCCAGCAACACGGTGCCCCGGCGCGGCGTGAGCAACCGGGCCATGGTGCGCAGCAGCGTCGACTTGCCGCAGGCGTTCGGCCCGACGATGACGGTGAACGCGTCGGCGGGCAGGTCGAGGTCGAGCCCGTCGAGAACGGTCCGGTCGTCGTACCCGACCGAGAGATCGCGAGTGGAGAGCATCTAGGAGACCTTCCGTCGACCGCGGAGCAGCAGGTAGATCAGGTACGGCCCGCCGAGGGCGGCGGTCAGCACGCCGGCGGGCAGTTGGGTGGGGGCGAACAGCCGGCGTCCGGCCAGGTCGGCGAGGACGACCAGGAGCGCGCCCACCAGCGCGGCGCAGACCAGCGGCGGTCGCTCGGCGCGGACCAGCCGCCGGGCCACCTGCGGGGCGACCAGGGCCACGAAGTCCACCGCGCCGACCTGCGCGGTGACCATCGCGGCGGCGAGGACGCCGGTGGTGGCCAGGCCCACCCGGCGGGCCACCGGGCGGAGTCCGACCCCGCGTGCGGTGTCGTCGTCGAGCGCACTGCCGTTCAACGCCCAGCCGGCCCAGAGCAGCACCGGCAGCAGCACCAGCAGGGTCATCCCGAGGTACGCGGCCTCGCGCCAACCCTTGCCGGCCAGCGTGCCGACCAGCCAGAGTTGTGCACGCAGCCCGTCGATCGGGTCCGCGGAGAGCATCACGACCTCGGTCAGCGCCCGCAGTGCCACCGCGACGGCGACCCCGGCCAGCACGAACCGTTGCGCGGCCAACCCGTGCCGGAGTCCGAGCAGCAGCACCACGACCGTGGCGGCGAGCCCGCCGGCGAGCGCTGCCGGCGCGATGAGCGGCGCGGCGGCACCACTGGTCAACGCCACCGTGGCGGCGAGCCCGGCGCCCTGGGTGACGCCGACGACGTCGGGGCTCGCCAACGGGTTCCGGGCGACGCTCTGGATCAGGGTGCCGGCGATGCCGAACACGGCACCGACCAGCGCGGCCAGTACGACCCGGGGCAGCCGCAGGTCGAGCACGACCAGGTCGTACCGGGTACCGGCGCCGGAGACCGATCGGAGCACGTCGACCGGGGCGACGTACGGGGTGCCGAGCGACAGACTCAGTACGACGGCGGCGGCGAGCAGGACGACCAGGACGCCGCCGACCAGCAGCGGTCGGTGCCGTACGACCAGACGGGCGGGGCCGAGCCGGACCAGTGTCCGGCCCACGGGCAGTGCGGTCATGGCCGCTCCTCGCTCCGCCTCGTCATGCGGTCACCACCCGGGCCCGGCGGATCAGCACGACCAGCAGCGGCGCGCCGAGCAGCGCGGTGACGATGCCGGCCGGCACCTCTCCCGGGGGCGCGACCAGCCGGCCGACGACGTCGGCGGTGAGCAGTAGCGCCGGGCCGAGCAGCGCGGCCAGCACCAGGGTCCAGCGGTGGTCGGTGCCGACCAGGGCGCGGGCCAGGTGCGGCACGGCCAGTCCGATGAACGCGATCGGCCCGGCCCCGGCCACGGCCGCCCCGATGAGCAGTACGGCTGCGGCACCGCCGGCCAGCCGGACCAGCCCGACGTGGTGGCCGAGCCCCCGGGCCACGTCGTCGCCGAGGGCCAGCGCGTCCAGGCCCCGGGCGGCGAAGCCGGCGAGCAGGACGCCGGCCAGGACGAAGGGCGCGACCTGGGCGGTGACTCCGACGTCCCGGCCGGTGAGCCCGCCGACCACCCAGAACCGGTACTCCTCGAAGGTGCGTGCGTCGACGGTCAGCAGGGCGATGACCATCGCGCCGAGGCTCGCGTCGAGGGCAACGCCGACCAGGGCCAGGGTCACCGGGCTGGCGCCCTCCCGGGCCCGGTTGGCGATGCCGAAGACCAGCAGCCCGGCGAGAAGTGCGCCGACGACGCCGAACCAGACGTACCCGGCGAGGCTGCCGATGCCGAAGACCGCGATCGCGACGACCACCCCCAGGGACGCACCGGCGCTGACGCCGAGAATCCGTGGCTCGGCCAGAGGGTTGCGGGTCAGCGCCTGTAGCAGCACCCCGGCGAGGGCCAGGGCCGGTCCGACGGTGAGGCCGAGCAGGGTACGCGGGACCCGCAGCTCTCGGACGATGGTGCTGGCCTCGCCGCCGTCCGGCGCGACCAGAGCGTGCCAGACCTGACCGGGGGCGAGGGGCTTGCTACCCAGCGCAAGACTCGCCAGCACCACCAGCACCAGCAGTACCGCCGCCCCGGTGGTGACCGCGACGCGCCGGGTGGCACGGCGCCGCCGGCCCTCCCCCGGCCTGGTCGATCGGGTCGCAACGGTCGTCACGATATTTCCTCGCACCCCTCGTATTAGGTTCGGCTAACCTTACGATCCGCAGGTCGACGGGCCTACCCGGGATGACGGATCTCACCGAGTCGACCCGGGCGTTCACCAGCGGCGACGCGCCCGTGGCAACCGTCGGCCGGACGGATCCGGCACCATCGGCCGGTGACCATCGCCCACTTCAAAGACCTGTGCCTGGATCCCGAGGGCAGCGAGTTCTGCGCGTTCGCGCCGGAGGAACCTTGACGAAGGCCCGATCAGTGCGAGGCGGGCGGAACCGTGCCGCTGTCGACCAGGCCGTCGCGGAGCCGTCCCAGTCCCAAGGCCAGCAGCCACAGGACGGAGCCGACGATTCCGGTGGTGAGCAGCGTCCAGGGATCGCCCGTGACCAGCCGCACGACGGCGTACCCGACGAGCAGGGCGACGGTCACGAGCAGGACGACGCGGACGGTGGCGAACAGCCGGCGGGCGGCGACCAGGGCCGTCCGGGCCACGGTGTCGCCGACGAGCGTCACCCGGACCCGCAGTACCCCCACCACGAGCGCGACGACCGACAGTTGCGCCACGACACCGCCGACCGCGAACGGTAGCGCCGGCGCCTCGCCGGCGACCAGCATGGCGATGCCGCCAGCGCTGAAGAACATCAGGAGGACGATGACGATGACGGCCGCGCGGGCCACCCGCCAGGCACCCTGCCGCATTCTCCTGGCGTCGGGCACGCGGACGCGGTCCGGCCCGCCGGTGGGCATGGGCTGGTACATCGGTTCCATTCGGTCTGGGCAGCGGTTCCGGGGGGTGGGAGGCGCGGGTCAGCCGCCGTCGACCGGCCGGAAGGGATCCACCCGGTGCCGTGCCTTCGCCGTCCGGTTGGTGGTCGTCGCGATCGCGTTGAACATGACCCGGCCGAGCACGGCGTGCGCCTGCACCGCCGGATGCGTCGCCCCGTAGTTGTCGAGGTCGCCGAGGGAGTCGGCGAACAGCGCGTACGTCAGCGTCGGGGCACCGTTCGCGTCGAACATGATGCCGGCCTCGTGCCGCGCCGCGCCCAGGTCGTCGAAGTCCGCGCCGTACTTGGTGGCGATCCGGCTGCGCTCGGCCGAGGACATGTTGCGCCGGATCCCGTCGTGGTAACCGTTGATCCAGCGCAGGATGCCGAGCAGGAAGTCCGCCGACCTCGTGGAGAGCAGCGTCTTGGTGGCCAGCCGCCACAGCAGGTCGTGGGTCTCGCGCGGCGTGGTGACGCCGAGGAAGAACCGGTTCGGGTTGGCGACCGGTTCCACCCGGGTGTGCGTGAAGCCCTTGGCGGCGAGGATTTCGTTGATCTCCAGTGCCGGGACCACCCGGCCGCACATCCGGACCGCCGTGTTGTCCGAGACGAGCAGCATCGCGGTGAGGAAGTTGGCCACCGTGACCTGGTCGCCCCAGACGGTCTGCAGGAAGTAGATGCCGGTGCCGCCGAGGATGATGTCCGCGCTGAGGTCGAGCCGCTGGTCCAGCTGCAACTCGCCACGATCGATCTTGTCCATCACCGCCACCGCGACCGCGAGCTTCTGCACGCTGTAGCCGTGGGTCACGTGGTCGGCGTCATCCTCCACGATGGACTCCAGCGCACCGGCCGGATTGACCATCGCGATGTGCGAGTGCCACACCCCGCCCGCCCGGGTCTTCTGCTCGTCGTACCTACGCCGGATCTTGTTCCGGTTCGCGGCGACGCTTGCCTGCACGGCCGGCTCGACCGGTCCGCTCGGCGCGGCGACCGCGGCCCGACCGGTGGCCACCAGCGTCGCCGCCGCCGCCCCCATCCCGATCGCGACCCGACGAGTGACGGGCTCCGCCATGGTTCCTCCCCCGGTGACCATCGACAGCTCTCGAGGAAGAGTAGCGATCGGGACTTCCAGCAACAAGCCGGACAGCGGTCGGGGCGTGGGGTCCGTTCCAGTCGTCGTTCAGTCCACATCCAGCGGGGTGGGTCAGGCTTCCGTCGAGATGTCGTCACCGGCACCGTCACCGATCGGAGCACACATGCGTCGGATCTCCGCCACCCTGGCCGCGCTCACCATGGCGGCCGGCATCGTCGCGGCCGCATCGCCCGCCCACGCCGCACCCGGCGACCAGATGTGGTCGTGCGGCGCCGTCCCGTCGGGTTGGGTGGTCCTCGCCTACGGGGGCACCTGCGCCACGTCCGCGACGCCCCGGGCGAGCTACCAGTTCATCCAACAGGCCGAAGGCATGCCGGCCGGCAACAGCCTCACCGTCTGTGCGTGGTCGTCGATCCCCGCCGGCTGGCGCGTGGTCTACGGCCCGGTTCCGGTCGGTCAGTGCACCATCGGCTGGGGTTCGCCCTCCCCGAACGCACTCATCATCAGCAACTCCTGACGATCACCCTGGCGGCCGACCGGGCCGGCCGCCGGGGTGGTCAGGCCAGCGGTCAGGAGTGCGTCGTGGGGCAGTCCTCCCATGCCGTACCCCCCCGGGGGGACCCGGGCGGCAGCTACCGCCGTGTCGGCCCGGATGCGGAATCGGCACGTACGGCCTGCTCGAACTCGGCTCGACGCAGCGACGCTCCGAAGACGGGGCCGCCGGGTTCCAGGAGGCGGCCGGCGGCCAGGCTGTCCAGACGTACGGCGTCGTAACCGATCCGCTCGACGACGTCGGCCACGAGGTCCCGCGCGCCCTCGTCGTCGCTGGCGACACCGAGCGCCCGCCGCTGGGCGGAGCCCGCCGGCCGGCGTTCCTCTTCGAGTTCGTGGTAGCCCGTGTGGTTGAGCGTCTTGACGACCGTCGACCGGGGCAGCCGACGCGCGACGATCTCGCTGCTGCCGTACCGGCGGTCCTCGAACATCTCCTGGACGCCGTCGGTCGGCGGCCAGTAGTTCATCATGTCCACGACGAGCCGGTCGGCGACCAGACCCGGGTCGACGGAGGTGAACCGGTGCAGTGGGACCGCGAGCATCACGATGTCGGCGTCGGCGACGGCGTCGGCCGCCCAGCGCGGCTCGGCGCCCGGTGCCAGCACCTGGGTGATGAGCGCGATCCGCTCGGGGTCCCCGGAGGCCGCGACCGTCACCCGGTAGCCGGCGGCGATCGCGACCCGGGCGACCACCGGGCCGACGTGTCCGGCACCGAGTACGGCGATCCGTGGCAACGAGGACGTTCCGGTCATGACCGTTCACCTTCCGGGTCGGTGGCGCTCGGCGCCGGTTGGCGGTGGCTCCGCGGCGCGTACAGGATGTCGGCGAGGGCCTCGAGCTGCTCGGGCGTCAGGACGTCGACAAGGTGTGCCCTGACCGCCCTCGGGTGGGGTGCGGTCGCCCGCCGGAACAGTCGCGCTCCGTCGTCGGTGAGCGAGACCTCGGCCCCCGGCTGTCGGTGGCGCACTCGTCCCGGCGGACCGGGCCGCGACGCTCCATCCGGGCGAGGTGGTGGGAGAGGCGGCTCCGTCGTCGTCCACGGCCCGCTCCCCCTCATTGACGCGTCAACCATAGCCGGAAGGGGATGGTGGCGGCGATTCACCGGGATGGCGATGGCGGACGGCCGGCTGGCCCACCGGTTCGGCTCCGCCGGACCATCGGGCCTTGCGTCGTCGGCACCACCACCGCGCCCGCCATCACCCCGAGTAACCAGATAAGTACTTTTTGTTGCAGTTCGCGTAACTTGTCCGGATATTCCATCGTTCAGTCGGAGGACAGGGCTGGAGGCCAACTTCCGATCCGTCCGATCATCTGTGCGGAGACGGGGGAGACGTGGGTTCCATCCGGACGAGCTTGTCCACACTTGCGACGGTGCTGGTCGCGGGCGGCATCGTGGTCGGTTCGCCAACGCCGGCCATGGCACAACCGGGCAGTGCCGACGCCCGCGGCCTGGTGGTCGACCTGTCCGCCGAGGTCCTCGACGTCGCCGTGATCAGCGCGGACGCCACCGTCGGCAGTGCGACAGCACCGGCCGGCGGCGGCACGGACACCTCCACCGTGGCGCCCATCTCCCTCCCCGGTGCCGTCGGGGTAACCGCGAGCGGCACTGTCGAAGAGGTCACCGCCACCCGGGGCGCGACCGCCTCGTCCGCGTTCTCCAACGTCAACGGGCTCAACCTGACGGTGCTCGGCATCGACGTGATCGACGCGGCCGAGGTCACCGCCACCGCCACCTGCCCACTCGTCGGAGCGCAGACCGCCGACACCACGATCACCGATCTGTCGCTGTTCGGCACGACCGTCACGCCGGTCGCGAACGGCCCGAGCGTCACCGGCAGCGCGGGCGTCACCGTGCCAGGACTGCTCGGCGCCACCCTCAACGCCGCACTGACCCGCACCGAGACCACCACCGCCACGGGAGCAACCGCCACCGCCGTACTGGCCACGCTCACCCTCACCGGCACCATCGCCGGGGATTCGGTAACGATCCCGGTCGGTACCGTGATCGTGGCGCGGGCGAGCTGTGAACGTCCGCCGGCCCCGGTCCCGCCGACGACGGCGACGATCACGCCGGACTCCGGTCCAGAGTCCGGCGGCCAGACCGTCACCATCACCGGCACGGGCTTCGTCCCCGGCGAAACCACGGTGACGTTCGACGGCGTACCCGCGACCGGCGTCACCATCGCGACCGGCGGATCCTCGCTGACCGCCGTCACCCCCGCGAATCCCATCGGACCAGCGGCCGTCGTCGTCACCACGCCCGGCGGCTCCGCGGCACCACTGGACTACACCTACCTGGCCGATGGCAGCGGCGCCACCATCACCGGCCTGACCCCGCCCTCCGGCCCCACCGGCGGCGGCACCACCGTCACCATCACCGGCACCGGCCTGACCGGAGCGGTCGCCGTCGACTTCAACGGGCTGCCCTCCACCGACTTCACCATCAACCCGGCGGGTACCACCATCACCGTGGTGACCCCGCCGAACCCCAGCGGCCCGGCGCTGGTGGAAGTCGTCCTCCCCGCCGGCCGGGTGACGGCACCGCCGTTCACCTACATCGCGCCGACGATCACCTCGATCGTCCCGAACCAGGGTCCGAGCACCGGTGGCACCAGCGTGACGATCACCGGTACCGGATTCACCGGTGCGACCGGAGTCACTTTCGGTGACGCCGCCGGCACCAACCTGGTGGTCGACCCGAGCGGCACCTCACTCACCGTGCTCACCCCGGCCGGCACACCCGGACCGGTCGACGTGACCGTGCTGATCCCCGGAGCCGACGCGGTCGCCCCGGGCGGCTTCACCTACCTGGCCGACGGCAGCGGCGCGGTCGTCACCGGGCTGACTCCGACCTCCGGACCCACCGTCGGCGGCACCACCGTCACCATCACCGGCACCGGCCTCACCGGGGCGACCGGAGTGACCTTCGACGGCAACCCCGGCAGCAACCTGGTGGTCGACCCGAGCGGCACCTCGCTCACCGTGGTCACCCCACCCGGACTGGCCGGACCGGCGGAAGTGCGGGTGCGGGTCCCCGGCGCTGACGCGGTCGCACCGGACGGCTTCACGTACCTGCCTGTGGCACCAATCGTCGAGTCGGTCGACCCGCCCCGGGGGGCCAGCACGGGCGGCACGACCGTGACGATCGGCGGCGGCGGGTTCGTACCCGGCCAGACGACGGTCACGATCTGCGGACAGACCATCCCGGCCAGCCGGACCTCGGTGAACCAGGAGGGTACGTCGCTGTCCTTCCGCACCCCGCCATGCCCGGCCGGCGACACCACGGTCAGCGTCAGCACGCTGAACGGCGTCTCCAACGCGGTCTTCTTCCGGTACGTCGGCCAGAACCTCCCGGTCACCGGTAGCTCCACCATCGCACTGGTCGGGTACAGCTCCGGCGCGGTCGTCATCGGAGTTGTACTGCTGCTTCTCGGCCGCCGTCGCGGAGACCACCTCCGCCGGTTCGTCCGACCGTCCGATGGTCAGGTCACAGCGGAAGCCACTCGGTGCCGGTGGTGACCGCCGCCAGGGCGTCGGGCACCGGCTCGACGCCGATTCCCGGACCGGTCGGCACGGCGAGATGGCCGTCCGCGAGCACGAACGGAGCCGTGACGTCCGTCCGGTAGTAGCGGTCCGAGGCGGAGGTGTCGCCGGGCAGCGTGAACCCGGGCAGTGCCGCCAGCGCCACGTTCGCGGCCCGGCCGATCCCGCTCTCCAGCATGCCGCCGCACCAGACCGGCACGCCGTGCGCCACGCACACGTCGTGGACCCGGCGTGCCTCCAGGTAGCCGCCGACCCGGCCCGGCTTGACGTTCACGATCGCGCACGCCCCCAACCGGATGGCGTCGGCGGCGGCCCGCGCCGAGGTGATCGACTCGTCCAGGCAGACCGGCGTGCGGATGACCCGGGCCAGGTCCGCGTGCCCGAGCAGGTCCTCCTCGTCCAGCGGCTGTTCGATCAGCAGCAGGTCGAACGGGTCCAGCCGGGCCAGATGCCGGGCGTCCGCCCGGGTGTACGCGGTGTTCGCGTCCACCTGCAACAGGACGTCGTCACCGAAGCGCTCCCGTACGGCACGCACCGGCTCGACGTCCCACCCCGGCTCGATCTTCAGTTTGATCCGGACGTAGCCGGCCGCCAGGTAGCCGCCCACCGCGTCCAGCAGTTCGCCGACCGAGTCCATGATGCCCACCGAGACTCCACACGGGACGCGCTCGCGTACCGCCCCCAGTTCCCGGGCGAGCGACCGGTTCGCGGCGCGCAGTTCGGCGTCGAGCACGGCGGTCTCCAGCGCCGCCTTCGCCATCCGGTGCCCCTTGACCGGGGCCAGTGCCGGAGCCACCCGGTTGGCGTCCAGGCCCGGCTGCGCCGCGAGCGCCGGGATCAGGAATCGGCGCAGCACCTCCGCGGCCGCCGCCACGTACTCCGAGGAGTAGGACGGTTCCGACATCGCCACGCACTCGCCCCAGCCCTCGGCCTCCGCCGTGACCACCCGGAGCAACAGGACGTCCCGGGACGTCTCCGTGCCGAAGGAGGTCCGGAACGGTGCCACCAGCGGCATGCGGATCCGGCGCAGTTCCACTCCGGTGAGCTTCATCGGCTGTCCTCCCTCGTTTCCCGCGTCACCACATACCATCCGGAGCGGTCGAAGCCGACCACCCGGGCGCCCTCGGCCATCAGCGGCGCCAGCACGCCGCGCACCGCGACGCGCCACTCCCTCGCGGCACCCGGATCCGTCCGGCGCACCGTCGCGATGTCCGCGGGCACCGCCACCAGCAGGACGTTCCCGTCGGTCCGGCCGGTCGCCGGGCGGTTCCGGGCGGACCGTCCCAGCGCGACCACGGCGCCAGCCGCCCGCTCCACCTCGACATCGCGGGGCGCCAGCGAGCGGGCACACGCCGCCACGACGGTGGCGGCGGCGAGTTCCCAGCTCACCAGCAACCGGTCGGTGTCGTCGTTGCCGTTGATGCCGTCGTTCATCGCGCCGTAGAAATTCGGCAGGTACTGCGCCGGCACCGCCGCCAGCTTGGACAGGTTGAAGTACGCGTTGCGGCAGACCAACGGGTCGAACGTCCAGGCGATCGTGGCCACCCCACGGCGCAGTGCCCAGGCACGCTGGTGCAGCTTCAGGGCGAAGCCGACGTTGCGCCCCAGGGCCGCCCCGGACACTCCGGCGATGTGACTGTGCATCGACCGCTCCCGGGGCGGGCCGAAGAACCCCACGCAGGCGCCCACCAGCAGCCCACCGTCGTACGCCCCGGCGACGTAGTTGCCCGCCTTCGCCAGCGCACGCAACAGTTCCATGGTCACCGGCGGGTTCGTCGGATCGGGTCGCCAGATCCCCTCGTACAGCCGGTGCACCGCGCGGAGTTCGGCGAGGTCGGCGAGGTGGCGGACGGTGACGCCGGCCGCCCGCGCGGCCGCACCGGCCGCGCTGTCGGCCATCGCGCCGACGGCCTCCGCCATGCTTCCGCCCGGATCGTGCCGCGTCATGGTCAGCGGGGGCCGGAGCCGGTGGCCGACGTGGTCGGGAT
>NZ_JADPUN010000167.1 GCF_015690345.1 Plantactinospora alkalitolerans | reverse complement strand
GCCGCGGGCGGGGCCGACGGCCCGGCGGGCGGCGCGGAGGCGGCGGACGAGGACGAAACCTCGCCGGAGGTGCCGTGTCCCCCGCCGGAGGTGCCGTGCCCCTCGGCGGCGGCCAGTAGCGCCGGGTCCGGCTGGTTGGTCGGCGGCTGCCAACCCTGCGGCGCGGGCGTGGGCGGGCCGTCGTACCGGAATGTCAGCGCGCCACGGACCGGATCCCCGTCGGAGGCCGCCGAGAGATAGCTGACCGAGTACTGGCCGGCGACCGGCAGGTGTGCCACCGTCAACACGGCGGGAAAGCCCGTCGTGTACTCCTTCGGCTCGAACTTCCCGTTGACCAGGAAGTACTCCCGCACCGGCCGGTCGAGGGGCTTGGGCGCCCCGTGGGTCCAGCCGCTGTCGACCCGGCCGCCGCCCGGCGCCGTGATCGTGAAGTACGCGTTGGCGGCCACCTTCTCCGTGAAGTAGAGCTCCACGACGGTCAGCGGGCCGGTGACCGTCGTCCCCTCGGCGGGTGTGGACATCGCCAGCGTGCCGTGCGCCACGGCCGGCGGGGCGGCGGCGAGGACAGCGACCGCCGAGGCGAGGGCGAGCGAGAGCAGGCCGGCGAAGATCCGGCGAGGGATCGCGGAGAGATGACCCATCGGAACATCCTCACGATTGGAACGCTTTGATCAAGAGCTGGCCAACTTTTTGTGCAAATAGCAGAAGTTCGGTCCACCTCGGACTCAATCAACCGGCCGGGCGTACGGAACCTCGCTCCAGCGCCATCAGAGCACCGTCGGTAGTGGACTGATGACGCTACGCGCTGGATCGATGCGGCCCGGGGCGGCACGGCCGGGAACCGCCCTCTCCGGCCGGTCTGACCTGGCCGCTTGCCACGGGCACCAACCTGCGGTTTTCCCACCTGAATCATGGCCTAGCCTATGGGGAAGATGCGATTTGCTCGGCTGGGGAGGATGCGCGAATGGCAAAGCTTCAGGGTGTCCGGCGTGGTGCGGCGCTGGCCATGGGTACGGTGCTGGCGGTCGCCGGTCTGGTCGGCTGCGCGAAAGAGGACACCGGCGGCACCACCGCCGACGGCGTGAAGCTGGTGCAGGCCGGCAAGCTCACCACCTGCACCCACCTGCCGTACTCGCCGTTCCAGTCCAAGGACGCCAGCGGCAAGGTGGTGGGGTTCGACGTCGACATTGTCGACCTCGCCGCCAAGAAGCTCGGCGTGACACAGGAGATCGTCGACACACCGTTCGAGGGCATCAAGTCCGGCGCCGACCTCAACTCCGGCAAGTGCGACGTGGCTGCCGCCGGGATGACCATCACCGAGGCCCGCAAGGAGGTACTGGACTTCAGTACGCCGTACTTCGACGCCACGCAGGCACTCGTCGCGCCGGTCGGCAAGACGTACAAGACGCTCGCGGACCTGGCCGGCAAGCGGCTCGGCGTGCAGGGCGCCACCACCGGCGAGGACTACGTCAAGCAGCAGGTCCAGCAGCAGAGTCTCAAGGTCGAGATGGTCTCCTACAAGGATCTCGCCGCCGTACAGCAGGCACTCACCACCGGGCAGATCGAGGCGGCCGTCGGCGACCTGCCGGTCTGGAACGAGTACATCAGGGCCAACCCCGGCAAGGTCGTCGTGGCGGGCGGCTTCGACACCGGCGAGCAGTACGGTCTCGCGGTCAAGAAGGGCGGCAACCCGAAGCTGCTGGAGACCATCAACCAGGCGCTCGCGCAGGCACGGACCGACGGCGGCTATGACAAGATCTACGAAAAGTGGATCGGTCCGAAGCCGACGGTGTGACCTGGTCTGGCAGAACGACATCGGGCGGTGGTTCCCGCCGCGCGACCTGGGGGAGGCATGGCAGATCCTGAGACGCTGGCGACCGGGGCCGACGGCCGACCGGCCCCGCTGCCGGCGCCGCCCCGGCGACGGCTGGGCCGCCGGCAGCGGCAGCGGTTGTGGCGACTGGCCGGCTATCTGGTCTTCACCCTCGTGCTGCTCTCGGTGGTGGCGGCGGCCGACTGGGACCGCCTCGCCGACTCGTTCCTCCGGCTGGACATCGCCGGGGAGATGTTCCCCGGAGCGATCACGGTCGCGCTGCGCAACACCATCGTCTACACGCTGCTGGCGTTCGCCTTCGGGCTGGTGCTCGGACTGGTGCTGGCCCTGATGCGACTCTCGTCGGTCGGGCCGTACCGCTGGTTCGCCACCGGCTACATCGAACTCTTCCGGGGGCTGCCCGCCCTGCTGGTGCTCTTCATGGTCGGCTACGGCGTACCGCTCGCCTTTCCCGACCGGGAGATCCCCGGCGGGGTGTACGGCGCCGTCACCGTCGGCCTCGGCGCGACCGCCGCCGCCTACATGGCCGAGACGATCCGGGCCGGGATCCAGGCCGTGCCGAGGGGACAGTTGGAGGCGGCCCGGACGCTCGGCATGTCGCACGCCCGCGCGATGGTCTCGATCGTGCTGCCGCAGGCGTTCCGGATCGTCATCCCGCCGCTGACGAACGAGATCATCCTGCTCACCAAGGACACCTCGCTGGCGTACGTGCTGGGCGTCACCGCGACCACCATCGAGTTGACGAAGTTCGCCGGTGACGCCCTCAACACCCGGGTCAACCCGACCCCGCTCGTGGTCGCCGGCCTGCTGTACCTGGCGATAACGCTGCCGCTGTCACAACTGGTCCGTTGGCTGGAACGCCGGGCCGCGAAGGAGAGGTGACCGGCGGTGTCCGCGATCGAGATCCGCGACCTGCGTAAGGCCTTCGGCACGCTGGAGGTGCTGCGCGGCATAGACCTGTCGGTGGAGACCGGCGAGGTCGTCTGCGTGATCGGACCGTCCGGGTCGGGCAAGTCCACCCTGCTGCGCTGCGTCAACCTGCTGGAGGAGCCGTCGGGCGGATCGGTCCACGTCGACGGCGTGGAGGTCACCGACCCGGACTGCGACATCGATGCCGTACGGCGCCGGATCGGCATGGTCTTCCAGCAGTTCAATCTCTTCGGCCACCTGCGCGTACGGGAGAACCTGACCATCGCGCAGCGGCGGGTGCTCCGGCGGTCCCGGGCCGAGGCGGAGCGGATCGCGGCCGAGAACCTTCACCGGGTCGGCCTGGCCGAGAAGGCGGACGCCTACCCGGCGCAACTCTCCGGTGGGCAGCAGCAGCGGGTCGCGATCGCCCGCGCACTGGCGATGGATCCCCGGCTGATGCTCTTCGACGAGCCGACCAGCGCGCTCGATCCGGAGCTGGTCGGCGAGGTGCTGGCGGTGATGCGCTCGCTCGCCGCGGAGGGAATGACCATGCTGGTCGTCACCCACGAGATGAGCTTCGCCCGGGAGGTCGCGTCGCGGGTGGTCTTCATGGACGACGGCACCGTCGTCGAGTCCGGTCCGCCCGAGGAGGTCTTCGGCTCGCCACGCGAGGCCCGGACCCGCGAGTTCCTGCACCGGGTCCTCGAACCGACCCGGGTGAGCGAAGCCGAGATCGGCGTGCACACCCCGTTCCCGTCCCGCCGGTCGTAGTCTCTGCGCCATGACGAAACCGCAGACGCACACGCTCGCCGTGCCCGGCGCCGACCTGGTCTACGACGTCCGCGGCCCGCTCCCCCCGTCCGGCGGGCGCCCCGCGTTGCTGATGATCGGCCAGCCGATGTCGGCGGAGGGCTTCCACGCCCTCGCCTCGTACTTCCCGGACCGCACCGTCCTCACCTACGACCCTCGGGGCCTGGGCCGCAGCATCCGCAAGGACGGCCGGTCCGACCACACGCCGCAGCAGCAGGCGGGCGACCTGCACCTGTTGATAGCGGCGGTCGGCAGCGGTCCGGTCGACCTCTTCGCCAGCAGCGGCGGTGCGGTGACCGCACTCGAACTGGTCGCGACCCATCCCGGTGATGTCGTCACGCTGGTGGCGCACGAGCCGCCAATCAACGCCGTGCTCCCCGACGCTCCGGCCGTCGAGCGCGCCCGGGCCGCCTTTCACGAGGCGTACCAGGCGAACGGCCCCGGTGCGGGCATGGCCGCGTTCATCGCGATGACGTCCTGGCAGGGCGAGTTCACCGACGCCTACTTCGCCCAGCCGGTGCCCGACCCGGCGACGTTCGGCATGTCGACCGACGACGACGGCACCCGCGACGATCCACTGCTGTCGAAGAACTCGTGGGCGATCAGCGACTACCGCCCCGACGCGAGCGTGCTCACCGCGGCACCGACCCGGATCGTGGTCGCGGTCGGCGAGGAGTCGGCCGGGACGTACACCGCGCGTACGGCCGAAGGCCTGGCGGCGTTGCTCGGCCAGGAGGCCACGGTGTTCCCGAGCCACCACGGCGGCTTCCTCGGTGGTCAGTTCGGTTACGCGGGCAAGCCCGAGGAGTTCGCGGCAAGACTGCGCGACGTGTTGGATGCCGGCTGACCGGCGAACCGTAGAGCCAGCGGGCGAGATGGACGCACCGCCCCGGATGGGGTGAGGCGCGCCCCGTCCACAGCGCCGTCACCATCGCCATGGCCGGCGCCGGCCATGGCGACGGATTCACACGTTTGGGTCGTTCGTCCCTCGACGGGAGGAAAAGCCACTCATTGTCGCGTCCGAGAGGTTTGGGAGCCTCGGCACGGGTACTGGCGCTTCACCACCACACGTTCGAAACGAGGTAGTGATGACCTTCAACCCGCTGACCGAAAAGGGCATCCCACTGGACAGGCAGCTGCGCGACTGGCGCGAGTTGGACGTGGAGCCACTGGACCCCGATGCCACCGACCCGTACACGCGGTGTCGGGTGATCGTGATGAACGGGATCGAGATCGAGTCGATCATGTTCAGTCACCACCTGGCCCGAACCTGCCCGGACCCGGAGGTGAAACGGCAACTCGCCTACACCCGGTACATCGAGGCACAGCAGCAGAAGGTGGTCAACTGGCTGCTTCCGCCGATCGCCAGCACGCTGGAGACCACCATCGCGTACGAGCAGGTGGCCGTCGACCTCACCGCCTGGATCGCCCGGATGGAGCCCGATCCGTACCTGACCCAGGCGTACGAGTTCGGGGTGCTGGAGGACTTCGACCACCTGTACCGGTACGCCAACCTGTTCGAAATGATCGAGCGGCGTAAGGCGGAGAAGGTGGTCGACGGGCTGACCGAGGTGATGCCGGGCCGGCCGACGAAGGCCCACCACCGGCATCCGTACGACAACGTCCGGGACCCGTACGACCGGACCAAGGTGAACCCGCTGTCGAAGCTGCACGCGCTGACCGTGATGTCGGCCGAGCAACAGACGATGAACTTCTACATGAACGTCGGCCCGCAGTACATGGAGCCGATCGCCCGCCAGCTCTACGTCGAGATCGGCATGATCGAGCAGGAGCACGTCACCCACTACGAGTCGCTGGTCGACCCCGGTGAAACCTGGTGGGAACGGCTGGTCAACCACGAGTACAACGAGGTCTACCTCTACCACTCGTTCATGAGCCAGGAGCCGGACCCGAAGGTGAAGGCGATCTGGGAGTTGCACCTCAACATGGAGCTGGAGCAGTTGCGGGTCGCCGGTGACCTGATGCGGCGCTTCGACGGGCGGGAGCCCGAGGAGGTGGTCGCCCCCGCGCTCCCGGCGCCGGTGACGTTCGAGCCGAACAAGGAGTATCTGCGGCACCTGCTCGGCACCCAGGTCGACCTCACCACGCTGGGCGCGGGTTATGTCCGGGACGCCCACGAGCGGTTCGAGAAGTTGCAGGAGCAGATCCACGGTGGCGAAGAACCGCCGAGCGAGCGGGTGATCGACATGCATCGGGAGCGGTTCGGCACCGAGTACCGGATCGAGACCGAGGGTCCGCACCCGGTGGAGTCGCTGCGCCAGCCCGAGGACGGCGACCGGTGAGCGCGAACGGCCCGGACCCTGCGAAGGGGACCGACGTGATCGACCTCCTTCTGGCCCAGCACGCCCGGATCGAGGAACTGTTCCGGACCGTCGCCGCCGCCGAGGGCAGGTCGAAGCGGCTCGCCTGGCAGGATCTGGTCGAACTCCTCGCCGTGCACGAGACCGACGCCCGGACTTCGACGACCGGCTGACCCCGCTCGCGACCGCGAACCTGGTGCTCGGCCCGCCCCTCGCGATGGTCGACGCGGTGCGGAACGCTATCCGGACCGCCCTGCGGGACTGAACGCTTCACTGTCCGCTCGGAGACATGGGGCCTATCCGCGATCTGGACCGTGCCGTTCCCGTTGGCAATAAGCTGCAGGAGCAGGCGTTCCCGGACGCCGAGCAGGAGAACCAGTTCGCGTACCAGTTCGTCAACTCCTCCGCCGGTGAGGAGTCGGCCGGGGGCGTTGGGCATCGGGTCCGGGTCCGGACGGCGCGGTCCGGGACCAAGGGGTTTGATGATGGTTGACCTTCTGGCCCGTCCCCTGGCGGACGCCTTCATGCAGGTCGGCGTCTACGTCGCCGTCCTGGTCGCGCTGTTCGGCTGGCTCCGCTGGCGGTACGGCGACCGGGTCACCGACGGCCTGACGCGCCGCCCCAGGCTCGGCCCACTGATCGGCGCCCTGCTCGGGGTGAGTCCCGGCTGCGGCGGCGCGATCATCCTGATGCCGCTCTACGCCCGGGGCAAGGTGTCCTTCGGTACCGTGGTGGCCGCGCTCGCCGCCACCATGGGGGATTCCTCCTGGGTGATCATCGCCGCCGATCCGGCGTTCGCCCTGAAGATCCACATACTGCTCTTCGCGGTGGGACTCCTGACCGGGTACGCCGTCGACCTGCTCGGTGTCGATCCCGCCCGCTCGGTACGCCGGGCAGCGCCCACCCGCGCCGAGGCCCGGTCACCATCCCGGACAGCTCCGGCCCGCGCCGAGGCCCGGAGCCGACCCGCGCGGCCGGCCCCGGTGCTGCCAGCCCCGGTGCTGATGTCGGTCGCCGCTCCGAACCGACCGGCCCCGGCCGCCGTAGCCGCCGCAGGAGGGTTGCGGTACGACCGACGACAGGCGCTGGCCGGCGCATTCTGGTGGCTCACCACTCCGGCGTTCCTGGTCTCCGTCCCGGTGGTCTTCCACGCCGTGGATCCGCAACTCCTGCGGACGGCGCTCGGCGGCGTCGACCCGTACCTGGTCCTCGGTTGCTGCGGCACCCTGGTCGCGTTGCTGATCTTCTCGGCCGGCCGTGGCCGCTTCGCCGACGACACCATCGAGACCGCCCAGCCCAGCAGCCTGCGCGAGGCCCTCCGGCACAGCGCCCACGAGGCCTCCTTCGTCACCGTCTGGGTCGCGGTCGCCTACCTGGCCTGGCAGATCGTCAGTACGACGACCGGGTTCGACGGCTCCCAACTCGCGCTCGCCGGTGTCGCCGGCGTTGTCGTCGGCGGTCTCGTCGGCCTCATCCCCGGCTGCGCCGTACAGATCGTCTTCACCGGCATCTACGTCAGCGGTGGACTGCCCATGCCGACCCTGGTGGCGAACGCGATCAGCCAGGACGGCGACGCGCTCATCCCATTGGCGGCACTGCGCCGTGGCGCCGCGGCACTGGCGACGGTGATCACGACGATCCCGGCGATCCTCGTCGGGCTGGCCCTGCTGACCCTGACCTGACGAGGAGAAGCCGATGCTCCGGCTCAGCCGACCGTCGCGGCGATCCCATCGGCACGGGGACGGGCACGGCGGCGGCCCGGACGGCGGTACCAGGCGACGAAGAGCGCCCCGGCCAGCAGCACCGGTTTCGCATCCCGCCGCCGCCTATCCCCCGCCCGCCCGGAGCACCTCGCTCAGTCGCCGGCGGCGGGATGCGAAACC
>NZ_JADPUN010000358.1 GCF_015690345.1 Plantactinospora alkalitolerans | reverse complement strand
ACGCCGGACTGGCCCGGGCCGTCGCGCCGGTCGCCCGCCGGGCGGTCCGGCAGCGGCGGTTCGCCGCCGCCCTGCACCGGGCGCATCCGGTGCCGGCAGGCTGGACCGGCTGGCTCACCGACGACACGGTGGTGTGCCGCTGCGAGGAGGTGACCGCCGGCCGGCTGCGCGCCGACGTGGCCGCGTACGGGCTGGACGACATTCGCGCGCTGAAACTGGTCACCCGGATCGGCATGGGGCTGTGCCAGGGACGGATCTGTGGCCGGGCCGCCGCCTGCCTGCTCGCCGCCGCGTCCGGCCGCGACCAGCCGCCCGAAGGCTTCGCCAACCGTCAGATCGTGCTGCCGGTACCGCTGGGTGCCGTCGCCGAGGAAGGAACATCCCAGTGACAACTCGCAAACCGTGGCAGGGCGTCGTGGTCGCGATTCCCACGCCGTTCCGTGACGACCTCTCGATCGATTTCGACCGGCTCCAGGAGCACGTGACGTGGCTGGCCGACGAGGGCTGCCACGGGGTGACTCCGTGCGGTTCGCTGGGGGAGTACCAGAACCTCTCCGACACCGAACGTGCCGACGTCGTCCGGGCCGTCGTGCAGGCCGCACCGCCGGGCTTCTCCGTGGTGCCCGGCGTGGGCGGGTACGGCAGCCGCCAGTCCCGGCACTGGGCCGAGCAGGCGCAAAGCGTCGGCGCCCACGCGGTGCTGGCACTGCCGCCGAACACCTACCCGGCCCGGGACACCGACGTCCTGGCGCACTACCGGGAGGTGGCCGGGGTCGGGCTACCGGTGGTGGCGTACAACAACCCGTTCGACACCAAGGTGGACCTGACCCCCGAACTGCTCGCGGCCATCGCCGAGACCGACGGTGTGGTGGCGGTGAAGGAGTTCAGCGGTGACGTCCGCCGGCTGCACCGGATCCGGAACCTCGTCCCGCACCTGGACGTGCTGGCCGGGGCGGACGACGTACTCCTGGAACTGGTCGTGTGCGGCGCGACCGGATGGATAGCCGGGTTGCCGAACGCGCTGCCCCGAGCATCCGTACGCCTCTACGACCTGTGCCGGGCCCACGACCTGGCGGCGGCCCTGCCGCTCTACGCCGAGCTGCATCCGATCTTCGGCTGGGACTCCCGGCCGGAGTTCGTCCAGGCGATCAAGCTGGGCATGGAGCTGGTCGGCCGGTACGGCGGCCCGTGCCGGCCGCCGCGCGGCCCGTTGCCGGCGTCGGCGCGAACCCAGGTGACAAAGGACATGGAGCGGGCGCTGAAGGCCGACGCCGATGCGTAGCCGGCTGGTCCTGCACGCGGTCGACTCGCACACCGAGGGCATGCCCACCCGGGTCGTCACCGGCGGCGTCGGCATCCTGCCCGGCGCCACCATGCTGGAGCGGAAGCTGCTCTTCGAGCGGGACCGGGACGGCCTGCGCCGGCTGCTGATGTCCGAGCCGCGCGGACACTCGGCGATGTCCGGCGCGATCCTGCAACCGCCGACCCGGCCGGACGCCGACTACGGCGTGCTGTTCATCGAGGTCTCCGGCTGCCTGCCGATGTGCGGACACGGCTCGATCGGGGTGGCGACCGTGCTGGTCGAGACCGGGATGGTGCCGGTCGTCGAGCCGGTCACCACGATCCGGCTGGACACCCCGGCCGGGCTCGTGGCGGTGGAGGTCGCGGTGCGGGACGGCCGGGCGACGGCGGCGACCATCCGCAACGTGCCGTCCTTCCTGCTCGCCGCGGACCGGAAGGTGGAGGTGGGCGGGGAGGTCGGCACGATCCGGTACGACATGGCGTTCGGCGGCAACTTCTACGCCATAGTGGAGGCCGCCGACCTGGAACTGCCGGTCGAGCCGGCGGCCGTACCCGAACTTCTCCGGCGCGGGCTGCGGATCATGGACGCGATCAACGCGCAGGCACCGCCCCGACATCCGACCATCCCGGTCATCGACGACTGCCGGCACGTGCAGATCGTCCAGGCCGGCACGGACGGTGCGGACGCCCGCAACGCCGTGGTCATCCACCCGGGCTGGGTGGACCGCTCGCCGTGCGGCACCGGCACCTCGGCGCGGATGGCCCAGCGGCACGCCCGGGGCCTGCTGGGCCTGGACACGCCGTTCGTCAACGAGTCGGTGATCGGGACCCGGTTCACCGGCCGGCTGGTGGAGACCACGACGGTCGGCGACCTGCCCGCCGTGATACCCACGGTGACCGGACGGGCCTGGATCACCGGTACGGCGCAGTACCTGCTCGACCCCGAGGACCCGTTTCCCGAGGGTTTCCGGATCTGACCCGCCCCGTTCGCCCGACGGTCGCTCCTGCACGTGTCGCAAGTGGTCGATCCACCTACCGACATCTGCACGGTGACCGCCGGAGGGTCCGGCTCATAGATTCGCGTTCGGCACGATCGTGGTTGACCAGCGCGTTCTCGGGTGCGCCGCCGGCCGCCATCCCCGACCGAGTACGAGAGGTGACCGCATGCACCTACTGTCCTCCAGACGTACGGCCCGGCGCTCGGTGCTGGTCGCCGCGGTGGTGACGGCGCTGGTCGCCGCCGCGGCCGCGACACCGGCGACCGCGGCACCGGGCAATCCCAGCGGCGGCACCGGCCCCTTCGAGGTGCTGGACCCGCAGTCCTGGCAGAACCCGGACACCATGACCTGGGACGACTACGTCGCCGTGCCGAACCGGAACTGGGCCGACCCGGCCGTCTCCGGCTCGGTCCGCGACTTCAGGATCGCGCTGGTCACGCTCGACTATCCGGACCAGCCGTTCGTGGTGACCCAGCGGGCCCGCTCGACGGTGTTCGGCAATCCCCAGTCGACCGCCGCGAACATCCCCCGGGACCAGGTCGCCGGGTTCTACACGGACTTCCTCAACACGCCGAACGACCTGAACAAGGGCCACACCCTGCACGAGTACTGGATGCAGGACTCGGGCGGCCGGTACGGGGTGGACCTGGCCGGGTTCGGGCCGTACGAGATGCCCGCCAAGTCCTACCAGTACGGCATCGACAACGGCTTCAACCCGGGCGCCTGCCCGAGCGGCGAGCAGTGTGCCAGGAACATCCGCACCGACGGGCTCGGCGCCTGGCGGGCGGCGGTCGGCGAGGAGGTGGCCAACTCCTTCGAACTGGTCTTCATCCTCTCCGCCGGGCAGGACGAGTCGTCCACCTGGCAGGAGTTCGGCCAGATGATGTTCCAGACCAAGGAGGACGTGCCGGACGCGTGGGGCCCGCCGGACCCGGCCCTGCCGAACTACGCGCGTACCCGCTACGTCGAATGGACCTCCTGGAAGGCCGCCTCGACCATCTGGCCGAACGCGGGCGGTGGCTCGTCGACCCAGGCGGAGAGCTCCGGCATGGGCGTGTACGCCCACGAGCTGAGCCATCTGCTGAGCATCGGCGACAACTACAACAACCCGTACGGCGAACCGCTGCGTCGGGCCTACACCGGCATCTGGAGCATGATGTCGCGCGGCTCGTTCAACGGGCCCGGCGGGCCGCACACCCGCTGGCAGATCCCGCCGGTCAACGGTGGCTCGATGGGCTCGCTGCACACCGTCCGGGACAAGGTGAAGATCGGTCTGCTCGGCGAGGAGCACCTGCTGCGGCTGTCCCGGGAGGCGCTGGCGTCCTCGGGCGTGGTCGTCGCGACGGTGACCGCGCGGGCGGTCGAGGCCGGCCCGAAGGGGCTGACCGGAATCAACATCGCGATGAACAAGGACCTCTCGCCGACCTGTGACACCAGCACCGATCCGCTCTGCGACGGCGGCAGCTACAACAACTACACGGTCGAGGCGGTGGACCGGATGGGCGCGGACTCGTTCACCCCGGACAGCGGCGTGCTGGTGTCCAAGACGAAGAACGCGGACAGCGCGCCGTTCGTCTGGGTGGTCGACGCCAACCCGCAGGACATCGACATGGTCGACTTCTACCAGCCGAACGGCACCCCGCAGAAGATCACCATGGGGGACTACCGGCAGTTGTCCGATGCGCTGTTCCACGCCGGCACCCGCTCCGGCAGCGAGTACGAGTACGTCGACCAGGCGAACCGGCTGCACTTCTACGTACTCGACCTGAAGCGGGACGCCGACGGGGTGCTGTCGTACACGGTGGCGGTCCGCTCGCTGGACGGCGACGGCGGTTCGAGCAGCCACGGGGTGGCGATGTCCAAGGGTGAGGTGACGACCGCGACCCGGCCGACCGCGCGCGGCGTGACCTGCTCCTTCACCCTGACCAACACCGGTGCCTACTCCGCCGGTGGGCAGCGGCACCCGGAGGACGTGAGTGCCTACCTCAAGTCCGACGTGTACCGGCTGTCCGCCTCGGTGAACGGCAAGGGCTGGCGGGTGGAGGTGCCGAACGCGCTCGCCACGGCCGGGTTCGGCCGCTCCACGACGGTCCGGGTGTCGGTCGGGGCGACCCCCGCCGCGACCCAGGCGGGGATCGTCAAGCTCACCGCGACCTCGGAGAGCGATCCCGCGAAGACCGTGACCAAGCAGTGCCGGGTCGAGAAGTCCTGACCCGTCCGCAGTGACGTCGCAGGGGCGGTGTGCGGATCACCCGCCCCTGCGACGGCACCCCGACCGCGACCATTTCCGGAGGAGACGTGCGGCGCTCGCGCTACGGTCGCCTGGCAGCGCTGCTGCCGCTGCTGCTGTCCGGTGTGCTCGCCGGCTGCGGCGACGACGACGAACCCCGCGCCGCGAGAACGGTCCGGGTGCTGGTCCGGGACATCAACATCCGGCCGGAGGGCGTCGACTGCGCCGGTACCGGCCCCTACACCTACTTCCACAACAAGGCGCCGTACCGGGTCGTGGACTCCGACGGCGGGACGCTGGCCGAGGGCGTACTGCCGCCCGGCAAATCGGTCCGCACCTTCGAGGAGGACCTGGAAGTGGAGCGCATTCCGACGTTCTGCGAGTTCGCCGTCCCGGTCAGGGTGGCGCGCCGGGAGGCGTACCGGCTCGTCGTGGACGACCGTCCGCCGATCGATCTGACCGAGGACAGCAGTGCGGGGCCGGCGCTGGTCGCCGTGGTGCCGTCGTGAGGTGGCCGCGCCGACGGACGGCACCGGTCGTCGTCGTGCTTGCCGTGGCCGTCGCGCTGGTGGCCGGCGGTTGCACCTCGGGCGGGAACGATCCCGGTCCGGCACCGACGCTGGCCGGTGGGGCGGCCGCCCTGCCCGGACCGGTGCCGGGTGGTCTCGCGCTGCGGCCGGCGCCCACCGACTCGCCGGTTGCGCCCCGGGTCGCCGGCACCCTCACCGACGGCAGCCCGCTCGCGGTGGCAGACCTGTGGGCCGAGCGCCCGGTCGTGCTCACCTTCTTCAGTTCCTGGTGTACGACCTGCGCACAGCGCCAGGACGGGTTCAGCGAGCTGGCCCGGGGCTACCGGGACAGGGTGGTCTTCGTCGGGGTGGCCGGCGAGGACGAGCCGGACGGCGTGCAGGCGTACCTGCGCGAGCACCGGGTGGAGTACCCGGTCGTGCTGGACGACACCGGCACCATCTGGCGGTCGTACGCCGTCCGCGAGCCGCCGGCCGTCGTGGTGGTCGCCAAGGGCGGCGCCCTGCTGCGCGGCTGGCCCGGCGGGGTGGACGCCGCAGCCCTCGACGGCGCCCTCCGCGAGCTGGTGCTCGCCCCCTGACATCGCGTCGACCGCGACCTGGGCGGGGCGTCAGCGAGCCCTCATCCCGAGTGCCATCACGGCGACGTCGTCGTCGGGGCCGTCGCCGAACCTGGCCAGCAGGTCGGTGAGGGCCGCGACGACGGCCGGAGCGGTGGTCGGTGACAGGTCGTCGACGAAGGCGAGGAGGGCGTCGCTGCCGTACCTGCCGTCGGGGGTGTCGGCACGGGCCTCGGTCAGCCCGTCGCTGTAGAGGACCAGCGTGTCACCCGGTTCCAGCCGAACGGTCCGGGTGACGATGCGGGCCTCGGGAAGCACACCGACCAGGGTTCCTCCGGTGGTCGGCTGGTATTCGGCGGTGCCGTCGGCGCGGAGCAGCAGGGCCGGGGGATGGCCTCCGCTGGCGATGGTCGCGGTGTACCCCGCACCGTCCGGGACGAGGATGCCGAAGACGACGGTGCAGTGCCGGTGTCGCTCGGTACGGTATTCCTGGTAGAGCACGGAGTTGAGGTTGGACAGCACGGCGGCGGGGGTGGGGTCGTAGACGGCGGCGGCGCGCAGCGTGTAACGGGCCGCGGCGGTGACGGCGGCGGCGCCGATGCCCTTGCCGCACACGTCGCCGAGGAAGAATCCCCATCGGCCGCCGGAGAGCGGGAACAGGTCGTAGAAGTCGCCGCCCACCTCGTCGGGGGAGGCCATGTGGTAGTAGGCGGAGGTCTCCATCCCGGCCGGATCGGGTAGCGACGCCGGCAGGAGGCTGCGCTGGAGCCCACCGACGAGGAGCTGGAGACGCTCCCGTTCGCGTTCGGCGACCTGCCGGGCCCGCAGGAGTTCCTGCTCGTACGCCCGGCGGTCGCGGGCGTCGAACACGATGAGGCGAATCAGCATCGGTTGCCCGTCGCCACCGGTCTTGACGCTGGCCGTGACCAGCACCGGCATTCGCGCACCGTCCGCCGCCCGCAGTTCCAGGGCTACCCCGCTGATCTCGCCCTGCAGTTGCAGCAGCGGCGCGAAATGGGTCTCGTGGTAGAGCTTCCCACCGACGGTGAGCAGATCGGCGAAGCGCCGGTGCCCGACCAGTTCGTCGCCGCGGTAGCCGAGCCAGCGCAGCAGCGTGGCGTTGACTTTGACGATGGTGCCGTCCAACAGGGTGGAGAGGTTTCCACACGGCGCGTTGTCGTACAGGTCCTCGATGTTGTCCTCCAGCATGGCCGAGAACGCCGCGTCCGGCGAGCTGGCGGGTGGATCGGGGCATTCCGGAACCTGGCCGGCAGGACCGGTCACCGGTATGCGGCCGCGAAGGTCGCGATGGCTGCGGCGGTCGCCTCGGGCGCGCTCACCTGGGGGCAGTGGCCGGTGGCGTTCAGGGTTACCAGGCGACTGTCGGCGATCTGCGCGTGCACGAACTCGCCGACCTCGGGCGGGGCTATCGCGTCGTTGGCGCATTGCAGCACCAGCGTCGGCACGCTCACCTTCGCCAGGTCGGCGCGGTTGTCGGACAGGAAGGTGGTCCGGGCGAAGGCGCGGGCGATTGTCGGATCGGTGCGGCAGAAGCTGTTGGTCAACTCCTGGCCCAGTTCGGGTCGGTCCGGGTTCCCCATGATCACCGGACCCATCGCCGCCGACCAGCCGAGGTAGTTGCTGTCCAGGGAGTCCAACAGTTCCGCTATGTCGGCGTGGCTGAACCCGCCCCGGTAGCCGACGTCGTCGATGTAGCAGGGGGAGGGGGTCAACAGCACGAGGGCGGCGAACAGCTCAGGCTCCCGGTTCGCGGCCAGTACGCCGATCATTGCGCTGACCGAGTGCCCGACGAACACCACCCGCCGCAGGTCGAACTCGTGGCAGATCTGCAGCACGTCGTCGGCGTAGCCGTCCAGCGTCGCGTACCGGTCGGCATTCCATGCGGCCAAGTCCGACTTGCCGGAACCAACGTGATCGAACAACAGCAACCGGGATTGCTTTCCTAACTCGGGCATCACCCGTCGCCACATGTTCTGGTCACAGCCGAAGCCGTGCGAGAGCATGAGTACCTGGCCGTTCTCCCGACCGGCGAACGCGACATTGCTTCGCCTGCGTACATCCATGTGGCCATCCTCGCACCGGATGCCGACGTCGGTCATCCGGCGGGTCCCGGATGATCCACCGCCACCGCCACCGC
>NZ_JADPUN010000195.1 GCF_015690345.1 Plantactinospora alkalitolerans | reverse complement strand
GTCTCCAGCGGGATACCGCCCCGGTAACGGAACCGCCGGCAAGACCGCCGGCAAGGGGGAACCGCCGGCAGCGGGGGATCGCCGGCAAGGGGGGAACCGCCGGCAGGGGGGATCGCTGGCCCCGTCCGTACCTTGGACGGGGCCAGCGACGGCCACCGAGGTCAGCCCTGGCGGGGCGGGGAGGTCATGGCGAGGCGTACCAGGACGCCGTCGGGTCCGCTCCTGATGTCGATCAAGTCGGCGAGTTCCCGGGCCAACCAGAGACCCATTCCACCGTTCGCGGACGGCCGGGGACGGGAGTGGGGAACGGTCAGCGGATCGGCGAGGCCGGAGCCACGGTCCTGGATCTCGCAGACCAGGTGCTCCGCCCGCCACAGCCGTATCTCGCCCCGGCCGCCACCGTGCCGTACGGCGTTGGTCATCACCTCGTTGATCGCGGTCACGAAGTCATCGAGACGTGGCCCGCCGAACCCTGCCGAGAGGAGACACTCGGTCAGTGATCGGCGTACGTCGGCGACCCGCACGCCGTCAAAGTCGTCCTGAAACAACAAAGGGCCATGCTGAGTATCCGTCCGTTGATGGTGCAACGGACCGTCCGTCATGGCGCCTCCAAGGTCACCGGACCCGTCAGGGTACAGCGGACGGTACCCACTCGTGGCGATGTCAATCAAAGACGGCAGAGCCATCCCGCATCGGCGACCGGATTCCGCCGCCGATCACCGGCGCCACCAGCGCCGACAACTACGCACTGTTGATCGCACCGAGCAGTGCGTAGGCGGTCTGCTGGCCACCGACGTCGCCGTGCGACCGGACGAAGGAGTCCGCCCGCAGGTTGTGAACCCGGCCGGCCTGGAAATGGTAGACGCCGCCGACGTCCAGGAGTTCACCCCCGGGCTGGACGACCTCGGGAGTCTTCAGCGCGCCGTTGCGGCCGAGCCCTCCGTACGGGTCGTTCTCGTCGCCCAGCCCGGCGCCCGCGTGCCGGGCCAGCCGGGAGGCGGCGGCGTACGCCAGGCCGACCGCGCGGTCGTTGACCGTATGCGTGATCAACATCGGTCCGGTCAGTCTTCGGCTGGCCAGCAGCGGCCGGAAGAATCCGTTCTCGCCCCGGCCGTTGAAGTTGGCGGCGAAGGCGTGGTGGCTGAACGCGGCCTGCAACAGGGTGCACGAGTGCAGGCTCGGGTGCCGTACCGCGGCGGCGGAGACGGCCCGGGCGCCGAACGAGTGACCCGCCAGGTGCAGCCGGGCCTGCGGGGCCGTCGTGGCCAGCGCGGACAGCAGCGCGGCGATGCCGCCGGAGCCGACCTGCCCGGCCCGGTCCTTCATCGTGTAGTAGGTGGTGATGTTCAGCAGGCCGCGCGCCCGGCGCAGCACGTCGTCGAGGCCGAAGCCGAACCCGGCCGCGCCGCCGGCGGACCGCTGCTCGGGCGGGCCGACGTCGAATCCGGCCGCGCCACCGGACCGCTCCGGCAGGCCGAAGTCGACCTCGGGCCCACCCGCCTCCGCGAAGACCTCCTCCGGGTCTCCGGCGAGGAGTGCCGCCGGTGGCGGATCCTCGTCCACCTCTGCGCCGCTGTCCTCGGCGCCGCTGTCCTCGGCGCCGCTTCCGGAGGCGCGGCGGCCTTCGGCGCCGCTGTCCTCGGCGCCGACTTCAGAGGTCAGCCTGGCCGGCGCGGTCGGGACCTGCTCACGCAGGGCGTCGAGGAACTCCCGTCGGGCCTGGGCCGACCCGGTCAGTTTCGGCACGAGCCGGGCGAGCCGCGCCGCCCTGGTCGGATCCTCGATCCGTTCCGCGATCGCATCGGTCAGGGCGGCGGCCTCGTCGCCGAACCCGGCTCCGCCGCCGGCCACCTCGTCCTCGTCGGACCAGCGGATCGACGGCCAGAGCACGCCGATCACCACCAGGGACCGGGACGCCGCCGACGGGACCGCCGGGCGTACCGCCGCCATGTTGTCGGTCAGCCGGAGGTAGAGCCGGCGGGCCTGCGGGATGTCGTTGTTCCAGCCGTGGCAGAGGACCAGGACGTCCGTCGGCCCGGTGGCGGCGACCAGGTCCGAGGCGGCCCGCCGCTGGTTCTCGTCGTGGATCGCGCCGGTGGACTCGATCTCCACCTCCGCGTACGGAAACCGCATCTCACCGCTCCATCCCGAATGGATCAGACCGATTGCAGGGCGCGCATCGCGTCGACGAGTCCGTAGCCCTGGAACGAGCGGTCCCGTCCGAGGCTGGTCGCGGACTCCAGCAGTACGCGTTTGACCCGGCGGGGATGTCCGATGAACTCCTGGTGCACCGACATGAACGCCGCCGCGACCCCGGACACGTGCGGGGCCGCCATCGAGGTGCCGGAGTTCTCCACATATGTCGCCTCGGGTACCCCGGCGAGTGCCCGCTCCAGCAGTTTGCCGGTACCGGCGCTGATCACGCGTTCGCCCGGCGCCACCAGGTCCGGCTTGGCCCGACCGTCGCCGGTGGGTCCCTTGGAGGAGAAGTAGGAGACGCCCGAGGCGTGTGGCCGGCAGGACGTCGCGCCGACCGTGATGGCCAACTCGGCGTTGCCCGGATCGTTGATGGTCAGGTCGAACGCCGTCCGCATCCGCCGACCGCCGGCGTCGATGACGTAGCCGTAGCCGGTGTTGCCGGCCGCGACCACCACCACGACGCCGGACTGCACCAGCCGGTCGACCTCCCGGCAGATCGGGCTGAGTCCGGTGGCGAACCAGGTCGGGTCGAACGGGTAGCCGACCGACAGGTTCACCCCGTGTACGAGCAGCTCACGGCCGTGGTCGTTGAGTTCCTGGATGTACTCCAGCGCCGCCAGCACGGCGGCCATGTCCCCGGAGCCGTCGTCCCGGAGGACCTTGCAGGACAGCAGCTTGCAACGCGGCGCCATGCCACTGATCGTCCGCAGGTGCACCCGCTCGCAACGGGTGTCACCGGCGTCCGGTTGGTACCAGGTCGCGGCCGTCAGTGGCGGGGCGGAGTCGTCGAGGATCTGCTCGCCGGCCAGGATCCCGGCAACGTGGGTGCCGTGCCCGGCCAGGTCGACCACCGCCTCGTCGTCACTGCCGCCGACGAAGGACCGGTGGGCCAGCGGTGCGGCCAGGCCCAGGTTGTCGTGCCGGTGGAAGTGCGGATGGGCGGCGGCGATGCCGGAGTCGAGCACCGCCCAGACGAGGTCCTGGCCGTACGCGTTGAAGGCACGGTGCGCCGCCTGACACTTGGTGGTGACCACCGAGCGGTGGATCAGCGGCTGGATCTCGAAGTTGGGCCAGATCCGGTGGATGGACCAGCGCTGGGCGGGCCCGCTGACGGCCGGCGGTGACACCTCGTCGACGGTCCGTCCCGGCCGGGCGCCAGCCCCGCCGTCCTGTTCGGTCTCCGCCTCGGCACCGGCGTCCGCGTCGGCCGCGTCGGTGGCGTCGGCGGCCACCAGGGCCCGGATCTGCCGCGCCGTCAGGGCGCTGCTCACGTACGAGCCGATCGGCCAGACCGGGGTGTCGGGGCCGGCGATCTGCACGATGAGTTCCCGAACCCGGGCCTGCGCCCGGGACACCCCGCCGGGGTGCCGGGTACGCAGTTCGATCACCACGCCGATCGGCTCGATGCCCGACTCCCGCATCCGCTCCTGCAACGGCCGGGCGATCACCGAGTCGGTGACCAGACTGGGGGAGGTGGGCACCGGTGACAGCGGCCCGGCCCGGTCGCCGCCGTCCGCGTTCTGCTTCGCCGATCCGAACTCGGCCGGCAGCGGCTCCGCCGGACGTCCCGGCTCGGCACCGTCCTGATCCAATGGAATCCTCCCGTGACTTCCGGACTATCGTTTCCGCACGCCAGGGCCGGATGGAAGTGGCGGACGTGGATTTGACAGTCGGCTTCGACCCTGCCCAGTGTGCGGCCCGGCCGCCACCGTTCCGGGGCGAACGGACCGGCGGCGGCCGAGCGGAGCAGATCAGCCGAGCGGAGCAGATCAGCCGAGCGGAGCAGATCAGCCGAGCGGAGCAGATCAGCCGAGCGGAGCAGATCAGCCGAGCGGAGCAGATCAGCCGAGCGGAGCAGATCAGCCGAGCAGTTGGCGGAGCAGGTCTACCTGTCGGGGAAACTGGAATCCCGCGCCACCCTCGTGACCGTTGTACGGCCACACCGTGATGTCCTTCTGCTCCGCCGCATAGTGGTTGTACGCGGCGAAGACGGTCGACGGCGGGCAGATGGCGTCCATCAGGGCGACGGAGAAGAGCGCCGGAGCGGTGGCCCGGCTGGCGAAGTTCACCCCGTCGAAGTAGCTCAGCGTCCGGAACGCCTGCTCGACGTCGTTCCGGTGCGTCTTCAGGTACGTCACCAGCTCCTGGTACGGCAGCGCGTCGGTGATCTCGGTGGCCCGGCGGTAGTGGCAGAGGAACGGGACGTTGGGAAGTACCGCCGCCAGTCCGTCGACCAGGCCGGCGACGGCGATGCTGATCCCGCCACCCTGGCTGGTCCCGCCGACCACCACCCTGTCCGGATCGACCCGGGGATGTGCCCTTGCGGTGTCCACGGCCCGAACCGCGTCGGTGAAGACCCGGCGGTAGTAGTACGCCCGGGGGTGGGTGAGCCCACGGGTCATGAAACCGGGGGTCTGCGGCAGGCCGACCGGATCCGGGTCGGGAGTGTCACCGACCAGGTAACCGTTGCTGCCCTGCCCCCGGGTGTCCATCACCAGGTGGGCGTAGCCGGCGGCGCTCCAGGTCAGCCACTCGTGCGGCAGGCCGCGCCCGCCGCCGTACCCGATGTAGTCGACGACGCAGGGCAGCGGCCCGGTGCTGTCCCGGGGGAGCAGGAACCAGCCGCGTACGGGTTGTCCGGCGAATCCGGAGAACGTGACGTCGTACACCTCTACAGTGGACAGGCCGGCGTCGTACGGGGTGAACTCGGCCGGGCTGCCGGCGTCCCGCGCCTGGTGCAGCGTGTCGGCCCAGAAGTCGTCGAAGTCGGTCGGCTCGTCCCGATCGGGCAGGTAGTCGCGCAACCGGTCCAGTGGCCAGTCGACAAGCATGGCCCGTTCCTTTCGTTCACGGCTGGGCGTCACGCTGGTGACCGGCCCGACACGCAGCCGGTGTGGGTGGCCCGGCGTCGAGCCGGTGGTCCGTGGCCCGGAGGGTAGCGCCTGAACGATCCGGTCAGCCTCCGGCGGTCGGTGTGACCATCGGCACTTCGGCGCCCGGGGACGGCCTCAGACCGGCGCGATGCCGTGTTCGGCGTAGCTGCACCGTTCCCCGGCCTTCGCGGCCACCGCGGTGAGGATCCGGCGGACGAGCCGGCCGGGTCCGTACCCGTCGAGGTCCTCGACGGCGACGAAGCGCCATTCGGTGATCTCGCCGTCGACGAAGGCGATCCGGCGTTGGTTGTCGCCGTCGAGCGGCCCCGCGTCGAAGACGAAGAGCAGCCAGTCTTCCTTGTCGTCGTCGGGTGCCCAGTCGACCACCAGTACCGGGCCGACATCGACGGTGAGACCGAGTTCCTCCTGGATCTCCCGGATGCAGGCGGCGCGGGGTGACTCGCCGGGCTCGGCGCAACCGCCGGGGATGTCCCAGTGCTCCCGGTACGCGGGACGGACGAGAAGCACGCGGCCCTCGGCATCGAAGAAGAGGGCACCGGCGGCGACGTTCGGGGTGGCCGCGGATGGCATCTCGGAAGCCGTCACAACGGCAGCGTAGACCGGTCATCGACCGGACACGATGAGCATCGGACGGTACCGCTCACCGACGCCCCGTCCAGTCGGTCACGCCGGTGGCGCCGACCGGAGCAGTACGTCGGTGAGGCGTGGACCGGAGGGCGACTATTCGCCCCGCTGGGGCTCCCGGTCGGGGTCTTCGACCTCGAACGGGGTACGGAGTCGGCTCATGGCAGCCCGGCTCACGTCGGTGGTCTGCCGCTGTTCCTCACCCGGCTCCGCCCCTGTCGGGTCGACGAAGAGGTTCGAGTGTGGCACCGTCACATCGGTCAAAGTCTGCTCCAGGTATGCGTCTGCTCGCATGATTCGCGCGGATGCGCCGCTCACCCACCGGCAGACGCGAACGGGGGCGGAAAGCGACCAGGCTGGATCCGGCCGTGGCCGGGACACCGTCTGTTCCGATCGCCCCATAAGCGTACCCCGAGCGGTTGGTTGACTATGGTGCACGGGCGGAGATCGGATGCGGGTAGACTCGGTTGCGCAGCCCCTGGCTCCGGTCACGGCCTGCGTCTGATGTCGGCTACCACGCGCTGCGACCGAATGGTCAGCGCCGGAATCGGGCCGACCCCTTCCAGGTTCGGAGACTCGATGGCGGCACGCCGCCCCCGCAAGACGACTTCTGTCCCATCCACCACTTCCGTCGCCCGGCCGGCAGCCGGAGACCAGACCGCGCCCGGACACCCGGCTGCGCCGACGACCTCGGCTGCGCCGGGGACCACGGCTGCGCCCGGGACCCGGACGGCGGCCGGCTTCGCCGATCTCGGCGTACCCGCCGCGCTCGTCGCCGCGCTCGGTCGGGTCGGCATCGACGCGCCGTTCCCGATCCAGACCGCGACGCTTCCGGACGCGCTGGCCGGGCGTGACCTGCTCGGCCGTGGCCGGACCGGCTCGGGCAAGACCTACGCGTTCGCCATCCCGCTGCTCGCCCGGCTCGCGGCCGCCCCGTCGGCGTCGCGCCGGCCCAGCCGGCCACGCGCGCTGATCCTGGCACCCACCCGCGAGCTGGCCACCCAGATCGAGGCGACTCTCGCGCCGCTGGCCGCCGAGTTGTCCCTGCGTACCCTGACCGTCTTCGGCGGGGTGAGCGCCCGGCCGCAGGTGAGCGCGCTGCGGGCCGGTGTGGACATCCTGATCGCCTGCCCGGGTCGGCTCGCCGACCACGTCTCGACCGGCCACGCCGTGCTGGACGCGATCGAGATCACGGTGCTCGACGAGGCCGACCACATGGCCGACCTGGGCTTCCTGCCGGTGGTCAAGCGGCTGCTCGATCGGACCCCGGCCGGTTCCCAGCGGCTGCTCTTCTCGGCGACCCTCGACTCCGGTGTCGACGTCCTGGTCCGTCGCTACCTCAGGAACCCGGTCACGCACAGCGTCGACTCGGCGGCGTCCCCGCCCGCCGCGATGACCCACCACGTGCTCCGGGTACGCCCCGACGACCGGCTGCCGGTCCTGATCGACCTGGCCGCCGCCCCCGGCCGGGCGCTGGTGTTCACCCGTACCAAGCGGGGCGCGAAGAAGCTGACCAGCCAACTGGTCGCCTCCGGCGTACCCGCCGTCGAACTGCACGGCAACCTGGCGCAGAACGTCCGGACCCGCAATCTGGCGGCGTTCTCGTCCGGCCACGCCGGCACGCTCGTCGCGACCGACATCGCCGCGCGCGGGATCCACGTCGACGACGTGGCACTGGTGATCCACGCCGACCCGCCCGCCGAGCACAAGGCCTACCTGCACCGGTCGGGGCGAACCGCCCGGGCCGGGGCGAGTGGCATCGTCGTCACCCTGATGACCGACGACCAGGTGGCCGACGTACGCGATCTGACCAGGCAGGCGGGGATCAACCCGAAGATCACCCCGTTGCGTCCGGGTGACTCGCTGCTCGCCGAACTCGCTCCGGGCGAGCGCCGCTTCACCGCACCTCCGGTGCTGACGACGCCGGCCGCGACCGGTGGTGGTCGGGGCCGCGCCGCGACGGGGCGTACCGCCTCCACCGGCGGCCGGCGGTCCGCGACGGGCGGTCGTGGCACCGGAACCGGTGACCGGCACGCGGCGGCCGGCGACCGCCGTGCCG
>NZ_JADPUN010000357.1 GCF_015690345.1 Plantactinospora alkalitolerans | reverse complement strand
CATGGGCCCCAGCCGGCCGGCGCCCATGATCGGAAAGAGGGCGCGAGGCACTCCCACGAAGCGGACGGGCGCCCCTCGCTCCGGGGTTGGTCGGAGTTTCGCCGTAGGCTTCTGTCCATGCGCCATGAGTGGCATCAGCTGAGCTATCCCGCGGTGGGCAACACCGCCCTGCAGACCAGTCGTCCGACCGAGGATTCCGTCGAGGACGAGGCCCTCGGACTGGACCGGTGGCGGGACCTGCCGCGGGCTCAGACGCCGCCCTGGCCCGACCCGACCGTGGTCGACGGGGTGTGCAAGATCCTCCAGAACGTGCCCTCGGTCGTCGCGCCGTACGAGGTCGACCAGCTCCGGGCGCGGCTGGCGATGGTCTGCGAGGGGCGGGCCTTCCTGCTCCAGGGTGGCGACTGCGCCGAGACGTTCACCGACAACACCGAGAGCCACCTGCTGGCCAACGCCCGGACGCTGCTCCAGATGGCGGTGGTGCTGACGTACGGGGCGTCGCTCCCGGTGATCAAGGTGGCCCGGGTGGCCGGGCAGTACACCAAGCCGCGGTCGCTGCCGACCGACGCGCGCGGGCTGCCGGCGTACCGGGGCGACATGATCAACTCGCTGGAGCCGACCCCGGAGGCGCGGATCGCCGACCCGCAGCGCATGATCCGGGCGTACGCCAACTCGGCGGCGGCGATGAACATGCTCCGGGCGTACCTCGCGGGTGGGCTCGCCGACCTGCACGCCGTGCACGACTGGAACAAGGGCTTCGTCAAGAACTCGCCGGCCGGCGAGCGTTACGAGGCCATCGCCCGGGAGATCGACCGGGCGCTCGCCTTCATCCGGGCCTGCGGAATGACCGAAGACGAGGCGCTCCGCACCGTCACCCTCTACTGCTCGCACGAGGCGCTGGCCCTGGAGTACGACCGGGCGCTGACCCGGGTCTCCGACGGCCGGGCGTACGGGCTGTCCGGGCACTTCCTCTGGGTCGGCGAGCGCACCCGGCAGCTCGACGGCGCACACCTCGACTTCATCTCCCGGATCGCCAACCCGATCGGGGTCAAGCTCGGCCCCACCACCAGCCCCGACGAGGCGATCGAGCTGTGCGAGAAGCTGAACCCGGAGAACATCCCGGGCCGGCTCACCCTGATCAGCCGGATGGGCAACGGCCGGGTCCGGGACGTGCTGCCGCCGATCGTGGCGAAGGTCACCGCCGCCGGTGCCAAGGTCGTCTGGCAGTGCGACCCGATGCACGGCAACACCCACGAGTCCTCGAACGGCTACAAGACCCGGCACTTCGACCGGATCGTGGACGAGGTGCTCGGCTACTTCGAGGTGCACCGGGGCCTGGAGACCCATCCGGGCGGGCTGCACGTCGAGCTGACCGGCGAGGACGTCACGGAGTGCCTCGGTGGCGCCCAGGCGATCGAGGACATCCACCTGCCGGACCGCTACGAGACCGCCTGCGACCCCCGGCTCAACACCCAGCAGTCGCTGGAACTGGCCTTCCTGGTGGCGGAGATGCTGCGTGGCTGACCCCGATCCGACCCCGAACCCGGTTTCGGCGGCACCTCCGGTGCCCGGCCCGGTCGATCTTCGCTCCGACACCGTCACCCGGCCCACCCCACCGATGCGTGCCGAGATGGCGGCGGCCGAGGTCGGCGACGACGTGTACGGGGAGGACCCGACCGTCAACGCCCTCGAGGCCGAGGTCGCCGCCCTGTTCGGGCACGAGGCGGCACTCTTCGCCCCGACCGGGTCGATGGCCAACCAGATCGCGATCCAACTGCTGGTGCCGCCGGGGAGCGAACTGCTCTGTGACGCGGACGCGCACGTGGTGACGTACGAGGTCGGGGCCGCCGCCGCGTACGGCGGGGTGTCCTCGCGGACCTGGCCACCGGTCGGCGCGAACGTCGATCCGGAACAGGTCGCCGCGATGATCCGGCCGGACGGCTACCACGCGGTGCCGACCCGGGCGATCGCGGTCGAGCAGACCCACAACCGGGGCGGCGGGGGAGTCGTCCCGCTCGGTACCCTGCGCGACCTGCGCCGGATCGCCGACGACGCCGGGGTGGCGCTGCACTGCGACGGGGCGCGGATCTGGCACGCGCACGTGGCCGACGGGGTGCCGCTGACCAGCTACGGCGAGCTGTTCGACACCCTGTCGGTGTGCCTGTCCAAGGGGCTCGGCGCACCGGCCGGCTCGGTGGTGGTCGGCAGCGCGGAGCAGATCGCGCGGGCCCGGGTCGTCCGCAAGCGGATGGGCGGCGGGATGCGTCAGGCGGGCGTGCTCGCCGCCGCCGGCCGGTACGCGTTGCGCCATCACATCGACCGGCTCGCCGCCGACCACGTCCGGGCGGCCCGACTCGCCGACGCGCTCGCCCCGTTCGGTGTCCTGGCCGGTCCGGTACGCACCAACATCGTGCCGCTGGACCTGACGAAGTGCGGCTTCGACGCACCCGAGTTGGGCGTGGCGGCCCGGGACCGGGGCGTACTGGTGTCGGTGCTCGGGCCGCGCATCGCCCGCCTGGTCACGCACTACGACCTGGACGACGCCGGGGTGGACCGGGCGATCGAGGTGCTCACGGAGATCTTCCGCCGCTGACCGGGGTGGGGCCGGCCGGTTCCGGTGCGGCCCGTGGACCGGCCCGTTCGGCCCGGTTCGGCCCGTTCGGCACGGTTGGCCCGTTCGGCACGGTTGGCCGGTTCGGCACGGTTGGCCGGTTGGGCGTACTCAGCCGCCCGTCCTGCTGAAGTGCTGGTAGTCGGGGGACTTCCAGCTACCGCCCCAGTGCCAGCCGACCGAGGCGAAGGCCTCGACCAGGATGCCGTCCGGGACCGCCATTCCGGCCCGCTCGTCGGCGCGGTCCCGGTACGTCGACCCGGCCGGCGGCAGCACCCTGCCGGCGACAAGGTACGGGTTCTCCACCGGGTTGACGTCGATCGCCTGCCCGTAGGCGTGGACAGACCATTTCGGCGGGCCGGTGGAGACCACCTTCCGGCAGTTGAATCCGGAGGTGTTGTCGGCGGCCATCGACCTGTCGTCGCTGCCGTCGTACTCGTCGACCGGCTCCAGCCGCCGGATTGGGAACCGTTCGCGGTAGAGAACCGCGAAGACCTTGATCACATCTGCGGTGACCGTCCGGTGCAGGATGATCGTTCCGACGTGGGGCTGGCCGTCGAAGCCCCAGTAGCCGAGTCGTACCCGCCGGAGCTGCTCCGGGCCGACCGGACAGCCGGGCTGCCAGCTCCGTGCGACCTCACCGGCGGTGACCGGGGACACGTCGTCGACGAATGGAGGCACGGCCGGGGTGGTGGGCGGCTGCGGCGTGCCGGCGGCCCGGTCCGGGGCGGCCGTGGTGGCCGCGCAGCCCGAGATCGCGAGCGCTGCCAGCAGCGTCGCCAGCACCGGATATCGCGACCAGCGTCCCACCGACGCAACGGTACGCGGTCAGGGATGCAGGCGTTTGAGCGTGGCGATGTCGTCGGCGTGCCCGAGATGCTTCTCGGTCGGTGTCTCGACGATCACCGGAATGCCCGCCGTCGCCGGATGCGCCAGCAGTTCGGCGAAGGCGGGCTCGCCGATGCTGCCCTTGCCGATCGTCTCGTGCCGGTCCCGGGTCGAACCGCACGGGTCGCGTGAGTCGTTGGCGTGCACGAGCCACAACCGGTCCGCTCCGACCGCTGTCACGAGCGCGTCCAGGGTCTCGGTCATGCCGCCCGGCCGGGCCAGGTCGTGGCCGGCGGCCCAGGCGTGGCAGGTGTCGAAGCAGGCGCCGAGCCAGGGATGCCACTGCACCGCGTCGAGGTAGGGCTCCAGGTGTTCGACCCGGGAGGCCAGCGAGCGGCCACCTCCGGCGCTCGGCTCGACCAGCAGTTTCGGGCCGCCGGTCGCCGCAGCCGAGTCGAGCAGCGGCAGTAGCGCCTCGCGGACCTGGCCCATCGCCGCCTCGGCGTGCCCGGCGTCGACGGCGCTGCCGGCGTGGAAGACCACCCCGGCGGCGCCGATCGCGGTGCCCCGGTCCAGCGCGTGGGCCAGCGTCGCCACCGACCGTTCGACGGTTGCCGGAGTGGGTGAGCCGATGTTCACCAGCAGCGACGCGTGGATGTAGACCGGCAGGCCGCGTTCGGCGCAGCCTTCCAGGAAGGCGGCGTCCTGGCTCGGATCGCCGGGGGGCAGTGCCCAGCCCCGGGAGTTGCCGACGTACACCTGCACCGCCTCGGAGCCGGCGGCGTCGGCGTACGGCAGGGCGGCCCTGGCCAGCCCACCGGCCGTCGGCGTGTGCGAGCCGACCGGCCGACGGGATGCCGGGGCAGGGACCGGAGCCGGAGCCGCAGCCGGATCAGAAGCAGGTGAGGACAATTTGCGTTCCTGGTGGCGCCGGGGTGTTCTCGGTCGGGTTCTGGAACCGGACCACCGCGTTCGGGTTGATGTTGATCCCGACGGTGAATCCCTGGCTCTCCAGTTGCTGCTTCGCCTGCTGGCACGGCAGGTCGATCACCCTGGGTACGGGGACCGCCGGTGGGCCCTTGCTGACGTCGACCTTGATCTCCGCACCCGTCACCACGCCGGCACCGCTGTCCGGACTCTGCGCGATGATCTGGTCCTTCGGCTTGTCGGACTCCTTGTACGTCTCCGTCAGCTTGAGACCGAGCTTGCTCAGATCCGAGCGCGCCTCGTTGATGTTTCTTCCAACCAGGTCGGGAACGCTGATCGGTGCCTTGCCCTTGCTCACCGTGACAGTGATCTTGTCGCCCGGCTTGACCACGGTCCCGACCTTCGGGTTGGTCGAGATGACGACACCCTTCGGCAGGTTGTCGTCGTACCGGTCGGGGCCGCGCGCCACCACCAGGTTCGCCTGCTCCAGGTCGAGTTGGGCGAGGTCGAACGTCTTGCCCGACACGTCCGGCACCGGGAAACGCTCCGGACCGAGCGAGAGGGTGAGCGTGATCGTGCCGCCCCGGACGATCCGGGCTGCCGACGCCGGATCCTGGGCCAGTACCGCGTCCTTGGCGACCGCCTCGCTGTACCGGGGATCCCCGAACTTGACGACGAAGCCCGCCCGCTCGGCCTGCGCCTGTGCGTCCTTGCCGGCCATGCTGACCAGGGCCGGAGCCTCGGTGTACCGGCCGACCCCGAACCACCAGCCGCCCATCGCGGCGACCAGGCCGATCGCCACCACGACGGCGATGACCGCAACCCGGTTTCCTCCGGCGATGGCGGACAGCCGGGCGGCCAGTTCGCGGAGCCGCTCGCCGAACCCGTCAGCCGGGGTCGCCGCGCGCCGACGGTGCGGGGTGGTCTTCTCCCCCTGTTGCTGATCCGGCAGCCGGGCCCAGGGCGGCCGCTCGGTCGGACGCACCGAGGAGACCACCATGGTGGGCTGTTCCACCGCCATCGCCGGGTGCCCCACCGACGGGATCTGCCGCAGGACCGCGGTGTGCGCGTTGGCGGCGGTGCCGAGATCGTCCCGGACCACCTGCACCTGGGCCTGTAGCGCGCCCGCGTCCGTCGGCCGGGCACCCGGATCGCGCCGGGTCGCCCGGACGACCAGGGTGTCGAGCACCGGCGGCAGACCGGGAACCAGCGTGGAAGGCGGCGGTACGTCCCGGTCGACGTGCTGCCAGGCGACCTCGACCGCCCGGTCAGCGTCGTACGGGACCCGGCCGGTGAGCATCTCGAAGAGCACGATGCCGGCCGCGTAGACGTCGGTGCGGGGATCGGCCCGGCCCTCGGTGACCAGCTCCGGCGCCACGTACGCGACGGTCGCCATCAGCTGGTTGCCGGCCTCGGTCTCCGAACTCGCCTCGACCGCCCGGGCCAGCCCGAAGTCGGCGACCTTCACCACACCGTCGACGAGGTTCGCGGGCCCGCCGCTGGGTGCCTCGGCGACCAGGACGTTCTCCGGCTTGACGTCCCGGTGTACGAGGCCGGCCCGGTGTGCGGCACCGATCGCGGCGAGCATCTGCTCCATGATCGCCAGTGCTTCGCTCGGGTTGAGTCGACCGCGCTCGGCGAGGATGTCCCGCAGGGTCCGGCCGCGTACGTACTCCATGACCAGGTACGGCAACCCGCCGTGAATGCCCTGGTCGTAGACGGCCACCACGTTCGGATGGGTCAGCCGGGCGATCGTCTTGGCCTCGTCGGTGAATCGCTCGACGAACCCGGCGAGTTGCATTTGTGCGTCGCGGGCCTGATTAGGGTGAATAATCTTGATTGCGACAGTGCGGTCGAGGCGTTCGTCGATGGCGGTGTAGACGGTCGCCATCCCACCACGGGCCACGCGACCGCGGATGCGGTAGCGCCCGTCGATCAGCGAGTTCAGCAGCGTGTCGGCGACCTGAATGTCCATCGGCAGGCAGTCTATGTCTCCAGAGGGTGGCGGCAGAACAGGATGCCACAGCCGACACCGAACCGAGAACCTCGGCGGGCATTTCGGACGTGCGTCGCCGTGTGCCGACCGTGTGCCGACCGAGGAGAAGACGACCGAGTATCGGGAGCCGGACAGCGGATCCGAGTACGGCTCGGCGCGGTCGGCGGTACGGGGGCGGCGCCGGTTCCCGGGGAGCCGTTGGTCGACTCCCGCGGGTGCGTGGCAAGGTGATCGGGTGACTGAATCCGTACCCGCCGACGTGCAGCCGATCGACCCGGCCGGCTGGCTGACCCTGCCGGACGTCGCCGAGCGTTTCGAGGTGTCGATCAGCAAGGTCCACCAGATGATCCGGGACCGGGAACTACTCGCGGTTCGCCGGGACGGGGTCCGACTGGTCCCCGCCGAACTGGTCGCCAATGAGACCGTCCGCAAGCACCTGCCGGGCATCCTCACCCTGCTGCACGACTCCGGATACGACGACGAGGCCGTGCTCCGCTGGCTGTACCTGCCCGACGACACCCTGCCGGGCACCCCGGCCGAGGCCCTCGGCGGTGACCGGGCCCGTGAGGTCAAGCGCCGGGCCCAGGCCACGGGGTTCTGACCGGAGTCGCGGCATGGCGAGGTTCGGGTATCTGGCGGTGCTCGCGGGGTGCCTCGGCGGCGCGCTGTGGCTGGAGCCGATGCTGCGGGTCAACGTGCTGCGCCGGTGGCGGCGGTTGCTGCTCACCCTGCTGCCGGTGGTGGTGATCTTCGCGCTGTGGGACCTGGCCGCGATCGCCGCCGGACACTGGACATTCGACCCGGAGCAGACGACCGGGGTTCTGCTCCCCGGTGACCTGCCCCTGGACGAGGTGCTCTTCTTCGTCGTCGTGCCGTTCTGCGCCATCCTCGGCTTCGAGGCGGTACGCGCGGTGCTGCGCTGGCCTGCCGGGGACGAGTCCCGATGAGCGGGCGGCGCGGGGAGCGGGCGTGAGCTACACGGCGGCGGCACTGCTGGGAGTGGCCGGAGCCCTGCTGGTCGACCTGTTCGTGCTGCGTACCCGGCTGGTGCTCCGGCCGGTGTTCTGGGCCACGTACCCGATCATCGTGTTCTTTCAGTTGATCTCCAACGGCATCCTGACCGGCCGGGACATCGTCCGGTACGACCCGGCGGCGATCCTCGGCCCGCGCCTGGTCCACGCCCCGGTGGAGGACCTGTTGTTCGGCTTCGCGCTGGTGCTGCTGACCCTCGCCGTCTGGGTCCGGCTCGGCCGGGCCGGTGTGCAGCGCACCCCGGCCGCCGGCGACGGCCCAGGACGGCCCCGGCTGCTGAACCGGAATCGGCGCGTCGATCCGGATGGGCGCCTCGGCCGGAACGGGCGCGTCGATGATCCAGATGGGCACGCCACGGACCGATCGTGACCCGTCGGTCGTCAGGGCGGCTCCGGTTGTCAGGGCGGCTCCGGTTGTCAGGGCGGCTCCGGTTGTC
>NZ_JADPUN010000235.1 GCF_015690345.1 Plantactinospora alkalitolerans | reverse complement strand
GGACGGAGCCGATACGGGGCGGGCCGGTACCGGAGGGGCCGGTACCGGACGGGTCGGATCAGGACTCCGGGTCCGGGCGGCCCTCGTCCGATTGGTCAGGCACGAGTGGGTGCTCGCCGTACTCGGTGGGCTGCTGCTCGCAGTGGTGCTGACCTGGCCGACGCTGCGGGACATCACCTCGACGATCCCCCAGGACACCGGTGACCCGACCCTCCAGGCGTGGCAGATCGCCTGGGGTGGGCACGGGCTGCTGCACGATCCGCTTCAGCTGTGGCATTCGAACACGTTCTATCCGGAGCCCTACACCTACGCCTACTCCGACACCCTGCTCGGTTACGCCCCGGCGGGCATGATCGGCGAGGGCCCGGTCGCGGGCGTGGTGCGCTACAACATCCTGTACGTCCTGGTGCACGCACTCGCCTTCGTCGGGGCGTACGCCCTGGTCCGGCAGCTCGGCGCGGGCCGGATCGGCGCCGCGGCGGCCGGTGTCGCCTTCGGGTACGCCCCGTGGAAGCTGGCCCAGGCCGGCCACCTGCACGTGCTGTCGATCGGTGGCATCGCCCTGGCCCTGGCGATGCTGGCCCGAGGACACGGCTGGTCGCTGCGCCACGGGTACCGGCCGGACCGGCGGCGTCCCGGTTGGGCCTTTGCCGGCTGGCTGGTGGCGGCCTGGCAGATGACGTTGGGCTTCGGTATCGGGCTGCCGTTCGGCTACGTCCTGGCGCTGGTCTGCCTGGCGGCGGGTGCCGGGTTCGGCTGGTCCTGGTGGCGTCGTCGGACCCGTCCGGTGTTCGGGCGCCGGCTGTTCACCGCCGACCTGGCCGGTGGCGCGGTGTTCACCGGGGTCACGCTCTTCATGGCGTTGCCGTACCTGCAGGTGGTGGCCCTGCATCCGGCCGGTCGGCGGACGCTGGCGCACGTGGCGCAGTTCTCGCCGCCGATGCGGGGCTTCCTGACCGCACCGCCGGAGAACTGGCTCTGGGGCGAGCGGCACGCCGCCGCCCGGGAGGGGCTCAGCTTCGCAAACGAGATGACCCTGCTGCCGGGGGTGGTGCTGGTCGGTCTCGCGTTCGCCGGACTCTTCTTCTCGGTGTGGCGGCTACGGCACCGGGTGCTGCTCGGCCTGGGGGTACTGGTCAGCGTGGCACTGGCCAGCGGCACCAACTTCGGTGGCGACGGTGACCCTGGGTACGCGACCCTGGTGCTGCACGCTCCCGGCTGGGACGCGATCCGTACCTCGGGCCGGCTGGTGATCTGGACGACGCTGCTGCTCGGCATTCTGGCCGCCGGGGCGCTCACCGCGATGACCGCCCGCCCGCCGGCCGCCGACCCCGATGCGCCTGCCGACCCCGATGCGCCCGCCGACCCCGATGTGCCTGCCGACCCCGATGTGCCGGCCGGGTCCGATGCGGCCGTCGGGTCCGATCTGCCCGCCGGGTCCGATGCGGCCGTCGGGTCCGATCTGCCCGCCGGGTCCGACGGCGCGGCCGGGTCCGACGCCGGGTCGGATGCGGCGCCTGCGGAGGTCCCGGCGGCGCAGTCGCGTGCGGTGGTGACGGAGACGGTCCCGGCCGGACCGGCACGGCCGGCGGACGAGGCGCCGGACGGGCCGGTGCCGTTGCTGCGTCCGGCCGCGTATCAGCCGTCGCCGGAGGTCGAGGAGGCCGACCGGAAGGCGCAGACCGAGCGGACGACCGACTTCGGGAAGACCCTGGTACGACTCCTCGCGCTCGTACCGCTCGCCCTGATCCTTCTGGAGGGCGTCAACAGGACTCCGCACGTGCCGGTGCTGCCCCAGCCGGCGGCCCTGCGTACGGCCGAGGGACCGCTGATGGTGTTGCCGAGCAGCGGAACGCTGGAGTTCAGTGTGATGCTCTGGTCCACCGACAACTTCCCGAAGATGGTGAACGGGCTGGCCGCCTTCACCCCCGAGTCCCAGGCCCGGACCCACGCCGTCACGGCCGCCTTCCCCGACCAGGGCAGCGTCCGCTATCTGCGTGAGCTGGGCATCCGTACCGTCGTGGTGCTACCCGAGTATCTGCCGGGTACGCCGTGGCAGGACGTGTTGACCCGGCCGGTGGACGGGCTCGGCATCTCCCGCGAGGAGGTCTCCGGCTCGGTGGTGTTCCGGCTCGGTTGAGGCTCCGCCCGACCGCCCCGTCGACCGACTGCGGATCGGCCTCTACCGATGCTCGGCGGGGCTGTCGAGCGGCGCGAAATAGCCGTACATGGCCTTCTTCAGTTCGGTGATCAACGCCGCCCGCTCGGCCCCCTCGGCGGCCACGATCGACGGCATCACCGCCGCCACGATCTGCACGCCGACCAGCGCGCTGCGCTGCCGATCGGCCGCGGGCAGCGACGGTGAACGCGCCGCCAGCACCGAGGCGACCCGGCCAACCACCGCCTCCTGGAGCGGCCGGGTCGCCGCCGCCAGCCCGGCCGGCATGGCCGGGTTGTTGAACAGCGCCTTGGCTCCCGGGTTTGCCACGCGGAACGCGATCAGCGGGTCGAGCATCCGGTCGAGCAGGTCGCCCAGCGGCATGTCGGCGACCGATGCCATGCCGAACGCCGATGCGTGTGCCTCCCGCAGCGCCTCCACCAGCCGTACCGAGAGCGCCTCGGCGATCGCCTCCTTGTTGGCGAAGAACTGGTAGAGCGAGCCCGGCGAGATGCCGGCCCGGGTGGCGATCGCATTGGTGGAGGTCGCCTCGAAGCCGACCTCGGCGAACAGGCCCAGGGCGGCGTCGAGGATCTCGTTGATCCGCCGCAGGCCACGTTCCTGCCGGCGCACCGGACGGGCATCAGACACTCGCACCCCTTGACTAATACGAGTAACTGCTCGTATTTTCGAAACGCGTGCAATCGCTCGTGTTTTGACCCTAACAGAGCGCAGAGAGCGGGCTTCACCATGCCTCCACTGCATCGGCTGGGCGGCTTCCTCGTACGGCGTCGCCGACTCACGCTGATCACCGGCCTGCTGGTCACCCTCGCTCTGGCCGCCGTCGGTGCCGGTGCGATGGGCATGCTGGTGCTCAGCCGCTGGGAGGCACCCGGCACCGAGTCGGTGCGCGCCCAGGCGGTGCTGGAGCGCGACTTCGGCACCGGCAACGCCAACCTGATCCTGCTGGTCACGGCCAGGTCCGGCACGGTGGACGACGCCGCGGTCACGACGGCCGGACGAGCGCTCGCCGACGAACTGGGCGCCGCACCGATGGTCGGCGACGTCTGGTCCTACTGGTCCGACGACGCCGATCCGATGCTGCGCAGCGACGACCGGCGGCACGCGCTCGTCCTGGCGTACGTCGAGGGCGACGCGACCACTACGCGCGCCGAGATCCGGGAGAACCTGCTGCCCGCCTTCACCCGGTCGACCGACGCCGTCGAGGTCCAGGTGGCCGGCGCGGAAGCGGTATCCAGCCAGGTCAGCGAGCAGGCGGCCCAGGACTTCGTCCGGGCGGAGCTGCTCATCATCCCGCTGATGTCGCTCCTGCTGATCGCCCTCTACCGGCGGGTGCGGCTGGCCCTGCTCACGCTCGGCGTCGGGCTGTTCGCCGTCTTCGGCACCCTCGCCGGCCTGCGCCTACTGGCCGGCGTGACCGAGGTGTCCACCTTCGCCGCCAACATCACCCTGGTGATGGGGGTGGGACTCGGCGTCGACTACAGCCTGTTCGTGATCGCCCGATTCCGCGAGGAGCTGACCGCCGGCGCCAGCGTGGCCGACGCCGTACAGATCACGGTGCGCGCGGCCGGACGTACCGTGATCTTCAGCGGCCTGACCGTCGCGGCCTCGCTCTCCGTGCTGCTGGTCTTCCCCTTTCCGTTCCTGCGCTCGTTCGCCTACGCCGGCACACTGGTGGTGGTGATGGCGGTGCTCGGTGCGCTGATCCTCCTGCCTGCCGCACTCGCCGTGCTGGGCGGACGCGCCCTGCCCCGGGGCCGCCCGGCCGCGGCCGTGGGCGATCGGGGATTCTGGTATCGGTTCGCCTCGACGGTGATGCGCCGCCCGGTGCTGTTCGCGGCGGCCGGTCTGGTACTGATCGGCGTGCTCGGAGCGCCGGCTCTGGGCCTGCGGATAGGGCTGCCCGACGACCGGGTGCTGCCGCCCACCGCCTCCAGTCGCCAGGCGTCCGACGACCTGCGTGCGAACTTCGCCCAGGAGGCGAACGACGCCATCCACGTGGTGGCGCCCACCGGCCGGGACACCGACCCGCAGGCACTGGCCGACTACGCCGCCCGGCTCTCGCAGCTGCCGGGCATCGTGCAGGTCAATTCGGCCGTGGGCGTCTACACCGGCGGTGTGGCCGCCCGACCGGTGCCTGACCCGGACCGGCTCACCAGCACGACCGGCACCCGGCTGGAGGCGATCCCGAGCCGGGAGGTGCTCTCCGGTACCGGCGTCACCCGGCTGGTCGACCAGGTCCGAGCCCTGCCGGGGCCGTTCGGCCAGGTGCTGGTGGGCGGCTACCCCGCTGAGCTGACCGACTTCCGCACCTCGCTGACGAGCCGGGTGCCGCTGGTCGGCGGGCTCATTCTGGCCGTCACGTTCGTGGTGCTGTTCCTGATGTCGGGGAGCCTGCTCATCCCGGTCAAGGCCACCGTGCTCAACCTGCTCAGCCTCTCGGTGATGTTCGGGGCCCTGGTGTACGTCTTCCAGGACGGCACCTTCGCGGGCCTGCTCGGCTTCACCCCGATCGGCACGCTCGACCCCGCGTTCCCGATCCTGATGTTCTGCGTGGCCTACGGCCTGTCGATGGACTACGAGGTGTTCATGCTCTCCCGGATCAGGGAGCGGTACGAGGCGACCGGCGACAACACCCGGGCGGTGCTGGAGGGCCTGCAACGCAGCGCCCCACTGGTCACCGCGGCGGCGACGATCCTGGCGCTGTCGTTCTCGCTCTACGCGGTGGGCGAGGTCATGTACCTACAGATGATCGGCGTCGGCGTGGCGTTGGCGATCCTGGTCGACGCGACGGTCATCCGGGCGGTTCTGGTGCCGGCGCTGATGCGGCTGGCGGGCAGCGCGAACTGGTGGGCGCCGGGCCCGATGCGGCGCCTGGCCGACCGGTTCGATCCGCACGGCGGGGGACCGCTACCCGCGTACGCCCCGGTGCCCGCTCCGCACGTCCACGATGGAGCGGGAACAGCGTCGACGCCTGGTTAGTTTGCTCCCCCAACTATTGACAGCGAGCGCAGACGTGTGTGAACGTCTGCACGAGGCCGTCGAGGGAGCCAGGACGACGCCACGGGAGCCCAGGGCAGCTCCTGATCGGAACCTTTCACGTCCGCGTACGCGACCGGCGGACCGGACGGCTCGCACCGTTCCCGGTGACCACCTGCCGAACGCTCGGCGCGCGCGGGGTGGTCGTCCTCTCCGGTGTGCCGTTCCGTTTCCACCAGGCATGCCGACCGGCGCAAGCTCTTCGACCCAGGGAGCCGTACATGCGTAGAAGTCTCGCCAGTGCGCTCGCGGCCGTACTGGCCGCCGGCGCGGTGGCCGTGGTGGCCCAGATCGCCGTCAGCCCGTCCGCCGCACCGGCCTCGGCGGCCGCATCCGAGCCGTACTCGTGGCGGAACGTCCGGATCGACGGAGGCGGCTTCGTTCCGGGCATCATCTTCAACCCCACCGAGCGGAACCTGATCTACGCCCGCACCGACATCGGCGGCGCCTACCGTTGGGAGCAGTCCAGCCAGTCCTGGACCCCCCTGCTGGACTGGGTGGGCTGGGACCGGTGGGGCTGGAACGGCGTGCTCAGCATGGCCACCGATCCGGTGCAGACCAACCGGGTGTACGCGGCCGTCGGGATGTACACCAACGACTGGGACCCGAACAACGGCGCGATCCTCCGCTCCACCGACAGGGGCAACACCTGGCAGGCGTACCAGTTGCCGTTCAAGGTCGGCGGCAACATGCCGGGGCGGGGCCAGGGTGAGCGACTCGCGGTCGATCCGAACCGCAACAGCACGATCTACTACGGTGCCGAGGGCGGAAACGGACTCTGGCGCAGCACCGACTACGGGGCGACCTGGGCCAAGGTGACGAACTTTCCGAACGCCGGCAACTACGCCCAGGACCCGACCGACCCGAACGGCTACCTCAGCGGCAACCAGGGCGTCACCTGGGTGAGCTTCGACAAGTCCACCGGCAGCGCCGGCAACGCCACCCAGACCATCTACGTAGGGGTCGCCGACAAGGCCAACCCGGTCTACCGCAGCACCAACGGCGGTACGAGCTGGGAGCACATCGCAGGCCAGCCGACCGGCTACCTGGCGCACAAGGGCGTCGTCGACCCGGTCGGCGGGTTCCTCTACATCGCCACCAGCGACACCGGCGGCCCGTACGACGGCGCCAAGGGCGACGTCTGGAAGTTCAACCGGTCCACCGGGGCCTGGACCCAGATCAGCCCGGTCCCGTCCAGCAGCGCGGACGCCTACTACGGCTACAGCGGGCTGACCATCGACCGGCAGAACCCGAACACGATCATGGTGGCCACCCAGATCTCCTGGTGGCCGGACGCGATCTTCTTCCGCAGTACCGACGGTGGCGCGACCTGGACCCGGATCTGGGACTTCGCGGCGTACCCGAATCGCACCAAGCGCTACACCATGGACATCAGCACGGTGCCGTGGCTCTCGCTCGGGGCGAACCCCGCCCCGCCGGAGGAGTCGCCGAAGCTGGGCTGGATGAACGAGTCCCTGGAGATCGACCCGTTCGACGGCAACCGGATGATGTACGGCACCGGCGCCACCATCTACGGCACCACCAACCTGCGCAACTGGGACAGTGGCGGGACGCTCACCATCCGGCCGATGGTCCGGGGACTGGAGGAGACCGCCGTACTGGACCTGATCAGCCCGCCCACGGGCGCGCCGCTGATCAGCGGACTCGGCGACATCGGCGGCTTCCGGCACACCGACCTCGACGCCGTACCGCCGATGATGTTCCAGCAGCCGTACTTCACCAGCACCACCAGCCTGGACCTCGCCGAGCTGAATCCGAGCATCATGGTCCGGACCGGCAGCTTCACCGACTCCGAGCGGCCGAACGACAGCCACGTCGCCTTCTCCACCGACGGCGGGGCGAACTGGTTCCAGGGCCAGGAGCCGGGCGGGATCAACAGCGGCGGTACGGTCGCCACGGCGGCCAACGGCAGCCGGTTCGTCTGGGCCCCCGGCGACCCGGGCCAGCAGGTGGTCTACTCGGTCGGGTACGGCAACTCGTGGAGCCAGTCCAGCGGCATCCCGGCCAACGCCGTGATCGAGTCCGACCGGGTGAACCCGAACAAGTTCTACGGATACTCGGCTGGTCGGTTCTACGTCAGCACCAACGGCGGCCAGAGCTTCACCGCCACCGCAGCCACCGGGTTGCCGAGCACGGGTGCGAAGTTCAAGGCGGCGGCCGGCACCGAGGGCGACATCTGGTTGGCCGGGGACACCGGACTGTTCCGGTCGACCGACTCCGGTGCCAGTTTCACCAAGGCATCGAACGTGAGCAGCGCGGTCAACGTCGGCTTCGGCCGGGCGGCACCGGGGCAGACGTACCCGGCGGTCTTCCTGGTCGGGACGGTCGACGGCGTACGTGGGTTGTACCGGTCGGACAACGCGGGCGGAACATGGGTCCGGATCAACGACGACCAGCACCAGTACGGCAACATGGGTGAGGCGCTGACCGGTGACCCGAGGATCTACGGCCGGGTCTACCTGGGCACGAACGGCCGGGGCATCCTGGTCGCGGATCGGCTGGGCGGGCCGACCGCCACGCCGACGACCCGTCCGCCGACGACGACACCCACCACCCGCCCGCCGACGACGACGCCGTGGCGGGTGGCGTCTGTC
>NZ_JADPUN010000330.1 GCF_015690345.1 Plantactinospora alkalitolerans | reverse complement strand
GCAACCGCCCGTCGGGGTGCCGGCGGCGGCCCCGGAACCCAGACCCCGGCGGCGGCCAGTGCCGGACCGTGCGTCGCGAAGACCGCCTCCGGGGTCCCGTCGGCCCGGACCCCGCCACCCGGCTCCAGGACCACGACCCGGTCGACCAGCGGCAGCGCCTCCGACACCCGGTGTTCGACCAGGATCAGTGTGCTGTCGGCGTCGACCGCCGTCGCGACCGCGTCGCGGACCAGTGCCGCGCCGGCCGGATCCAGGTTGGCGGTCGGCTCGTCCAGCAGCAGCAGACCTGGCCGGAGCGCGAGGACGCCGGCCAGGGCGAGCCGCTGCTGCTCGCCGCCGGAGAGTGCCGCCGTCGATCGGTCGAGTCCGTAGGGAAAGCCGACCCGGTGCAGTGCCTCGGAGACCCGGTGCCAGATCTCCGCCGCCGGTACGCCCCGGTTCTCCAGCCCGAACGCCACGTCGTCGCCGGCCCGGGCCATCACCAACTGGGTCTCCGGGTCCTGGAAGACGATGCCGACCCGCTCCCGACCCTTGCGGGGATCCAGCCCGTCGATCTCGACGGTGCCCTCCTGCTCCCCGGAGTCCTCGGCGAGCAGGCCGGCGAGCGCGGCCAGCAGGGTGCTCTTGCCGGCTCCGGAGGCGCCGAGCAGCAGCACCCGTTCGCCGTGCTCGACCCGCAGGTCGACGTCACGGACCGCCCAGGCCCGCCGCCCGGCATGCCGCCAGCCGAATCCGCGCAGTTCGACCGCGCTCATCGCCGCACCGTTTCGACCGAATCCCCGCCCGTGCTCCCGTCGCCGGTCAGACGGCGGTACGTTCGCGACCGGCAGGGAACCGGTCCAGTACGCCGGTCTGGGCCAGCGCCCGGGTCAGCAGCCAACCGCCGGCCCCGGCGATGACGGCGGCGCTGACCACCGTGATCAGGAAGACCGGGAGCCGGAACGAGTCGAAGTCGAGCTCGGAGTAGTAGCGCCACTGGTCGAAGAGGGCGGCGGCGAGCCCGGCGAGCGCCCCGGATCCGATCGCCACCGGCAACCGGAAGGAGCGGTAGCGGACGGCGAGGAAGGCCGCCTCCGCGCCGGCACCCTGGGCGAGGCCCTGGAGAATCGCGACCATGCCCCACTGGCTGCCGAGCAGCACCGAGACGAACGCCGCGACGAACTCGCAGTACAGCGCGGCGCCGGGCTTGCGGATCACCAGCCCGCCGAGTACGCCGGGCAGCAGCCACACGCCGTAGATGACCGCCTGGGCCGGCGGGAAGAAGGTGAAGGCGCCCTCGGTGGCACTCCAGACCAGGTTCCAGGCCCAGAAGATCACCCCGAACGCGACGGCGATCACCGACGCGACGACGATGTCGACCGTACGCCATCGGGCGTTGCTGGCTTGCTTCATGATCATGCCTCCCAGTCGCGCAGCGAACCAGGCAGGACGCACGCCGCAATCCGGAGGTCCCGGACTGCGGCGCGGCTGGAGACTCGACCGAACTCCCTGCGCTGGCATTACCCAGATCAGGTTCGAGGGTCTGCGGGTGTGACCCGCACTCTCAGCGCTGTGCGCTCCCCTGTCGGATGTGCAGTTGTTTCGCAGACGCTAGCACCGGATCGGGCACCGCCGATAGCGGCGGGGCAGCCGGATGTGGCCGCCGACACCCTGCCCCGGGCCAGGGCGGGTTCCGCCGGGGCAGCCGTACGAGCAGGGCCCGGGCCCAGTGGGTAGGCTCCGGACGATGGCGATCACGGTGCGGGGACTGACCTTCGAGGTGACGGCCGGCGGTCCGCCGGACGGTGAACCGGTCCTGCTGCTGCACGGCTTCCCACAGCACAGTGCGCAGTGGTCCGGAGTCGTACCCGCGCTGCACGCTGCCGGGCTGCGCACGTACGCGCTGGACCAGCGCGGCTACTCGCCCGGCGCCCGCCCCGCCGACGTGTCGGCGTACCGGCTGACCGAACTCGTCGCCGACGCCGTCGCCGTGCTCGACGCGCTGCGAGTGGACACGGTCCACCTGATCGGCCACGACTGGGGCTCGGCCGTCGCCTGGACCATCGCCGCCCGGCACCCCGAGCGGGTCCGTACCCTGACCGCCGTCTCCGTGCCGCATCCGGCCGCGCTGGCCTCCGCGCTGGCGTCCGATCCGGACCAGCAGAGCAGGTCGGCCTACATGGCGTTGTTCCGGCAGGCCGGCCAGGCCGAGCAGGCGCTGCTCGCCGACGACGCCGCCGCGTTGCGCGCGATGCTCGCCGGAGTCGGGGAGGACCGGGTCGACAGCTACCTCGAACCGATGCTCCGACCGGGCGCGCTGACCGCCGCGCTGAACTGGTACCGGGCGATGTCCGGCCGGGAACTCGCCGGGATCGGGCCGGTGTCGGTGCCGACCACCTTCGTCTGGAGCGACGGCGACATCGCGGTCGGTCGCACCGCAGCCGAGGCGTGTGCGGGTCAGGCGACCGGTGACTACCGCTTCGTGGCCCTGGCCGGGGTGACGCACTGGATCCCGGACCAGGCACCGGAGGCGCTCGCCGGGGCCGCGCTGGCCCGGATCGGCGCCGGCAGGCGATTGACGAGGTCGGAGGAAGCATGACACTGAGCGCTGACGGCTATCTCGACGTGGTGACCGAGACGATCGGGCGGGTGGCGGAAGGCCAGCGGGACGGCGTACACCGGGCGGCTGACCTGATCACGACGGCGCTCCGGAACGGGGGCGTGGTGCAGGCCTTCGGCACCGGTCACTCGGAGGCACTGGCGATGGAGATCGCCGGTCGGGCCGGTGGGCTGGTGCCGACGAACCGGATCGCGCTGCGGGACCTGGTACTGCGCGGCGGCGAGCCGGTCGAGATCCTCGGCCCCACCCTGGAGCGGGATCCGACGGTGGCGCACCGGCTCTACGAGGTGTCTCCGGTCGATCCCCGGGACGTCTTCGTGATCGCCTCCAACTCCGGCGTGAACGGCACCATCGTCGAGTTCGCGTCGCTGGTGAAGGAGCGCGGGCACGGGCTGATCGCCATCACCTCCCGGGAACATTCCGCCGGGGTGCCGTCCCGGCATCCGTCCGGGCGCAAGCTCGGTGACCTGGCCGACGTGGTGCTGGACAACGGCGCTCCGTACGGCGACGCGACCCTGCCGCTCCCCGGTGGCGGCGCGGTCGGCGCGGTGTCGTCGATCACCGCCGCGCTGCTCGCCCAGCAGATCGTGGTGGAGGTGGCCCGACGGCTGATCGAGGCGGGGGAGACGCCACCGGTCTACCTCTCGGCGAACATCCCGGACAGCGACGGGCACAACAACGCCCTGGAGGCCCGGTACGCGGGACGGATCCGGCGCGGCGCCTGACTGCCGCCGACGGGGCCACCCGGACCGGGACGGCGAGGCCGGCGACGCGCGTTGGCCCCGGTCCGGTGGTCCGGGCTCCCCGTCCGGTTGCTGCCCGGTGCTCAGCCCGGCGGACTTCCCGCCCGCACCGAGCGCGATGACTCGGCCAGCGTGGCCGACCCGGTCACCGGTCGATCCGTCCGGGCTGCCACCTCCGCCGGTTCGTCCTCGGCCTCGCCGGAATATCCGCGCGCCTGGAGCGTGAACAGCCGCGCGTAGGTGCCGTCCCGGTCGAGCAGTTCCTCGTGGCGGCCCTGCTCCGTGACCCTTCCGCCGTCGAGCACCGCGATGGTCGGGGCGTCCCGGACCGTGCCGAGGCGGTGCGAGATCAGCAGACTGGTCCGGCCCGCGCGGTAGCGCTTGAGCCGGCGGTGTATCTCGTACTCCGCCTCGGCGTCGAGGCCGGAACTCGGCTCGTCGAGGATCAGCAGGTCGTGGCGGTCCCGAAGGAGCGCCCGGGCCAGCGCCACCCGCTGCCACTGGCCGCCGGAGAGCAGGACACCGCTTGCCGGGTCACCGTCCTGCACGTCCTGGAACATCCTGCTCAACAGCGTCTCGTACCCCCGGGGGAGCCGGTCGACCACGTCCGCCACGCCGGCCCGCTCGGCGGCCGCCTCGAGCCGGGGCGGATCGTCGAGGGCCGAGATGTCACCCATGGCGATGTTCTCCGCGACGGTGAGGTCGTAGCAGGTGTAGTCCTGGAAAACGGCGCTGAGCCGGTCGCGCAACTGTGCCGGATCGAACTCGCGGATGTCGACGCCGTCCCACAGGATCGCGCCCCGCGTCGGGTCGTAGAGCCGGCACAGCAGTTTGACCAGTGTGGACTTTCCGGAACCGTTGCGCCCGACCAGGGCGGTGGCCTGACCGGCCCGGATCAGCAGATTCGTGTCGCGCAGCACCCACGGCTGGTCGTCGCCGTACCGGAACCACACGCCGCGCAGTTCGATTCCCCCGGACAGTTCGGGAACCGGGCGCGGTGTGGCGGACACCGGCAGGTCGGACGGGGTCCGCATGACGATCCGGTAGTGGTCGAACATCAACTGCGCCTGGTGCATGACGGAGAGGCCCCGGATCAGCCCGGTGAGCGAGGACTGGGTACCGGCCACGGCGGCGACGAACATCGACACGTCGCCGACCGTGAGCCGTCCGGACAGTGCGCTGGCCGCCGCCCAGACCAGGCCGCCGCTCGCGATCCCGGCGGACAGCAGTGCCAGCGCCCCCTGGGTGGTCAGCACCTGCCGGTCCATCCTCTGCCGGGCCGAGTTGATCGACCTGAGGTCCGTCAGCATCCGGGTCCGGAGAAAGTCCGCGACGTTGAACAGCCGTATCTCCTTCGCCGTCTGCAGGCTGCGGAGGAGTTCGGTGTAGAAGAGTTCGCGCCGCTCGGTGGGGCCGAGTTGCCACGCCAGCCGGACCCGACGTTTGTTGAGCAGGATCTCCGCCGCGAACGCCGGCACGGCGGCCACGACCACCACCGCGGCCATGACCGGGCTGAGTACCGTCAGAGTGATGAGAAAGCCGGTCATGGTGATGATCGCCTGGGTCAGCCCGAGTACACCGCCGAGCACCTGGCCAGGGCTCTCCGCGCCGGCCTGCAACGCCAGCATCAACCGGTCGTAGAACGGCGGGTCCTCCAGCCTCACCAGGCCCGGCAGCCTGCTCACCCGGGTGAACAGCCGGTCCCGGACGACCACCCGTACGTTGCGTCCCATGGTGGCGGCGGCGAACGTCGTGACATGTGGGATCACCGCGCTCAGTATGGCCACCACGCCCAGCAGGAGGGCCAGTTGCAGCAGTGGGGTGAGACCACCCGGTGTCCGGGCGGCCACCCGGTCGATCAGCAGTTTGGTCAGCCAGGCGATGGCCACCGGCGCGGTACCGGCGCCGAGGCTCGCCACCACCAGCGCGGCGACCGAGCCGGGCGCGGCCCGGGTCGCCAGCGCCATGGCGGCGGCAGTGGCCACGATCCGTTCCCGAATGCCGTTCCCGGCAAGCGGGTCGCCAGCCTGAGCGGGCCGTCCCCTCACGCCGGTACTCCGGCCGGAAGTTTGCCGACCTTCCGGGTCGCGACGGTGATGGTCCGCCCGTCGACCACCCCGAAGGCGGGAATGCCGTCGACGGCGAAGGCCGTCTGCACAGCTCCCCGGGGATCCTCGACGACCACCCGGCCGATCCGGTTGAACACCTTGGCGTACTCCGCGACCTCGTCGTCGTCCGGACCCCGGCTGATCACCGCGAGCACCCGGTCCCGGCCGTACGGCTGCGACTCGACGTACTCGAGGAACTGCGGCACGGCGGCGGCGCAGGGCTTGCAGCCCGGGGTGAAGAAGCCGACCAGCGTGTGGCGGTTCAACGTGGCCAGCGATACCGGGCCGTCGCCGATCGTGTCGGCGACGAAGTCGGTCGCCTCGGTGCCCATCGGGCGGGGCGGTTCGGCATCCGCCCGCTGGTCGGCAGCCGAGGGCTGGTCCCGGAGCCGTCGGACGACACCGACCGTGAACAGCAGGTTGAGCAGACTCAGCAGGCTGAGCAGGATGACCAGGGCGACAAGGTAAGCCATCTCGGGAGATACCCCTTTCTAGATCCCGGCACCCGTTCGGCGTGCCGGAGGACGGAGGGTGAACAGCTCGACGACGTCGTCGAAGAGGACGAAGACCAGCGCGACGGCGCTTCCGGCGACGGCGGCGATGGCCGCGAGGACGAGGTCGACCGGCGTCTGCGGGAGGAGCTGTCCGAGCAGGGCCGCTCCGGCGATCGCCGACAGCAGCAGGTTGCGGACGATGTGTCGCCAGCCCAGCGGTGTCGCCGATGCTCCGAAGCACGGGCACGGGACAGCCGTGCCCTTCCGCATCGCGAGTGCGATCATCACGATGAAGCCGAGCAGCATCAGCAGGGCCAGGCCGAGGCCGACGGCGGGGGTGAGGCCGAACAGCGCCGCGCCGAGCGCGAGCGGCACCGCCGCCTCGGTACCGACCGTGCCGACAGACACCGCGGCGGAGAGCCGGAACGGAACGATCCGCAGCCGTGCGATCGAGTCCGTGAAGTCGCGGAACGACGAAGCCGTACGCAGCTTGCTGGCGGCGGCCCAGCCGAACACCACGGCGACGAGGAATTCGCAGCCTACGACGACGTACGCCATCAGCGGGACCTCCCGTGACCGAGGCGGGCGATTACGACGCCGAGCAGCCGGTCGGTGGTGTAGTAGCCGTGTTCCCGCGAGTCGTAGCTGGCCTGGGCGTTGTCGCCGAGCAGCACCAGTTTGCCGGGTGGAACGGACGACTCCGGTGCGTTCCGCAGCGCGGGCACGGTGTCGCGGGGCAGCGGATCACCTGGAACGGCGACCGCCCGCTTGATGATGCACGGACCCAGCGGCCGGCCCGTGAACGACGAACTCCGGGCCGGTCGCGGTCTGACCTCCGCCGGGGCCGGTACCCGGACCTTCAGTTCGTCGCGCAGCACCACCACCGCGCTGCTCCGCAGTGCCCGGTCCGGCGTCCGGCGTACCACGAGCTGTTCGCCCGCCCGGTACGTCGGCTCCATGCTGGCGCCGTGCACCGTCACCACCAGGTAGCGGTGGCGGAGCCAGCCCAGCGTGGCAACCGCCGCCAGCACCACACCACCGGCCGCCAGCGACCACGACGATGTCTGCGACATCTGAACTCCCATCATCCTCTGCACCGGGTCACCGTCGACCCGGTGTTTCCGCTGCTCGACCGGCCGGTTCCAGCTCCGGCACCGGCCACTCCGGTACGCACAACCTGTCCCGCAGCCGGTGGTTGCCGTACCGCAGGTCCAGGACGCGGCAGCGCCCGCTGGCGAGTTGGGTGGCGAGGAACCGCACCGACCAGTCGGGGTGGGCACAGAGCAGCGCCCCGACCGCGCGGACGGCCAGCGGCAGGTGGTGGCAGTGCCGGACTATCGCGGCGACGTCCTGATCCGAGCCGGCGAGTCGGGCGCCGCCCACCAGTTCGGTGAGCAGAGTGACGGAGTCGGCGGCGGAGAGCACGGGCAGCGGGAACTGGGCGGCGTGGTCCAGCGGGAGCGGACGTCTGCTGGTGACCAGGACCGCGCAGCCGACGCCGGTGGGCAGGAGCGGGAGTACCTGCTCCTCGTCGACGGCGTTGTCGAGGACCATCAGCACCCGGCGGTCGGTGGTGATCGAGCGGAGCCGGGCCGAGGCGGCCCGGAGTCCGGTGGCGGGGCCGATGGTGGAGTCTCCGAGCGCCCGGAGAAACCAGCAGGCCAGTTCGTCGGCGGTGACCGGGCCGTCCTGGGTGGCACCGCCGAGATCGGCATAGAGCTGGCCATCGGGAAAGCGGGCCGCCGCCTCGTGCGCGACCGACAGGGCCAGCGCGGTCTTCCCGACGCCCGGCCGCCCGCTCAGCGCGACCACCGGCGGGCAGGAACCGGCGGGCAGCAGGGCCGCCGCCAGTTTCCGGCGCTCCTGGAGCCGACCGACGAACAGGGTGGGGCGGGGG
>NZ_JADPUN010000315.1 GCF_015690345.1 Plantactinospora alkalitolerans | reverse complement strand
GCCCCGCAGTCCGCCCGACCCACGTCCGGCACCGGCACGCTCGTGCGCTGCTCCGGCAGCCGGCCCACCGAGATGCCGACCCGGGCAACCCGTCGACCCTGTACCGCCAGTACCCGCAGCAGCCACCCACCCGGCGGAGGAGGATCGTCCGGTCCACCACCGGCCCGGACCGCACCGGAACCGTTCAGTTCCTCCGCGCCGGGCACCGGGACCTCGTCGCCGCGGACCGGCAACCGGCCCAGCGCCGCCATCACGAAACCGCCGACCGTCTCGTACGGGCCGGGTGGCAGCGCGAAGCCGGCCCGTTCGGCGAAGTCGGCCAGGTTGAGCCGGCCGTCCACCTCGACCGGGCCACCGGTCAGGTCGGGGTCGGGGTCGGTGTCGTACTCGTCGTGGATCTCGCCGACCAGTTCCTCGATCAGGTCTTCGAGGGTGACGATCCCGGCCGTGCCGCCGTACTCGTCGACCACGACGGCGAGGTGGTGGCGTTCGCGGCGCATCTCGGTGAGTGCAGCGAGCACCCGCTTGCTGCCGGGCACCTTCTTCACCTCGCGGGTGAGTTCGCCTATCGTCGTGCAGGCGTCGTCGTCCGGTCGGAGCAGTACGTCGCGCAGGTGCACGAAGCCGATCACGTCGTCGTGGGTGCCGTCGACCACCGGGTACCGGGTGTGGGTCTCCGCCCGGACCAGTTGGGCCGCCTCCTTCAGGGGCAGCCCCGCCGCCAGGAAGACCACCTCGGTCCGGGGCATCATCACCTCGCGGACCAGGCTGGCGCCGGCCTCCAGGACCTCGTCGATGATGCCCCGCTCCACCGGGTCGAGCCGGGTGTTCACGGCGACCAGGTCGCGGAGTTCGGCCTCGCTGATCTGCTCCCGGCCCGCCGTCGGGCTCGCCCCGAGCAGTGCGGTGACCAGTCGGGTCGCCCCGTCCGCCGCACGTACGACGACTCGGGCCAGGGCCCGGGCGAGTGGGCCCGGGTCCCTTCGAGGATGCCCCGGCGATCGTCGCCGGGGCCCGGTACTGCCGGACTCCCGCATGCCAGAAATGGTAGACACCGGAGGCGCCCGACGTGGGCACCCTGGACCGGAGTTCATCCTCCCGGCCGTGTTCGGCTCTGTGCAGAATTGACCGAACGTGGTGGAATGCTTCGGGCCTTGGTCAACGCAGTCCGCTCATCACACCAGCACCGATCCCATCACACCAGTCAGGAAGGCACAGGGCGTGAAACTCCTCGTCACCGGGGGCGCCGGTTACATCGGCAGCGTGGTCACCCGGATGCTGCTCGACTCCGGGCACCAGGTGGTGGTCCTCGACGACCTTCGCACCGGATGTCCCGAGGCGGTCGCCCCGGAGGCCACCTTCGTCCAGGCGTCCATCCACGACGCCGCCGAGGTGCTCACCCCGGACGCCGGCTTCGACGGTGTGCTGCACTTCGCCGCGCTGATCGCGGCCGGCGAGTCGATGGTCAAGCCCGAACTCTACTGGGCGAACAACACCGTCGGCTCGCTCGCTCTGCTCGACGCGGCCCGGACCGCGGGCGTACCCCGGTTCGTCTTCTCGTCCACCGCCGCCGTGTACGGCAACCCGACCAGCCTGCCCATCGCGGAGACCGCCCACACGCTGCCGACCAACACGTACGGCGCCACCAAACTCGCCGTCGACTTCGCGCTCGCCTCGATGGCCACCGCGCACGGGCTCGCCGCCGTCTCGCTGCGCTACTTCAACGTCGCCGGGGCGTACCTCCGGCCGGGCATCGCCCTGGGCGAACGGCACGAGCCGGAGACCCACCTGATCCCGATCGCCCTCGAGGTGGCCGCCGGCCGGCGCGAGAAACTGCAACTCTTCGGCGACGACTACCCGACCCTCGACGGGACCTGCGTACGGGACTACATCCACATCGAGGACCTGGCCCGGGCGCACCTGCTCGCGTTGGAGACGGCCCGGCCCGGCGAGCACCGGGTCTTCAACCTCGGCAACGGCAACGGCTTCACCAACCGCCAGGTGGTGGAGGCGGTCCGCGAGGTGACCGGACATCCGGTGCCGACGGAGACGGCACCCCGCCGCTCGGGTGACCCGGCCGAACTTGTCGCCTCCGCCGACCGGGCCCGCGACGAACTGGGCTGGATCCCGGCCAAGCCCGGCCTGCCCGAGATCGTCGCCGACGCCTGGACGTTCTACCAGGCCCGGCTCCAGGACGGCCAGGCGTGACGGGTGCGCCGGACGGTCCGGTGACGGAGCGGGCCAGCACCGGCTTCACCAGGGCGTACGGCAGCCGGCCGGACGGGCTGTGGGCGGCGCCCGGCCGGGTCAACCTGATCGGCGAGCACACCGACTACAACGACGGCTTCGTACTGCCGTTCGCGCTGCCCCGCCGTACCGTCGTCGCCGCAGCGCCCCATTCCGGCCGACGCTGGACGGTGTGGTCGGAGCAGGCCGGCGAGCAGGTTTCGTTCGGCCGGGCCCAGGCCGCCGAGCCGGGGCGGGTCGGCGGCTGGGCGGCGTACGTGGCCGGGGTCGTCTGGGCCCTCTACGAGGCCGGTCACGACGTGCCGGTCGCCCGGCTGGCCATCGCCTCAGACGTACCGCTGGGTGCCGGCCTCTCCTCGTCGGCGGCCCTGGAGGCGGCGGTGCTCACCGCGCTGCTCGACCTGGCCGAACTGGACGTGCCGGTGGCCGACCGCCCCGGCCTGGCCCAGCGGGCCGAGAACGGCTACGTCGGGATGCCGTGCGGGATCATGGACCAGTCGGCGTCCATCCGCTGCCGGCCCGACCACGCACTCTTCCTGGACTGCCGCACCCTGGAGGTGGAGCAGGTCCCGTTCGACCTCGGCGCCTGCGGGCTCGCCGTGCTCGTCGTCGACAGCCACGCGCCGCACCGGCACGTCGGCGGCGAGTACGCCGCCCGCCGGACCGCCTGCGAGTCGGCCGCCGCCGCCCTCGGGGTGCCGGCGCTGCGGGACGTCGGCACCGACCAGCTCGACGCGGCACTCGGCCGGCTCGACGACCCGGTGGTACGCCGCCGGGTCCGGCACGTGGTGACCGAGAACCAGCGGGTACGGGAAACCGTGGAACTGCTCCGCGCCGGCCGGCTCGCCGAGATCGGGCCGCTGCTGACCGCCTCCCACCGGTCGATGCGGGACGACTTCGAGATCACCGTGCCGGAGGTGGACACCGCGGTCGAGGCCGCCATGTCCGCCGGTGCGTACGGCGCCCGGATGACCGGCGGCGGCTTCGGCGGCTGCGTGCTCGCCCTGGTCGACCGGGCCGCCGCCGAGCCGGTGGCGTCAGCGGTGGCCAAGGCGTACGCCGAGCGGGGTTTCCGGGCTCCGACCAGCTTCACCGCGACCCCGGGCGCGGGAGCTCGACGGCTGTCCTGAGCATCTCGGAGACCACGGGCGTGGAGGATCAACCGTCTCGCTGCCACGCGGCGTGGTCCGCCTCGATCCGTTGCCAGACACCCCGCAGCCGCTCGTCCGGCACGTCGTCGAGCGACAGGCGGAACACGTCCCGCAGCACGGTCCGCCACTGCGCGTACCCGGACAGCTCCCGGGCGGTACGTCGCCCAGGCCGGTGTCCAGCCACCAGGCCCGGCCGTCGACGACCGTGGTCAGCGCGAGATGGTTGCCGCTGTCCCCTGCCGGGTCGTCGGCCTGGCCCTGCACGCCGGCCCGGTCTCGCCCCGGCTCTGCTGCGGTCGATCAGGCGCCCCGACCTCCGGCCCGGGAGCCCGGCGGATCCACCGAGTCCAGCCGACCAGGGGTCACCGACCGGACCGGAGATCGGTACCCTGCCGCGATGTCCAACATGGTCTCGACCGACCCGGTCCGTGCCTCCGGCAAACCGCCGGTGATCGACGTCGGCCAACCGGGCCCGTGGTCGATTGTGCGGCTACCCATCAACGGATGCCGGGCCTTCACCGCCGGCCCCCCGGCAGTCGACCCGGTGACGTTCGGCCTGACTGCCGACGCGGTGGCCCGGCCGAGGTCGCAATAATGTCGCCCCGACCGAATCGCATCCCCGGCGATCTTCCGTTCGTCGTCAAGGCCGACGGCCGCAAGTTCGCGTTCTGGTTCGGCGGCGTAGCGGGCGGCAGCCTCCTCCTGCTCTGTTGCCTCGTCGGAGGGCACAGTTACCTGCTCGCCCGTGACCTGAACACGCCACCGACCGAAATGATCAACACCGTCGCCGTCCCGGTCCTCATCCCAGGGATGCTGGTGCTGGGCTGGCCCGTGCTGGTGGCGTACCGCCGGCTGATCGGCCGAGGGCCACTGCTGGCCGCCGACCACTCCGGAGTGTGGGTCCGGACCGCCGGCATGCTCGGCCGCCCGTACTGGCTGCCGTGGGAAGCGGTTGTTGCCGTGTACGCCGGTGGAAATTTCGGCGGGAAAACCGTCTGGATCGACTGCGACCCTCGGCACCCGGCGTTCCCACCCGGCACCCGGTTCCCGGTCCGTACGCTGACGTCCGACCACGACGCCCGGCAGATACTCACCGCGCTCGACGGGTTGGCATCCGGGCGGGCATCCGTCCGACCTCTCGGCTGACCGCTCACTGTTGGATCACCGACAGTGATCGGCTGACCGCGATAATGTGTTCTATTGTCAAGAAAAGGACCTAAACGAGGTCAACCGACGTCACGGGTCGCAGTCGCGATGCCGGGGTCCTGATTCGGATTGGCTTGCGCGGAGCGGCGCAGCACGTCGGAATCGAAAGGCCGGGCCGACCATGCGAACGACGCCGCCACAGCACGGCTGCGAAAACCCTCCACAGTCACCGCTCCGCGGCACGTCCGCACGCGCACCTTCGCGCGGTTACGCACTCGGACGGTCGACAGGATGACGACGACCAACTCGGGGCCCGAAGACGCGGCCTACAACCGTGGGCTCGACGCTGGACGGATCGAGCAACGTCTGCAGGGCCACGATGACCACTTCCAACAGATCAACGGTTCGATCGACGCGATGACCCGGGCGCTGCAGAGTCTCACCGAGGAGGTACGCGCGAAGGCCGCCGTGTTCAGTGCCAACGCGACCTCCGATCGCCGTGACGCCGGAGAACGGGAGAAGATCGCGATCACGGTTGCGGCGGCTCTGGTGGAGAGGGCGAGCACCGTCGAGGCGGCGAAGTCGAACCGGTGGATGACCTGGCAACGCTGGTTCGCCGTCGCCGGCGCGATCGTCCTGATCGTGAACTTCAGCCTGGGGCTGTATCTGGCGTTCGACCGCTGACCGTGCCTCCACCGGCAGCCCGTCCGGCGGCGGTGTGAACCCTCAGCCGGTCTCGACGATCATGCCGGCGCCGACCGTGCGGTTCGTCATCTCGTCGATGACGATGAACCCGCCGGTCGTCCGGTTCCGGCGGTACTCGTCGGCGAGCAGCGGCACCGTGGTACGCAGCCGTACCCGGCCGATCTCGTTGAGGTTCAGTTCGGTGGCCGACTCGTCCCGGTGCAACGAGTTGACGTCGAGCCGGTACCGGAGACCGCGGATGACGGCTCGGGCGGACCGGGTGGTGTGCTTGATGGCGTACTTGGCGCCGACCCGCAACGGCCGGGTCTCGTCCATCCAGCAGATCATCGCCTCGATGTCCTGGGCCACCGCCGGAGCGTTGGTCGGACGGCAGATCAGGTCGCCTCGGGAGATGTCGATCTCGTCGGTCAGCCGGACGGTCACCGACATCGGCGGGAACGCCTCCTCGACCGGGCCGTCGGCGGTCTCGATCGCGACGATCCTGCTGGTGAACCCGGAGGGCAGCACCATCACCTCGTCGCCGGGCTTGAGTACGCCGGAGGCGACCTGTCCGGCGTAGCCCCGGTAGTCGGTGACCGTGGTCGACTGGGGACGGATCACGTACTGCACCGGGAACCGCACGTCGACCAGGTTCCGGTCCGAGGCGATGTGCACGTGTTCGAGGTGGTGCAGCAGCGACGGGCCCTCGTACCAGGGGGTGTTCTCGGAACGGCTGACGATGTTGTCGCCGCGCAGCGCCGAGATCGGCACCACGGTCAGGTCCGGCGCCTCCAGTTTCGCGGCGAACGCGGTGAACTCGTCGGCGATCCGCTCGAAGACGTCCTGGGACCAGTCGACCAGGTCCATCTTGTTCACGCAGAGCACCAGGTGCGGCACCCGGAGCAGGGAGCAGAGGAAGGCGTGCCGGCGGGACTGCTCGACCAGGCCCTTGCGGGCGTCGACCAGGATCAGCGCCAGGTCGGCGGTTGACGCGCCGGTCACCATGTTCCGGGTGTACTGGGTGTGTCCGGGGGTGTCGGCGATGATGAACTTCCGCCGGGGGGTGGCGAAGTAGCGGTACGCGACGTCGATGGTGATGCCCTGTTCCCGCTCGGCCCGCAGGCCGTCGGTGAGCAGCGCCAGGTTGGTGTACTCGTCGCCCCGGGCCTGGCTGACCGCCTCGACCGCTTCGAGCTGGTCGGTGAAGAGGGACTTGGTGTCGTACAGCAGCCGGCCGATCAGGGTGGACTTGCCGTCGTCGACGCTGCCGGCGGTGGCGAACCGGAGCAGGTCCATGCTCCGGGCCTCGGTGGGGATCGCGGTGGCGGTCATCAGAAGTAGCCTTCCCGTTTGCGGTCTTCCATGGCCGCCTCGCTGACCCGGTCGTCGCCCCGGGTGGCGCCGCGTTCGGTGATCCGGGTCGCGGCGACCTCCTCGATCACCTTCTCCACCGTGTCCGCGTCGGAGCGGACGGCGGCGGTACAGGAGGCGTCACCGACGGTGCGGTACCGGACCTGGGCGGGGAAGGGCGTTTCGGTGCCGCGCGGGGAGATGAACTCGTTGACCGCGTACAGCATGCCGTCGCGCTCGATGACCTCGCGCTCGTGCGCGTAGTAGATCGACGGCAGGGACAGCTTCTCCCGGGCGATGTAGTGCCAGACGTCGAGTTCGGTCCAGTTGGACAGCGGGAAGATCCGGATCGACTCTCCGGGGTGGTGCCGGCCGTTGTACAGCGACCAGAGTTCGGGGCGCTGGTTCTTCGGGTCCCACTGCCCGAAGTCGTCACGGAAGCTGAACACCCGCTCCTTGGCCCGGGCCTTCTCCTCGTCCCGGCGGGCGCCGCCGAACAGCGCGTCGAAGCGGTACTTCTCCACCGCGTCGAGCAGCACCGGGGTCTGGATCCGGTTGCGCATCCCGTCGGCCGACTCCTGGACCAGCCCGGATTCGAGTGCCTCCGGAACGCTGGCGACGACCAGGTGCAGCCCCATCTCGGCCACCCGCTGGTCGCGGTAGTCGAGCACCTCGGCGAAGTTGTGGCCGGTGTCGACGTGCATCACCGGAAACGGGATCCGGGCCGGTGTGAACGCCTTCTCGGCCAGCCGGAGCATGACGATCGAGTCCTTGCCACCGGAAAAGAGCAGCACCGGCCGCTCCAGCTCGGCCACCACCTCGCGGATGACGAAGACGCTCTCGGCTTCGAGGGCGTCCAGATGCGACACCCGGTACGCCGCAGGCTGGCGCATTTAAGACCTTTCCGGTTGGTTAAGTCAAGAGACTTGCCTAGGTTACCCGGAGATGGTGCTGCAACGCTGCAAGCAACCGAGGCGCAAGATCCTTACGGCACACCACGAGATCGGGCAGCCGAGGATCGGCCTGGTTGTATTTCAGCGCGGATCCGTCGATTCGGGAAGCGAAAAGGCCGGTGGCCGTCGCCACAGCGACCGGCGCCGCCGAGTCCCACTCGTACTGGCCGCCGGCATGCACGTACCCGTCGACCTCGCCGGTTATCACCGCGGCGATCTTCGCACCGGCCGATCCCATCGGCACCAGCTCCGCACCGAGTTCGTCAGCCAGTTCGGCGAGGAACACCGGCGGGCGACTGCGGCTCGCCGCGAGCCGCAGCTTCCGCCCGGGCCCCACCGGATCCGCTGCCCCGGCACCACCGGTCGCCGCCGGCAGCGTCATCGGCGGGTAACCC
>NZ_JADPUN010000356.1 GCF_015690345.1 Plantactinospora alkalitolerans | reverse complement strand
GGCTGGTACACAAGCTGCGGGCGTACCAGTTGCAGGACCGCGGCCGGGACACCGTCGACGCGAACCTGGACCTCGGGTTGCCCGCCGACGCGCGGGACTACGGCACGGGCGCGCAGATCCTGTACGACCTCGGTGTCCGCTCGATGCGGCTGCTGACCAACAATCCGGCCAAGCGGGCCGGGCTGGAGGGCTACGGACTGACCGTGGTCGGCCGGGAGGCGATGCCGGTCGGGGCGACCCCGGAGAACCTGCACTACCTGCGGACCAAGCGGGACCGGATGGGCCACCTGCTGGACGAGTTGGACGGACCGGTCGAGTCGGTGGAACTGGTCGAGATGACGGAAAGGTTGGCGTGACGATGGCGGGGTTCGGGGAACCGGGAGTGTCCACGGTGGACGCTTCCGGGTTGACGGTCGGGGTGGTGGCCGCCCGCTGGCACGGGGAACTCACCGACCACATGCTGGACCGCGCGGTCAACGCGGCGAAGGCGTGCGGCGTGGACGACGTGGTGGTGGTCCGGGTCGCCGGTTCGGTGGAGCTGCCGGTGGTGGCCCAGGCGCTGGCCCGGCGCTGCGATGCCGTGGTGGCGCTCGGCGTGGTGATCAAGGGCGCCACGGCGCACTTCGACTACGTGTGCCAGTCGGTGACCGAGGGGCTTACCCGGGTCGCACTGGACACGGCGACGCCGGTCGCGCACGGCGTACTCACGGTCAACAACCTGGAGCAGGCCCGGGATCGGGCGGGGCTGGCGGACTCGGCCGAGGACAAGGGCTGGGCGGCAACCACGGCGGCACTGGAGGCTGCCGTGGTGATCAGGGACATCGCCGCCCGACCGTAGCCGATCGCCGCGTCGCTCTACGGCAACCGAAGCGTGCGGAGCGTTCGAACTCGGTCGGGTCGTCGGGGATGTCTGCGGCTGGTGTCAGGCGCAGCCCCGGCGGTGTCCTGGGGTCGGAGGTCTCGTAGCGGGCCTGCACGTCTGCGAAGAAACTCTCCGTGCCACCAGCGACGTGCTCGCTGTGCAGCACAGCGAGTGTTCCGGCCGGGCGGAGCACGTCCGCCGCTTTGTCGACGCGGATGTCCGGATCGATCCAGTGGAACGCGGTCGCCGAAAATACCAGGTCGAACGGGGTGGTCGGTGGTGTCCAGTGCTCGAAAGGGGACACCTCGACGGTCACGTTCCGGATCTCCTGAAGATTACGTCGGGCCACGGCAGCCAGTTCGGGGCTGAGTTCCACCGCGACAATGGTGCAACCGAGCCCTGCCAGTGGTCGGGTGGCCTGGCCGGTGCCACATCCGATCTCCAGCACCCGGGACCGCGGGCTCAGCCCACAGTGCCGGACCAGATCCTCGAAGACCTGGTCCGGATAGCCGGGGCGCGCCCGGTCGTAGCGGTCGGCGTCCTCGCCGAAGGTGGCACGCAGGAGTTAGCGACAGGAGACAGCCCGATGTGGTTACGACCCACCATCTATCCGATTCCGGCGCCGTCGCCGGTGCGGCTGAGCATCGTGGCGCGCCCGCGCGGGGACGACTGGCTCGACGACGAGATGGCCGGACTACGCCGTTGCGGGGTGGACATCCTGGTCTGCCTGCTGACCTCCGCAGAACGCGACGAGTTGGGGTTGACCGGCGAGGATGCCGCCGCCGCCCGCGCCGGTATCGACTACCACGCGTATCCCGTCATCGACCGAGGGGTTCCGGAACACGCCGCGATCCGTCCACTGATCGACGTACTGGCCGGCGACCTTGCCCGGGGACGGCACCTCGCAGTGCACTGCCGGGCGAGCATCGGGCGGTCGTCTCTGCTCGTCGCCGCGTTGCTGTCGCGGCTGGATGTTCCGGTCGACCGGATCTGGGACATCATCGGCGGGGCAAGGGGAGTCCCGGTGCCGGAGACCGAGGAGCAGCGGCGCTGGCTGGATGACCATCATCGTCAGGCCGCCGGGGGGCGGGGGATCCCGACGTCGTCGGCACTCAGCCCGTGGGCGGCGCCTGGAGCCGGCCGGCCTCGATGATCCGGCGCAGAAACTGCCGGGTACGGGGCTGGGTCGGCTCGCCCAGCACCTGCTCGGGCGGCCCCTCCTCGATCACCCGTCCGCCGTCGAGAAAGCAGATCCGGTCGGCGACCTCGCGGGCGAACCCCATCTCGTGGGTGGCCAGCACCATGGTCATGCCGTCCGCCTTCAGGTCCCGGATCATGGTCAGCACCTCGCCGACCAGTTCCGGGTCCAGCGCCGAGGTCACCTCGTCGAGCAGGATCAACCGGGGCGCGTTGACCAGTGCCCGGACGATCGCCACCCGCTGCTGCTGGCCGCCGGAGAGCCGGTCGGGATAGTCGCCGGCCTTCTCGGCCAGCCCCACCCGGGCGAGCAGCTCCCGGGCCTGGAACTCGGCCTCGGCCCGGTCCCGCCGGTACACCCGCCGGGGCGCCAGCGTGATGTTGTCCAGCACACTGAGGTGCGGAAACAGGTTGTACGCCTGGAAGACGATGCCGATCCGCCGGCGTACCAGGTCGGGGGAGACCCGGGGGTCGGTGATGTGCTCGCCGTCGAGGTGGATGGTGCCGTCGTCGAGGTCCTCCAGCAGGTTGACGCAGCGCAGCAGGGTGGACTTGCCCGACCCGGAGGCGCCGATCAACGCGACCACCTCGTGTTCGGCCACGTCGAGGTCGAGGTCGTCGAGCACCACGTGCCCGCCGAACACCTTGCGCAGCGCGCGGCAGCTCAGCACGGGAGGGTTCGGCCCGGCCGTCCGCGCCACCAGCTGTCCCGGTCGGGGCACCGGCGGCCCCGACCCGGTCATCGTTCCGCCTGACGGCGGGCGGCGCGCAGCGTCACCCAGTCGGTGACCGCGATCAGCGGAATGGCGAGCAGCACGAAGAGCACCCCCGCGACAATGTACGGCGTGTAGTTGAAACTCTCGGCGGTGGCTATCTGGGCTGCCCGTACCGCGTCGATCGGTCCGGCCAGGGACACCAGCCCGACGTCCTTCTGGAGCGCGATGATGTCGTTGAGCAGGGGCGGGGCCACCCGGCGGACGGCCTGGGGCAGCACCACGTACCGCATCGTCTGCCGGTAGGTGAGTCCGAGGGACCGGGCGGCGGCGAGCTGACTGGCGTGCACCGATTCGATACCGGCCCGGAAGACCTCGGCCAGATAGGCGCCGAAGGTGAGGACCAGGGCGATTCCGCCGAGCACCAGCACCGACGGCATGCCCTGAAGGCGCAGGCCGGGCACGCCGAGGGTGAGCACGTACAGCACGATGATCACGGGTAGCCCGCGGAACGTGTACGTGTAGCCGGTGGCCAGCGCCCGGACCGGGAAGAAGACCGGGCCCCGCAGGGTACGCAGCACCGCCAGCAGCAGACCGAGGGTGAGCGCCCCGAGGGCACAGCACACCAGCAGCTGCACGTTGAGCCACAGCCCGGTGAGTACGTCGGGCAGGGCATCGCGGGCGATCTGCGGGTCGAAGAAGGACTGCTGGACCCGTTCCCAGCCCGGTGCGCCGGTCACCGCCACCACGAGCAGGGTGCCGAGCAGCCCGGTCGAGGTCGCGGCGATCAGCACCGAGCGGACCGTCTGCCGTTTCCGGTAGGCGGCCCGCTCCCGGGCGATCGTGGACGGTCGGTGGTTGGTCAGGATCACGTGAGTTCGGTGGCGCCCGCCGTCTCGGCGAGCCAGGCCTTCTCCAGTTCGACGAGTTTCCCTCTTCCGCGCAGCGCGTCGACGGCGTTGCTGACGCAGCCGGTCAGCGGAGAGTCCTTGTCGAGCAGCAGGCCGAAGGTCTCCGGCACGCCCACCTGGGGCAGCTGGCCGACGATGGTGGCGTCCTTGATCTCCGCCGAGGTGATGTAGAAGGCGGTGGGCAGGTCGACCACGATGCCGTCGAGCTGGCGGTTCTGCAGCGCCTTCTTGGCGTCGTCGTTGCTGTTGTACACCTGGGGCTTGACGTTGGGTTTGATCAGGTCGGTGATCGCCTGGTAGCTGGTGGTGCCGACCTGCGCGCCCAGCTTGGCGTTCTTCAGGTCGGCCAGGGTCGACTTGCCGGTGATCTTCGAGCCCTTGCCCGCGACGACGGCCTGCCGGACCAGGTAGTACGGCGAGGAGAAGTCGACGGCCAGCTTGCGTTGGTCGGTGACGGAGAACTGGTTGATGTCGAAGTCGAACTCCTTCGCCCCGGGGGCGATGGCGTTGTCGAACTTGACCCGGACCCACTGCACGTCGATCCGGGCGTACCCGAGCTGCATGGCCACCTCGTACGCCACCGCAGACTCGAAGCCCTTGCCGTTCGCCGGCATGTTCTCGCTGAACCACGGCTCGTACGCGGGATCGTCGGTGCCGATGGTCAACTTGCCGGGTGTCTTGGTCTTCATATCCGCCTTCGAGCAGGCGGCCGGGGCCGAGACCGGTGGGGGCTGGTTCTGGGGAGCGCAGCCGGCGAGGGCAGCGAGAAGAACGGTAGCGGTCGTGAGCGCGACCGGCAGAGATCGGCTAGCCATGGCCGACAGCATAGGCACACGTCGACGCCTGCCCATAGATATTCCCAGCGGTCCGATAGGGATATTCGTCGGGTATCGGCCCGTCCAGTGGTGCCGACCGGGCTTCGGCGGTAAACCGGAACGGGAGGTCACGCGTCACGTAGCTGTGACGACCCACCTGGTCTCCGACCCGCCCGGCGGGAGGATCATGAGGCAACCCGTGCCCCGGCAGTGGGCGGCGGACGAGGCGATCACCCGCCTCTTCGCCGCCCACTACCGACCGCTGGTACGACTCGCCACGCTGCTGCTGCACGACCAGGGCGCGGCGGAGGAGATCGTCCAGGACGGCTACGTGGCGCTGCACGGCCGGTGGTCCCGGCTGCGCGACGCCGACAAGGCCCTGGCCTACCTGCGGACCAGTGTGGTCAACCGGTGCCGGTCGGCGCTGCGGCACCGACGGGTGGTGGAAACGCACCTGGCCGTGACCCGGCTGATGGCGGACGCGCCCAGTGCGGAGGCCGGCGCGCTCGACCTGCTCCAGCACGACGCCGTGATCGCCGCGCTGCGGGGCCTGCCGACCCGGCAGCGGGAGGCGATCGTACTGCGGTACTACGCCGAACTGTCCGAGGCCGAGACCGCCGAGCTGATGGGAGTCAGCCGGGGCGCGGTGAAGAGCCACACCTTCCGGGGGATGGCAGCGCTCAAGCAGACCCTGGGGGCACAGCGATGACCGAACACCGGCAGTGGAGGGACGAGGAGCGGGGCCCGATGGACGAGGACCTGCTGCGCCGGGTGCTCGCGGCCGAGGCCGACCGGATCGAGCCGGCACCGGGCGCGTTGCCCCTGATCCAGCGCCGGATCCAGGCCGGCGACCCGGGCGGGGCGCGCCGGGGCCGGTGGATCGGCCTGGGCCGGACACGTGCCCGGTTCGGATTGCGGCCTGCACTCGCCCGGACCGGACTGCGGTCCTCGTCCGGCCGGTTCGGACTGCGGCTGTCGCCCGGCCGGGCCGGAGCCGGAGCCGGAGCCGGAGCCGGAGCCGGCGGGACGATGGCCGGTACCGGCCATCGTCGCTGGGGCGGCTGGTCACCGCTCGCGGCCGGCGCCGTAACGGTGGCCACCCTGGCCGTGGCCGTGGTGGGGGCCGGCCTGGCCGGCAGCGTCGTACCGGCACCGTCGGACAGCCGGACCGGGTCGCCGGGCGGCGTCCTCGGCGCGCAGCCGACGGCCAGCGCGGCCACGCCGTCGACGGACGTACGGCCCGGCCCGACCCCGCCCGGCGGGCCCGTGCCCTCGGTCGGCACCACCAGCGGTACGGCGAGGACGGCCAGCCTCGCCGTCTACTACCAGGGCGGCGATCCGAACCGGCCCCGGCTCTACCGGGAGTTCCACCGGCTCTGGCTGCGGGACGGCTCGGCCGCCGACCGGATCACGGCGGCGGTGCGGAACCTGCTGGACGGGCCGACCGGAATGGATCCTGACTACCGCAACGCCTGGCCGGTCGGCACCGACCTGCGAGGGGTGTCGGTCAGCGGCGGTACCGCCACCGTCGACCTGGCCGGAGCGGCCCGGAACGAGGTCGGCGGGGCAGCGGCGCGGATGGCCGTACAGCAACTGGTCTGGACCGTCACCGCCGTACCGGGAGTGTCCGGGGTACGGCTCCGGCTCGACGGAACGGCCGTCGACCGGCTCTGGGACGGCGTCGACGTCTCCGGGGTACTGCGCAGAGGGCCGGCGGTGGAAGTGCTGGCCCCGGTGTGGCTGATCGCGCCGCAACAGGGGGACACCGTCGGGCGTACCTTCCAGGTGCACCTCGCGGGGATCCTGCCGGAGGCGACCGCACAGCTCCGGATCCAGCGGGACGGCCGCACGGTGAGCGAGAAGACGATCACACTGTCGATCGCCGGGCCGACCCAGGGCGAGTACCGGCACAGCGTCACCCTGCCGCCGGGCAGGTACACACTGACGGCGTACGCGACATCCCTGGCCGACGGTCGCGAGCAGCACCTCGACGACCACGTCATCACGGTCCGCTGACCCGGCCGGCGGTCCACCTGATGGGCGGTACGCCGACCCGGCGGCCGGGTCGGCGTCGACCGGCTGCGAGAATCCGGTTCCGTGAAGACGTTCGAGGAGCTGTTCGCCGAGCTGCAGGCGAAGGCCGCCGCCGGCACCCCAGGCTCGGGGACGGTGGCCGCGCTGGAGCGCGGCGTGCACGCGATCGGGAAGAAGGTCGTCGAGGAGGCGGCCGAGGCGTGGATGGCCGCCGAGCATGAGGGCCCGGAACGGGCCGCCGAGGAGATCTCCCAGTTGCTCTACCAGGCGCAGGTGCTGATGCTCGCCACCGGTCTGAAACTCGAGGACGTCTACCGACATCTGTAGTGCCCCGCCGCGTCCCGGCCGCCGTGGACGCGTCCGTCAGTCCGATCCACCTGACCGCGAGGAGCACTTCCGATGCTGCGCATCGCCATTCCCAACAAGGGCACCCTGTCCGGACCGGCCGCCCAGATGCTGCGCGAGGCCGGCTACCGCCAGCGCGGCGACGACCGCGACCTGATCTGCCGCGACGAGGCCAACAACGTCGAATTCTTCTACCTTCGCCCCCGGGACATCGCCACCTACGTCGGCTCCGGCGACCTCGATCTCGGCATCACCGGCCGGGACCTGCTGGTCGACTCGGCGAGTCCGGCCGACGAGATGCTCGACCTCGACTTCGGCGCCGCGACCTTCCGGTTCGCCGCCCCGCCCGAGATGGTGTCGACCGTCGACCAGATCGCCGGCCGGCGCATCGCGACCGCGTACCCGGGGATCGTCGAGCGGTACCTGGCCGAGCACGGGACCACCGCGACGGTGATCCGGCTCGACGGCGCGGTCGAGAACGCGGTCCGCCTCGGCGTCGCCGACGTGGTCGCCGACGTCGTCTCCACCGGCGCCACGCTGCGCCAGGCCGGACTGGCGATCGTCGGCGAGCCGATCCTGCACTCGTCGGCCGTGCTGATCCGCCGGGGGGAGGCGCCGACCAACGGCCAGGTGGACCAGCTCGTCCGCCGGCTGCACGGGGTGCTGGTCGCCCGCCAGTACGTGATGCTGGCGTACGACGTCCGGGCCGACCTGCTCGACCAGGCGACCGCGCTGACCCCCGGGATCGAGTCGCCGACCATCTCGCCGCTGCACCGGGAGGGCTGGGTCGCGGTCGAGGCGCTGGTACTGCGGCAGGACGTACACCGGATCATGGACGAGTTGTACGACGTCGGCGCCCGGGCGATCCTGGTCACCAACCTGCACGCCTGCCGGCTGTGAGCCACCCCCGCGCCTGATCCACCGGGGCTCCGGCCACCGTCTGTCCTTCGCGTTCCGGACGGGGACGCGAAGGACAGACGGTGGCCGCCCCCGTTCCCCCTGGAGCCGCACGCTAACGCTACGGCGGACCGGAACCGGGGGGTGGGAGCAATCTGCACAGCGACGCCCGCGCCGGTGTCTTCCCGCACAGTGGCGGTGGGGTCGGGCGGGTCTTCCGGCCTGTCCAGGGC
>NZ_JADPUN010000379.1 GCF_015690345.1 Plantactinospora alkalitolerans | reverse complement strand
CCCGGTCAGCACCCGCACCCTGCTGCCCGGCAGCGGCCGCCAGATGCTCCGGGACCTGCTCCTCGGCGGCCAGCCACGACGGCCGGGCGGCAGCATTCCGGTGATCGTCCCGGACGCCGCCCCGTCGTCGTCGGCACCGGCCGGAGAGCTTCAGGTGATCTGGTACGGCCACGCGTCCGCACTGATCGAGATCGAGGGTCGCCGGGTGCTCGTCGATCCGGTCTGGAGCGACCGGTGCTCGCCGTCGGCTCTCGTCGGCCCCCGGCGGCTGCACCCGGTGCCGGTGCCGGTGGACCGGCTTCCCCGGTTGGACGCCATCCTGATCTCGCATGACCACTACGACCACCTGGACATGGCGACGGTACGCGCGCTGCGGCACGGCCAGTCCGCACCGTTCCTGGTGCCCCTCGGCGTGGGCGCCCACCTGGAACGCTGGGGGGTGCCGCCGCACCGGATCGTCGAGCTGGACTGGACCGAACGCGCCACCGTGGCCGGGTTGGACTTCACGGCCGCCCCCGCCCGGCACTTCTCCGGACGGGGGCTCGTCCGGGACCGTACCCTCTGGGGCTCCTGGGTGATCGCCGGCCAGCACCGCAGGGTGTTCTGCTCCGGCGACTCCGGCTACTTCGCCGGCTACGCGGAGATCGGCAGCAGGCACGGGCCGTTTGACGTCACGCTGATGCAGGTCGGCGCCTACGCCGTCGCCTGGCCGAACATCCACATGCTGCCCGAGGAGGCGGTCACCGCGCACCTGGACCTACGCGGCGGCCTCCTCGTCCCGGTGCACTGGGGGACCTTCAACCTCGCCCCGCACGCCTGGACCGAGCCGGTCGACCGGCTGTGGCGGGAGGCGAAGGCCCGGGGCGTACGCCTGGCGGTGCCGCGCCCCGGTGAGCGGGTCATCGTGGATCATCCGCCCCCGGTGGACGGTTGGTGGCAGGCACTCGGCTGACCGTGACCCGCGCCTGATCCGTCTGCGGCCCGGTGCGGCCCGGCCGGGCCGTCAGCGGCTCAGCGTCAGCTCGGGGTCCTCATCGGCCGGCGTCGGCTCGGTCATCCCCTGCCCGACGGCCGCGTAGACGGCTGGCCGCCTGGACCGGAGGATCAGCCCCCAGGCGAACCCGGCCAGTCCGGCGACCAGGGTGACGGCCGGCAGCAGCCAGGCCAGATAGCGGGGGTTGTCCGGAGCGAGCAGCGCGTCGAAATTGACCACCAGTACCACCAGGACGGCGAACAGCAGCACGGTCGCCAGTGCCGGCGCGACCAGCCGCTGCCACGTGTTGACCTCGGCCTCCGGGCGTCGCCGGAAGAAGCCGACCACCGCGGCGGAGGTCAGCGTCATCAGCAGCACCACGCCCACCGCCGAGACCCCGCTGAGCCAGGTGAACAGGTCGACCACCGGGTCCCGGTCGGTCGCCACGAAGGCGAACACCACGACGAGTGCCAGGACCGACTGGGTCAGCGAGCCGGCGACCGGCGCACCGGTCCGGACCCCGGTGCGACTGAGGTACGGAGGCAGCACCCGCTCCCGCCCCAGGGCGAACAGATAACGCGCGACTCCGTTGTGAAAGGAGAGCAGCGCGGCGAGCACCGAGGTGACGAACAGCAGGTAGGCGACGTCCGCCACGGTCGTACCGGCGTGCTCGGCGAGGGTGCCGAAGACCACCCCCGGGCCGGCCCCGGCCGACGCGGTCTGCACGTTCTCCGGCCCGGTCGCCACCGTCAACGCCCAGGCGGACAGTGCGTAGAACCCACCGGTGAAGGCGACCGCGATGTAGGTGGCCCGGGCCACCGTACGGCGTGGGTCCTTCACCTCCTCGCTGTAGATGGCCCCGGACTCGAACCCGGTGAACGAGGCGATTCCCAGCGCCAGCACGGCACCCAGACCGGCGGCGAACAGGTTGCCGGGATCCAGGCCGGCGAGGCTGACGCTTCCGCCCGCCGGATTGCCGAGGGACACCACGTCGAAGACGACGACCGCGAGACATTCGAGGAGCAGCAGCACCGCGAGAACCGTGGCGTTGAGGTCGACCTGGAGGATGCCCAGGACCCCGACCACCAGCAGACCGACCAGCGCCCACACCCACCACGCCTGCTCGACGCCGAACCTGGTGGTCATGAAGTCGCCGACAACGGCGCCGAACAGCCCGTACAGGCCGATCTGGATGGCGTTGTACGCGGCCAGTGCGATGAACGAACCACAGACCCCACCGGCCCGGCCGAGCCCGCCCGCGATGTACGAATAGAACGCCCCGGCGGTGCTGACGAACCGGCTCATCGCGGCGTAGCCGACGGCGAACACGGCCAGAATCACCGCCAGCAGGACATACGACAGTGCGGCGCCGACGTTGCCACTGACCGCGTACATCGTGGTCACCCCACCGCCGAGCACGGTCAGCGGAGCGGACGCCGCGACCGTGAAGAAGACGAGATGGATCGTGCCGAGACGTCCCCGGCGCAGGCCGGCTTCCGGAGCGGAACTGGCTGACATATGTCGATCTCTCTCGGTATGGGGGCGAGAAAGGGACTCTCGGACGACACCGGAGAGGTTATGGCTGATCACGCCGCGCGACAAGAGATCGACGTAGCAGAGTATCGAACACGCAGGGCATGGACGGGTTGAACGGACAGTGCTCCTTGCCGTACCGTCTCGCATCGACACTGAGCGCTGACCGACCCGGCGCGCGCCGGCCGGCCGAGGATGACGGATGACCAACAACGCGGGCGCCCCCACCGAGCGGCTGGCCGACGAACTGTTCCTCATCGCGCACGACGACTACAGCGGCAAGCCGCTCGCGGCGGCGATTCTGGTCAACTCCGCGCTCGCGGGCGCGTTGCTCGCAGAACTGCTGTTCGACGGGCGGATCACGTTCGCCCGGTCCCACGTCTACGTCTCGGACGACCGGGCCTGGCATGAGCCGGTGACCGACCGGGTGCTGGGCGAGATGGTACGGCGCGGCGACGGGCATCCGGCCCGTTCGTGGCTGGAGTTCCTCGCGCCCCGGGTCCGCGAACACGTCGGCGATCGCCTGGTGAGTGCGGGTGCGGTTCGCCGGATAACCGCGCGCGGGCTCAACCTCCGCACCCAGGTGCGCTGGCCCGGACTGGACCCCAACCGGGTGGCCCGGCCCCGGGTACGCCTGAACGCCGTCCTGGAACGCTCCGAACAACCGCTGGACCCGCGCACCGCGACACTGGCCGGTCTGGTCCGGGCCGCCGGCCTGGTCCGGGCGTTGCTGTCGACCAACCGGACGATCGTGACGGACCGGATCGCCGCCGGCCGCCGACTCCTCCCGACCGAACTGGCCGAGCTGCTCAACGCGGTCGACGCGGCCGTCGCCTCCACCGCGCTCACCATCCGTCGCTGAACAGCCTGTAAGGAAGGGCCCCTTCTTATCGCTTTCTGTAGAAGAAGGGCCCCTTCCTAACACCTCGCGCAGTGCGTGGCGGTGCTCGCCGGCACGTCCAGGGTGGGGTTGCGGTCGAAGAAGCCGTCCGGGCGCAGGGTGAAGCCGCACCGGTCGACCGGCATCACCGGCCACTCCTCCGGGCGGGGGAAGTGGGTGGTGCCGAAGGTGTGCCACAGCACGATGTCCTGGCCGTCGATCGACCGGTCCGCCGCCACATAGGCGGGCAGGCCGGCACCACCCGGATGCTGGTTGACGAGGTCGCCGGCCGGGTAACGCTCCGCCGGGTCGTACCGGGTGACCCACAGGCTCCGGGTCGCGAACGCCGCGCGGCGGGCGATGGACGAGTCGGCGTCGGCCAGCAGCACCGCCTGGCCCTCCGGCCGCAACAGGTAACCGACCGGCTGACCGAGCCGGTTGGGGCGATTCGGATTCGACACCCGCCACACCCGCCCGCGCGCGGCGTCCGCGCTCCGGGCACCCTCCGACTCGGCCGCCAGCCGCGTCGCCACCCGGGTGAACGCGTTACCGTACGGGTTCTCCGGGCCGACCGGTACGACCCGGATGTCGAGTTCGTCGACCGCGTTGCGGACCCCGTCGACCGTCATGTCGAGCCGGGCGCTGAACAGGTGCTGGTGGTACGGCGCACCGAGCCCCGGAGCGACCTCGGTCGCGTACCCGTCGCCGGGGCGGTACGCGGAGGTGAACAGGACGCCGGTCGCCTTGACCTCCAACTGGATCGTGCCGTCCAGGTAGAGGTACCAGTAGAAGCCGTAGTCGTAGTTGCCGACCGTGACGAAGGAGGAGATCACCAGCCGGCGCTGCCGACGGGTCTGGGCCGAGCCGGTGAACAGGTCGGAGTGCTTCCACAGCACCCCATGGTCCTCCTCGTGCAGGCAGATCGCGTTGGTCACCTCGCGCGGCTCACCGGCGCCGTCCGCGAGTACCGCGTCGAAGTAGTAAATCTCCCCCAGGCAGTCACAACCCAGCACCAGCGAGTTCACCTGGTGGCCGAGCAGGTACTCGCCGGCGTCGAAGTAGTTCTGCCAGAACCGCACCGGGCCCGGATCGGCGTACGGGACCACCATCTCGGCCACCGAGGCCCGGTAGAGCACGGGGCGGTCCCGGCCACCGTCGGCGATGCTCAGTTGGTGCAGCACCAGGCCCTCGCGGGGATCGAAGCCGACCCGGAAGGTCCAGTTCTCCCAGCGCACCAGGTCCCCGTCGACGGAGAAACCCGGGCCCTCCGGTTGACTGATCTCGATCGGCTTCAGGCTGGTACGCGGCGGACCGACGTACGCCGGATCGTCGAAGTTGCCCTCCTCCTCGGGTACCGGCAGCAGCTCGTGGTCGACCAGTTCGGTGACCCGGCGCTCGATCAGGTCGACGTACGCGACCACGCCGTCGATCGGATGGGCCCAGCAGTGGTCCTCGGGCCGGTGGGCCAGAAAGGACAGCACCCGGAGCAGCCGCCGGCCGCGCTCCCCCGGCAGGTCGAAGTCCCCGGCGGAGAGCGGGCAGGGCCGGACCAGATCCAGGTCGGTGATGCCCCGGCGGGCCATCGCCGCCCGCCATCCCGGATCGGCCTTGACGATCTCGTCGACCGCGGCGAACTCCTCGAGCATGATCGGTGGCTGGCCGTCCCGGGCCGGATCGTTCTCCCGCACCGAGCCGACCGTGCCGCTGGTCAGCGACGCCACCACGGTCCGGGACACTCCGGTGGCCACGTCCAGCAGCACGGCCCGCACCCGGCGGTCGACCTCGTCCCCGGCGGAGTACGCCAGCACCACGTCCTTGGCCGGCTCCTCCAACGCCAGCAGGGCGAACCGGGTGGTCGGACCGAGCAGGCCGTGCTGGTCGAACAAGGCCCGCGCGGACCGGATCTCGTCGGCGGTCAGCCGGGCCAACGGATGTACGTCGGCGGTCAGCCGGGCCAGCGGACGTACGTCGGCGGTCAGCCGGGCCAGCGGACGTACGTCGGCACCGTCCGCGCCGGAGCCGGCGGGCCGGTCGTCGGCCAGATGAGTCATGAGGCACCTCGTCGATCCGCGGTTCATCCGGAGCCGACCTAACCCGAATCACTCTCGGTTGTCCATATCCGACCGCCCGCAGACGTCGATCGGCGGGCGGGCGGGCCGCCGGCGGCGGGCGCCGCCCGGGTGGCGGTCGGGGCCGGGTGCGGCAGAATGCACTCCGGCACCCAGTGAAACTTCCCGGCCTCCGGCGGAGTGCGCTGGCGGAACCCAGTGGAGAAGGCGGATCAGGATCGTGACAACCTCTGCGCAGCCGCGCTCGGTGGACCAGCGGATCGCCGAGGAGCTCGGCGTACACGAGCGGCAGGTCCGGGCCGCGGTGGAGCTGCTCGACGGCGGATCGACCGTGCCGTTCATCGCCCGGTACCGCAAGGAGGTCACCGAGTCGCTCGACGACTCCCAGTTGCGCACCCTGGAGGAGCGGCTGCGCTACCTGCGGGAGCTGGAGGAGCGCCGGACGGCGGTGCTGGAGTCGATCCGGACCCAGGGCAAGCTGGACGACACGCTCGAGGCGCAGATCATGGCGGCCGACTCGAAGGCCCGGCTGGAGGACATCTACCTGCCGTACAAGCCGAAGCGCCGGACCAAGGCCCAGATCGCCCGGGAAGCCGGCCTGGCGCCGCTGGCCGAGACACTGCTCGGCGACCCGTCGCAGGATCCCCGGAGCGTCGCCAGCGGCTTCGTGAACCCGGACGCCGGAGTGGCCGACGCCACCGGCGCGCTGGACGGTGCCCGCGCCATCCTGGTCGAGCGGTTCGCCGAGGACGCCGACCTGATCGGCACCCTCCGGGAGCGGATGTGGTCGCGGGGCCGGCTGGTGTCCCGGGTACGGGACGGCCAGCAGGAGGCCGGCGCCAAGTTCGCGGACTACTTCGACTTCGCCGAGCCGTACACCCGGCTGCCCTCACACCGGATCCTGGCGATGTTCCGGGGCGAGAAGGAGGGCATGCTCGACCTGACCATGGACCCGGAGGAGGCGTCCGCCCCCGAGGACGCACCCGTCGGCCCGAGCCGCTACGAACAGGAGATCGCCGCCCGGTTCGACATCGCCGACCGGGGGCGACCCGCCGACCGTTGGCTCACCGACACGGTGCGGTGGGCCTGGCGTACCCGGATCCTGATCCATCTCGGCGCCGACCTGCGGATGCGGCTGTGGCAGGCGGCGGAGGACGAGGCGGTCCGGGTCTTCGCGACCAACCTGCGTGACCTGCTGCTCGCCGCGCCGGCCGGTACCCGGTCGACGATGGGCCTGGACCCGGGGCTGCGGACCGGGGTGAAGGTGGCGGTGGTCGACGCGACCGGCAAGGCGGTGGCGACCGACACGATCTATCCGCACGAGCCGCGCCGGCAGTGGGACGCCTCGATCGAGACGCTGGCCCGGCTGGCCCGGGCCCACCAGGTCGAACTGGTCGCGATCGGCAACGGCACCGCCTCCCGCGAGACCGACAAGCTGGCCGCCGAGCTGATCAAGCGGCACCCCGACCTGAACCTGACCAAGGTCGTCGTCTCCGAGGCCGGCGCCTCCGTCTACTCCGCCTCCGAGTACGCCTCCCAGGAACTGCCCGGGATGGACGTCTCGCTGCGCGGGGCGGTGTCGATCGCCCGCCGCCTCCAGGACCCGCTCGCCGAACTGGTCAAGATCGACCCTCGCTCGATCGGCGTCGGCCAGTACCAGCACGACCTCTCCGAGATGAAGCTCTCCCGCTCGCTCGACGCGGTCGTCGAGGACTGCGTCAACGCCGTCGGAGTGGACGTGAACACCGCGTCCGCACCGCTGCTGACCCGGGTCTCCGGGATCGGCGCCGGCCTGGCCGAGAACATCGTGCTGCACCGGGACGCCAACGGCCCGTTCCGGACCCGCCGGGCCCTCAAGGAGGTCGCCCGGCTCGGCCCGAAGGCGTTCGAGCAGTGCGCCGGCTTCCTGCGCATCCCGGGCGGGGACGACCCGCTCGACGCGTCCAGCGTGCACCCGGAGGCGTACCCGGTGGTCCGGCGGATCCTGGCCAGCACCGGCGGCGACCTCTCCGCGCTGATCGGCAAGGCCACCGTGCTCCGGGGGCTCAAGGCCAGCGAGTACGTCGACGCCACCTTCGGCCTGCCGACGGTCACCGACATCCTGCGGGAACTGGAGAAGCCGGGCCGGGACCCGCGTCCGGCGTTCCGGACCGCGACCTTCGCCGAGGGGGTGGAGAAGCTCGGCGACCTGAAGCCGGGAATGCTGCTGGAGGGCGTGGTCACCAACGTGGCGGCGTTCGGCGCGTTCGTCGACGTCGGGGTGCACCAGGACGGTCTCGTACACGTCTCGGCGATGTCCCGGACCTTCGTGAAGGACCCGCGAGACGTGGTGAAGTCCGGTGACGTGGTCCGGGTGAAGGTGCTGGACGTGGACGTACCTCGGAAGCGGATCTCGCTCACCCTGCGACTCGAGGACGAGGCCGAGACCGGGCAGCGCCCGTCCGGTAGCGCCGGGTCCGGCCGGGGCGGCCCGGACCGGGGTACGCCGCGCGGCGGCGGTCAGTCCCGCCAGGGCCAGGGGCAGCCTCGTCAGGGTCAGGGTCAGGGTCAGGGTCAGGGTCAGGGTCAGGGTCAGGCGCAGGGCCTCGGCCATCTCACTGTTGGCCGC
>NZ_JADPUN010000203.1 GCF_015690345.1 Plantactinospora alkalitolerans | reverse complement strand
GTGGGCCCGGCTGACGGGCACGCCGGTGCCGGCCGATCCGCTGCCCCGGGCCGCGGCGCCGCCCGGGGACGGCCAGGGCGCGCTCTTCGAGGTGGCGTCCGGGTCGCCGCCGCTCGGGCTCGACGCGCTGGTCCGGGTGTACGCCGACCAGCAGGCCCGGATCGCCGCGACCGAGCATCCGGGCCGGTTCCGGCTACTGGTCGCGGCCGAGTCGGCCGGTGCCCTGATCGCCGCCGAGATGGGTGCGACCGGGTTGCCGTGGCGGGCCGACGTACACGACGCGCTCCTGGTCGAGCTGCTCGGTGAGCCGTCGCCGATGGGTGGGCCGCCCCGCCGGCTCGCCGAGCTGTCCGGGCGGATCGCGGCGGCGTTCGGCGTACGTCAACTGCACGCCGAGTCGCCGGCCGAGCTGCTCCGTGCCTTCGCCCGGGCCGGATTCGACCTGCCGAACACCCGGGCCTGGGTGTTGCGGGGAGTGGACCATCCGGCGGTGCCACTGCTGCTCGAATACAAGGAGCTGTACCGGATCTGGACCGCGCACGGCTGGGCCTGGCGGGAGGCGTGGGTCCGGGGCGGCCGGTTCCGTCCGGAGTACGTACCGGGCGGGGTGGTCTCCGGCCGGTGGGCGACCCGGGGCGGTGGCGCGTTGCAGATCCCGAAGGTGGTGCGCCGGGCAGCTCGGGCCGATCCGGGCTGGCGGTTCGTGGTCGCCGACGCCGGCCAGTTGGAGCCCCGGGTGCTGGCGGCGGTCTCCGGTGACGCCCGGCTGGCCGCCGCGGGTGGCTCCGGTGACCTCTACGCCGCGTTGGCCCGGGACAGCTTCGGCGGCGACCGGGGTCGGGCCAAGCTGGCCCTGCTCGGCGCGATGTACGGGCAGACCGGTGGCGAGGCGATTCCCGCGCTGGCCGTGCTGCGGCGCAGCTATCCGACCGCCTTCGAGTACGTCGAGGCGGCGGCGCGGACCGGGGAGGGCGGTGGCCTGGTGCGTTCCTGGCTCGGGCGTACCTGTCCGCCGTCCTCGGTCTCGGTCCGGGACTCGGAGGAGGGCGAGGGTCCGGTCGTGGACTCGGCCGGCGGTGATCCGTTCGGCCCTCGGGCCCGGGCGGCCGCGCGGGCCCGGGGCCGGTTCACCCGCAACTTCGTCATCCAGGCCACGGCGGCGGAATGGGCGCTGACCCTGCTCGCCGGGCTGCGCAACGGGCTCGTCGGTCTGGGCGCCGGGCCCGCCGGGTCCGGCGGACCCGAACTGGTCTTCTTCCAGCACGACGAGGTGCTGGTGCACTGTCCGGCGGAGCTGGCCGACCAGGTGACCGTCCTGGTGGACCGGGCGGCGGCGCAGGCGGGACGGTTGTTGTTCGGCGACAGTCCGGTCCGGTTTCCGCTCGACGTCTCGGTGGTGGAGTGCTACGCCGATGCGGCATAACTCCAAATTAGTCCGTTTAGTGCCGATACCTGGTTGACATCTGCTCGTTGGGTCCGGTGTGCGTGCGGCGGGGCCGTACGACAGGCGGAAGGTGACGCAGCTGAGTCGGATCGCAGGAATGATCATCGCCGCGGGCGGGGGACGCCGGATCGGTGGCCCGGAGGCGTTGCTGCACCAGGGGGAGCGACCCCTGGTGAACCAGGTACTCGACACCATGCGCGAGGCGGGGTGCGGGCCGTTGGTCGTGGTGCTCGGCGCCGCTGCCGAGCAGGTCCGGACGACCGCCGACCTCTCCGGGACGATGGTGGTGGTGAACCGGTCCTGGGGCACCGGAATCGGATCATCGATCCGACTCGGCCTGGACGCCCTGCCCGATCCCCGGATCGAGGCGGTGGTGGTGGTCCCGGTGGACATGCCGGGTCTGACCACGGCGGCGGTCTGCCGGGTGGCGGCGCTGCCCTATCCCGAGGCACTGGTCTGCGCCACCTACGAGGGGTTGCGCGGCTACCCGATGCTGTTCGGCCGCCGGCACTGGGCCGGCATCGCCGCGCTGGCCAATGCCGACGTCGGTGCCCGGCCGTACCTGATGGCGCACAAGGACGAGATCGTCGACATCGCCTGTGACGCCGTGGCGGACGGCAGTCGGGCGAACACCCCCGAACTGCTCGCCGCCTGGGGACTGACCGTGCCGGTGCCGGCCCAGCGGGTCGCGGTCTGACCGGCCCGGCGGGCCGCGGTCTGACCGGTCCGGCGCGCGCGTACCGGCGGCGACCCGGTCAGACCTCGATGTTGAACCGGCGGAGCACCGACGGCGCCAGCAGGCCGGCCGTGGCGAGCACGGAGACCACGGTGAAGACGCCGCGCAGTACGATCGTCTCCACCTTGCCGCCCACCTTGACGGCGATCTTGTTCGGGATGCCGATCATCATCCACATCCGACGCTTGATCGGAATCGGCCAGAGGATCGGCACTCCGGCGCTGGTGATGATGTCGCCCATGATGTGGACGAAACAGCCGACGCCGACCGCCAGGCCCAGCATCGGGTAGCCCCGGTCGCCCGGCAGGTGCAGGAAGGTGAAGTAGGCCGCCGCCAGCGACACTATCGTGACGATCACCCAGCCGGCCCGCTTCGCCCACTCGTCGAACAGGCCCCGCAGGGCCAGTCCGATCATGAAGAAGAGGATGCCGATCACCGCCCACTTGCCGTACGCGGTGCAGAGGGCGGTGGTACCCCAGCCGACCAGCACGGTGAACGGCAGGGTGTGGGTCAGGGTGCGGTGGCCGTTGTTGCGGTGCGGGTCCTTGCTCAGCTTCGTGGCGTGGTAGACGCCGAGCGAGATCTTCTCCATCACCTCGGCGAAGAACAGCGACACGACGCCGAAGGTGCGGGCGACGGTGGCCCCACCCTGGTTACGGGTGACCTTGCCGGACATGTCGAGGTCGGGGAAGAGGGCCCCACCGGCGCAGACCGCCGTGCCGACCGCGATCGCCAGCGGAGACTGCTCGTAGCCGGCGAACTGGTTCAGCGCCCAGGATCCGGCCAACCAGACGGCAGCACCGGACAACGCATGGGATGGCCCCATCATTTTCGTACGTCCTTCCCCAGGAGCATCCACATGGCCCCGCCACTGTGCCAAACGCCGGATCGGCAGGCAATCACCGTTTGATCCACAGTGCTGTCCGGGTCGTTCCGGTACGGTCGGCACGGCCGGCACAGTGCCTCCGAGACCCACCGGTGAATCGCCTTCACATGCAGCTCAAAGCGGTGTCGGAGGTGGTCGTACAAGCGTTGGCAGCGGTGCGTACGCCGGCCGGGAAACCGGCGCTGGCCCGGCGCTCCCCGGCGTGTCGCCGCCAGCCCGTCCGGCCCCGCGACGTCCCCGGCGCGGAGGGAGTCGGCTCAGGCAGCCGGTCGGAAACTGGTCTGCAACATCCGCAGATAGCTCTGGTTGACCCCCCAGTCGAACTCCCGGGTCAACCAGGAAACCGTGTACGCCCGCCGGGAAGACGTGTTGATCAGCATCCGGACGGTGTGCACCCGGTCGCCGAGGGCATTGGTCCAGCGGCACTCCCAGGTCGCACCGCCGGCCCCGATGTCGAACGGTCCGATGGCGACCTGTTCGTAACCGGTCAGCGCACCGTGCCCGAGCAGCCGCCTCTCCTCCGCGTGCCAGTAGGCCTCGCCGTCCGTGGTCGTCGGGGTGGTCGGATCGACGCTCAACATTCGGGCGGTGCCGGCCACCGGCTCCCGGAAGCAGATGACCGGACCGTCGACGTACCGGCGCCAACCGATCGGAACGGCGATCCGGAAGCCGGACGGGTCGGTGTACCAGGTCCAGTTCTCGATCAGTCCGAAGCGCTCCTCCGGGGGATTCGGTGCGGCGGTCACCCTGCTGCTCTCTTCCGGCGGCGGAGCGCAGGGGAACGCGGCCGGCACCTGCACGGTCGGCCGGCGGGACCCGGCGACGTCGGACGGGGCCCCGTCGCCGCGTTGGTTCCACAGCACCAGCCCGGTGCCGACGCCGGTCAGCACGGCGAGCGTCCCGGCCAATGCCAACACCCACCGGGTACGCCGGCCGCGCCGACGCCCGCCGGTCCGATCCGCCCCCGCACCGTGCTGGTCGACTCCACCGTGCCGATCCGGTTCGTCCTGCTGGTCGGCCCCATCGTGCTGGTCGGCTCCACCGTGCGGGTCGGCTCCACCGTGCGGGTCGGCTCCACCGTGCGGGTCGGCTCCACCGTGCTGGTCGGCTCCACCGTGCTGGTCGGCCCCACCGTGCTGATCCGGCTCGTTCCGCTGGTCCGCGTTCCGGTGCCCGTCCGGATCGTCGTACCGCTGCGACTGAAGTGACTGGTTCGGCCGGAGCCGTTGGTTCGACTGGGGGCGCTGTTCGGGCTGGGGGCGTTGGTTGGGCGTACGACGCTGCTTCGGCTGGTGCCGCTGGTCCGGCTCCGCACCGCCCGGATCCCCGGGACCGGTCCGGTCGGCCTGCGGGATGACCGGCGATCGGCGGGCGAGGGTGCGGGCCAGGGTGAGCGGGTGTCGCCCGGACCGGGGCGGTGGCGGCTCGACGATCCGGCGCAGCAGCCGCTCGACCTCGTTGGCGGTCAACCGCTGCCGGGGATCCCGGCGGAGCAGCCCGTTCAGGACCGGCCGGAGCGGACCAGCCAGCCTGGTCGGATCCGGTGGTGCCACGGCGAGCGCGGTCAGCGTGGCCATCGTGGTCGGCCGGCGGTACGGCGACCGACCCTCCACGGCGGCGTACAGGGTGGCACCCAGCGACCACAGGTCCGACTCGGCGGTGGACGATCCGCTCGCGGCCCGCTCCGGGGAGACGTACTGCGGCGAGCCGAGGACGATGCCGTCCCGGGTCAACGCCCCGTCGCCGCCGTCCACCGTGGCCAGACCGAAGTCGGTGAGCACCACCCGGCCGTCCTCGGCGATCAGTACGTTGTGCGGCTTGACGTCCCGGTGCAGCACCCCGTTGCGGTGCGCGTCGCGCAGCGCGGCCAGCACAGCCAGACCGACCTCGGCGGTCCAGAGCGGGCTGAGCGGGCCGTCCGCGTCGAGCACCTGCTGCACGGAGCGGGACGGGACGTACTCCATCACGATCCAGGGGCAGTCGTCGGAGTGCACGACGTCGTAGATCCGTACCACGTTGGGGTGGTTCAGCCGGGCCGCTGTCCGGGCCTCCCGCAGGGTCCGGGCCCGCAGCTCGTGGCGCTCCTCCAGGGTCATCCAGGTCGGCGGGACGACCTGCTTGATCGCGACGGAGCGGTGCAGCATCTCGTCCCGGGCCAGCCAGACCCGCCCCATCCCGCCGCTGCCGACGGTTTCCAGCAACAGGTAACGATCCGCGATTCGTACCTGCTGCACCGGCGGTTCCCCCTTTGTTACCCGCCGTACACGATAGCGAGCGGACAGTGTCTTTCGCATCCTCCATCGCGGCGTAGGTACTGCTCCGTGCGCTGATCGGAAAGGATTTCACCGATGCCACCGGCCGAGGGGCCGGCGGCATCGGAGCGAGCGGTGTCGGGGCGTCGGCCGGACTTCAGCAGGCGGCGCCGTCGAGGGCGAGCAGGTTCCCCTCGGGTACGACGATCGGCGCCGGAACGCCGCCCGACGCACCACCCCCGAACCGGGTACGTCCGGCCGTGCCGGCGCCAGCCGCGCTGGCGTACACCGCCGCGGTGCGGGCGGCGATGCTCGCCCAGCCGTACCGCTCGGAGACCATGGTGCGGGCCCGGCGGGCGACCCGGCGCGCGAAGACCTCGTCGTCGAGCAGTGAGTCGACGGCACCGGCCAGCGCGTCCGGATCGCTGTGCGGGAACGTGACCCCGGTGACCCCGGCCTCGACGATCTCGGCGAGGCCGCCCGTCGCGGCGACCGCGAGCGGTGCCCCGGCGGCGGCCGCCTCCAGGGCGACCATCCCGAACGGCTCGTAGAGACTCGGCACCACCGTGGCGTCGGTGGCGGCGAGCAGCGCGGGCAACTGGCGTTCGGTCATGAACCCGGCGAACCTGACGCTGCGGTCCAGCCCGAGCCCCCGGGCCTGGTCCTGCAACTCCGACCGGTACGGCCCGTCCCCGGCGATCACCACCCGCAGTTCGGGATACCGCTCCCGCAGCCGTGGTACGGCGTGCACGAGGTGCTGCACACCCTTCTCGTAGACGAGCCGGCCGGCGAAGCCGACCAGCGGCCCGGACCCGGCGAACCGCTTGCGGGCGGCGGCGACCGCCCGGGGCTGCGCCGACCAGGCCCGGTCGTCGACGCCGTTGGGTACCACGTCGACGTGCCCGGCGGGCAGCCCGAACAGGGCCGCCACCTGGTCGCGCATGTAACCGGAGCAGGTGATGACCCGGTGCGAGGCGGAGCTGAGCCAGTGTTCGACCGAGTGGATGGTCCGGTTCATCTCGCCCGGCAGCCAGCCCTGGTGCCGGCCCGCCTCGGTGGCGTGGATCGTGGTCACCAGGGGGATGTCCAGGTGGTCGGCGAGGTTGATCGCGCTGTGCGCGACCAGCCAGTCGTGGGCGTGGATCACGTCGTACCGCTGGGTCCGGGTGGCGCGTAGGGCGGTCCGGGTGAGGGTGTGGTTGAAGGCCATGGTCCAGGCCAGCAGGCTCGGGGTGGCCAGCGGGAACCCGACCGGGTCCTCGGGGGCGCGCAGCACGTGCACCCCGTCGACGTACGCCTCCACCGGGACGCCCTCGGCGTGCCGGGTCACCACCGTGACCTGGTGTCCGGCGGTGGCGAGCGCGGTGGCCAGCGCGTGTACGTGCCGGCCGAGCCCGCCGACCAGCACCGGCGGGTACTCCCAGGAGAGGATCAGTACGCGTTGCGGGTGGGCCGCGGGGAAGTTGATGACCTCGGCGTTCGGTGACATGGCCCAGCCCCCTTTGAGTTGAGTTCCACGCAGCCGCGAACAGACACCTGGTACGGGTGCCTACGCGTCATCGGGTTGGGGCCAATACTGCCGTCAGTGGAAAAACCGGTGAAGACGTCGCCGTTGCGGGGATGTAACGCCGGTCGGTCAGCTTGGTCGTACCCGTAGAAGTTCCGCGACCGACCAGGCCTGGAATGGAGCTCCGGTGCCGTCGTGCGGTGCCACCGCGTCCGCCGTCTCGCTGACCGATCCGAGGCCGAACTCCGGCAGATGCGCCGTCAGCCCCGCGAAAAGCTCGTCGGTGGGCAGCCCGGCGCGGCGGCAGGCGTCCGCGTACGGGCCGATCAGCCAGGGCCAGACGGTGCCCTGGTGGTAGCCGGAGTCCCGCTCGGCCGGGCCGCCCCGGTGCCGTTCGACGTAGCCGGGGCTGCCCGGGGCGAGACTGCGCGGGCCGAGCGGGGTCAGCAGCGCCTCGGCGAGCCGGCGCACGGTCGCCGGATCCGGATCCAGCGGGCCGTGCGGCAGCGACCAGGCGAGGAGCTGGTTCGGCCGGAGGAGGTCGTCGTCGTGCCGGGCGGCGCCGCCGCGCGGATAGGCCGGCGGCGGGGCGTCGACCACGTCGTACAGCCAGCCGGCCGGGGACGGGAACCGGCGCCGGAACGCCGCGCGGGCCCGGTCCCGGGCGGCGGGCAGCGGACCGGCGTCCTGGCCGAGTAGTTCCGCCAACTCGGTGACCGCCGCCAGCCCGTTGATCCAGAGGGCGTTCACCTCGACCGGCTTGCCGGCCCGCTGGGTCACCGGCTCGCCGTCGACCCGGGCGTCCATCCAGGTCAGCGCCTCGCCGGCAGTGCCCTGGGTGAGCAGCCCGTCGGCCGGGTCCACTCCGATGCCGTACCGGGCGCCCCGGAAGGCCGACGGCTCGGCGGAGGTCGCGACCCGGGGGTCGGTACGGAGATGGCCGAGCAGCACCGCGCGCAGCGCCGGTAGCAGTTCGGCGGCGAGATCGGTGTCCTTGGCGACCGTCACGTGCCGGGCCACCGCGTGCAGGAACCACAGCGTGCCGTCCGTGGTGTTGTACTCCGGTTGGCCGGTGTCGGCGGTGTTGGCCAGCATCCCGTCCACCAGCGCCCCGGCGTACGCCCGGAGCAGGTCCCGGCCCTCGTCCGCCCGGCCGGTGCCCAGGAACAGCCCCTCGTAGGCGATCATCGTGTCCCGGGACCAGGCGCCGAACCACGGATAGCCGGCCACCACGTCCGGGCCGGCGGCGGTCCGGACCACGAACGCGTCGGCGGCCAGGGTCAGCGTCGCGGCCACCTCGTCCGCCGGCTTCGCCGCCGCCACCACCCGGCGGTTGCGCCGCCGGGCCGCCTCGATCAGGTCGTCGGCCGGTGGCGGCTCGTCCGCCAGGTCACCGGCCCAGGCGAGCACCGAGACGGTGTCGCCGGGCCGGTCGAGCGCGCCGGTGAACCGGCCCGCGTACCAGAGGTCCTCGTCCGGGGTCAGCCCCCGGGCCGCCTCCTCCCGGTGGTGGACGCCGTGCCACCACTGGCCCTCCGGTGTCCAGTCGGGTCCGGTCAGCCGGAACGCGTCCTCGACCACCGCACCGCCGGCCGCCGGCGCGACCCGGGGCGGTGGTCCCGCCGCTCGCCGCTCGCCGTGGCTGTCCCGCCAGGTGACCACCGCCGCGAGTCCGAGCCGGGCCGGGCCGCCGGAGACGAGCCGGTGCCGGACCGCCAGGCAGGACCGGCCGTACGCCAGCGCCAGCTCGCGCTCCAGCACCAGGTCGCCGATCCGCCACCGCCAGCGCGGTAGTCCGTCGACCAGGTCGAAGCGTTCCAGCAGCTCGTAGCCGCGCGGGTCGACGTCGCCGGACCGCCACTCGTGGGCGCCGAGCCGCACCACGGCGCCGGACGGCAGGATCAGTTCGGGGTCCAGGCTGACCAGCCCGAGCCGGCGGGCCGCCGGAGTTTCCCCCGCGACCACCAGCAGCCCGTGGTAGCGGCGGGTACGCAGCCCGCTCACGGTGCCCATCGCGTACCCGCCCAGGCCGTCCGGGACCAGCCATTCCCGGTCGACGGCGGACTCCAGGTGACCGCAGATCCGCGGCCCGAACTCGATCGGCAGCATGGCGCCCATGATGCCCCTTGAGGTGACGGGGCGCACACGGGCGGTGCGGACGTCCCAGGTTCCTGGCCGGGTATGACCGAACCGATAACAATGATCGGCAAGGATGACCGGGAAGGATCGGTCGGATGACGGGCAGGGATCGGATGGAGAACCGGCGGGACGCGGAGCGGACCCGGCTGGCCCAGGCGGATGCCGGGGAGGAGCCGTGGCGCGCCTGGGGCCCCTACCTGTCCGAGCGGGCCTGGGGAACGGTCCGGGAGGACTACAGCGAGCACGGCACGGCCTGGGACTACTTCCCGCACGACCACGCCCGTTCCCGGACCTACCGGTGGAACGAGGACGGGATGGCGGGGATCTGCGACGAGTGGCAGACCTTCTGCTTCGGGCTCGCCCTGTGGAACGGCGCCGACCCGATCCTGAAGGAACGGATGTTCGGGCTGGGCGGTGACGGCGGCAACCACGGCGAGGACGTCAAGGACTACTGGTGGTACCTGGACTCCACGCCCACCCACTCCTTCATGCGCTGGCGCTACCACTACCCGCAGGCCGCCTTCCCGTACGACGAGCTGGTCGCCGTCAACGGCGAACGCGGCCGGGACGAGACCGAGTACGAACTCGTCGACACCGGGGTCTTCGACGACGACCGGTACTGGGCGGTGACGGTCGACTACGCCAAGGCGTCACCGACCGACATGTGCGTACTGATCACCGTGGCGAACCGGGGTGACCAGGAGGCCCGACTGCACGTGCTGCCGACGCTCTGGTTCCGGAACACCTGGTCGTGGGGGTTGCCGGGGCGGGACCAGGTGCCGAGGTTGACCGGCTCGCCAGGCCGGCTGGTCGGCGAGCACTGGGTGCTCGGTCAACTCGTGCTCGAAGGCGACGGCGAGCCGACCACGCTGCTGTGCGACAACGAGACCAACACCGACCGGCTGTGGGGACTGCCGGGCCGGAGCGCGTACCCGAAGGACGGCATCAACGACCACGTGGTGAACGGCGCCGACACGGTCAACCCGGCGGGGGAGGGCACCAAGGGCGCGCTGCACTACGTCCTGGACGTGCCCGCGCGCGGCGAGGCCCGGATCCGGGTCCGGCTCAGCCGTACCTCTCCGCCGCCGGCCAACCAGCCCGCGCCCGAGTTGGATCTCGGCGCGGACTTCGAGGCCGTGCTGGCGGCCCGGCAGACCGAGGCGGACGAGTTCTTCGCCCGGCTGATCCCGGGCGGGGCGTCCCGGGAGGAGGCCCTGGTGGCCCGGCAGGCGATCGCCGGACTGATGTGGGGCAAGCAGTTCTACCACTTCGACGTGCAGCAGTGGCTGGACGGCGACCCCGCCGCCACCCCGCCGCCGGACGGGCACCGGTTCGGCCGGAACAGCTCCTGGCGGCACATGAACAGTTTCGACGTCATCTCCATGCCGGATCCCTGGGAGTATCCCTGGTACGCCGCCTGGGACCTGGCCTTCCACTGCGTGACCATCGCCCGGGTCGATCCCGGGTTCGCCAAGTCGCAACTGCTGCTGCTGCTCCGGGAGTGGTACCTGCACCCGAACGGGCAGATCCCGGCGTACGAGTGGGCGTTCGGCGACGTGAACCCGCCGGTGCACGCCTGGGCGGCGCTGAAGGTGTTCGAGATCGACGGCGGCCGGGACTTCGACTTCCTGGCCCGGATGATGCACAAGCTGCTGCTGAACTTCACCTGGTGGGTCAACCGCAAGGACATCGGCGGCAACAACGTCTTCGAGGGCGGCTTCCTCGGGCTGGACAACGTCGGCCCCTTCGACCGCTCCGCCGCGCTGCCGGTGGCCGGGGTGCTGGAGCAGTCCGACGGCACCGGCTGGATGGCCATGTACGCGCTCAACCTGCTCGACATGGCGCTGATCCTGGCGGTGCACGACCCGACGTACTCCGACATCGCGACGAAGTTCTTCGAGCATTTCGCGTACATCGCGGCAGCGGCCAACGAGGGGCTCTGGGAGGAGGAGGACTCGTTCTTCTACGACGTGCTGCGGCTGCCGGACGGGACCAGCACCCCGTTGAAGGTGCGCTCGGTGGTCGGCCTGCTGCCCCTGGCCGCGGTCACCCGGCTCACCACCGCGACGTTGAACCGGCTGCCCGAGCTGACCGCCCGGCTGCGCTGGTTCCTGTCCAACAAGCCGGAGTACGCCGGGGTGATCGGCGCCCGCCGGCTGGGCAGTGACGGGCGGCAGCAGCGGCTGCTCTCGATGGTCGGCCCGGATCAGGTGGTCCGGCTGCTGGCCCGGATGCTGGACGAGGAGGAGTTCCTGTCTCCGTACGGGCTGCGTACGTTGTCCCGGCGGCACCTGGAGGAGCCGTTCACTGTGGAGTTGGGCGGGCAGGAGTTCACGGTCGGCTACGAGCCGGCGGAGTCGACCTCCGGTCTGTTCGGCGGCAACTCCAACTGGCGCGGTCCGATCTGGATGCCCACCAACTTCATGCTGATCTCCGCGCTGCGCGACCACGCCGCGTTCTTCGGCGACGACCTGCTGGTGGAATATCCCACCCGCTCGGGCACCAAGCACACCCTCACCGAGATCGCCGACGACCTCTCCGCCCGGCTGATCTCGATGTTCGTTCCCGACGCCTGGGGCCGGCGGCCGATCTACGGCATCTGCGAACTCTTCCAGACCCATCCGGACTGGAAGGACCTGATCGCCTTCCCCGAGTACTTCCACGGTGACAACGGCGCCGGCCTCGGCGCCTGGCACCAGACGGGCTGGACCGCCCTGGTCGCCGACCTCATCCTCACGCTCCGCCGGTAAGGAAGGGCCCCTTCTTATCGCTTTTTGTCGATAAGGGGTCCCTTCTTAACACCTATCGCACGGTAAGTGACCCAGCGCACAGGGACCGGATGCCGACTGACCTGCTGTCGGTTACTGTCCGCCAGTGACTCGGTACTCCTCGTAGTGTCCCCGTAGTCGATCTCCGAAGTGACGTCGCGGCACCGCCGCGCGGGCCCCCGGGCATCGGCAGGAGGGGAGAAGGATGGGGATGAGGATTCCCAGTAGGTTCCAGCACCGGTGGACGGCGGTACCGCTCGCGATCGGGCTGGTGGCCGCGCTGACCGCGACCCTGGCACCCACGGCACCGGCGTCCGCAGCACCGGCGTCGGAAGCACCGGCGTCCGCAGCACCGGCACCGGCCAAGGAGACGATCCGGCACCTCGGTGGGCCCACCGCGGTCGCGGACAGCTATCTCGTGGTCTTCAAGGACGCGTCGGTCGGCGCCGCCTCGGTGACCGCCCGGGCGGACACCCTCGCCGGCCGGGTAGGTGCCCGGATCGCGCGAACCTACCGGTACGCGTTGCGCGGCTTCGAGTTGTCCGGCGACGTCGAGGCGGCCCGGCGGATCGCGACCGACCCATCGGTGGCGTACGTCGAGCAGAACCACCGAGTACGGATCTCCGGTACCCAGACGCCGACCCCGTCCTGGGGGCTGGACCGGATCGACCGGCGCCCGCTGACGCTGGACAACAGCTACACGTACCCGAACACCGGCGCCGGGGTCCGGGTGTACATCGTCGACACCGGCATCCGGTTCAGCCACAGCACCTTCGGCGGCCGGGCGGTCTCCGGGTTCGACGCGATCGACGGCGGACCCGCGGACGACTGCCACGGGCACGGCACCCACGTCGCCGGCACTGCGGGCGGAAGCATCCACGGGGTCGCCAAGGCCGTGACGCTGGTCGGCGTACGGGTGCTCGACTGCGCCGGCAGCGGCACGTTCGCCCAGGTGATCGCCGGTATCGACTGGGTCACCGGCGACCACGATCCCGGCGAGCGTGCCGTGGCGAACATGAGTCTCGGCGGAGCGGCCTCGGCGGCCATGGACACGGCGGTGGCGAACTCCATCGCCGACGGGGTCAGCTACGCCGTAGCGGCCGGCAACGAGGACTCCGACGCCTGCGGTAGCTCGCCGGCCAGCACCCCCGCCGCGATCACCGTCGCGGCGACCGGGGGCGCCCAGGGCGGCCCCGGCCGCAGTGATGCCCGGGGCTCCTTCTCCAACTACGGCCGCTGCGTCGACATCTTCGCCCCCGGCGTGGCGATCACCTCGTCGACGATTACCAGCGACACCTCCAGCGAGTCGTGGGACGGCACCTCGATGGCGAGCCCGCACGTGGCCGGTGCCGCCGCGCTCGTACTGGCGCAGAACCCGACCTTCACCCCGCTCCAGGTACGCAACCACCTGGTCGGCAACGGCACCACCGGACTCGTCACCAACCCGGGCACCGGTTCGCCGAACGTCCTGCTCTACGTCGCCGACGCCAGGCCGCCGGCGCACGACTTCGCCATCTCGGTCGCTCCGGCGACCGGTTCGGCCCCGCCCGGCGGTGCGGTGAGCACGACGGTCTCCACCCGGATCACGGCCGGCTCGGCCCAGACCGTCACCCTGACCGCCACCGGCCTACCGACCGGGGTCACCGCCACGTTCAGCCCGGCGGCGCTTCCCGCCGGTCGGTCGTCGGTCCTCACGTTCCGGGTCGCGGCGTCGACCCCGCCCGGTACCTACCCGGTGACGGTCAACGGCACCAGCCGGTACGCCAGCCACGTCGTGAGGTACACCCTGACCGTCCTGAACCCGCCGGGCTGCGTGGGGACGAACGGTACCGACGTCGAGATTCCGGATCTGTCCACTGTCGAAAGCGCGGTGGCGGTCTCGGGTTGTCCGGGCAGGGCGTCGGCGTCGAGCCTGGTCCGGCTGCGGATCGTGCACACGTTCCGCTCCGACCTGGTGGTGAGCCTGGTGGCGCCGGACGGCAGCGCGTACGTGCTGCACAACCAGACGGGTGGCGGCGAGGACAACATCGAGCGCAGCTATCCGGTGAACCTGTCGACCGAGGTGGGGAACGGTAGGTGGCGACTGCGGGTACAGGACGCGGCGGGCTGGGACGTCGGGTTCATCGACACCTGGACGGTCCACCTCGGCGGCAACGGTCCGACGATCTGCTCCGGTGCCAACGGCACCGACCTGACCATTCCCGACCCGGGGACGGCGCAGAGCACGATCACGCTCGCCGGCTGCTCGGGCGTCGCGTCGGTGACCAGCCAGGTCGCCGTGACGATCCCGCACGGTTACGTCGGTGACCTGGTGCTGCGCCTGGTCGCGCCGGACGGCAGTTCCTATCTGCTGCGCGACCGTGTCGGTGACTTCGAAGGCGTCATCGACCAGGTCTTCGTGGTGAATCTGTCGCGGGAGGTCCGCAACGGCACCTGGCGGCTGCGGGTGCAGGACACGGCGACCGGTGGCACCGGTTACCTGGACGCCTGGTCGCTCGTCCTCTGACGTGTTAGGAAGGGCCCCTTCTTATGCAGAAAACGATAAGAAGGGGCCCTTCCTTACAGGCGTACGGCCTATCTGAGGCCGCCGACGGACAGTCCGCCGCGCCAGTACCGTTGCAGGCTGAAGAAGGCGATGATGAGCGGGATCACCGACACCAGCGCACCCATGATGATGAGGCTCCAGAGGGAGGTGCCGCCCGCGTTGTTCGCGGAGGCGACTCCCTGCCAGAGGCCGAGTCCGACGGTGACCGGGAAGAGCCGGTTGTCGGAGAGCATGGCGAGCGGCAGGAAGTAGTTGTTCCACGACGCGACGGCGGACAGCAGGAGCACGGTGACCACCGCCGGACGCATCAGCGGAAGCGCGATCTGGAAGAACGTCCGCACCTCGCCCGCGCCGTCGACCCGCGCCGCGTCCAGGATCTCGTCGGGGACCGCGTCGCGCGCGTACACGTGCATCAGGTAGACCCCGAACGGGTTGAGCAGCGAGGGCAGGATCACCGCCCAGATCGTGTTCGTCAGGCCGAGCCGGGAGAACATGATGAAGGTGGGAATGACCAGGGCGGTGGCGGGCACCATCAGCGCGCCGAGCACGATCGCGAAGCTGAAGCGCCGGGCGGCGAAGCGGTACTTGGCGAACCCGTAGCCGGCCATGACGGCCAGGATCGTGGCGCCGATCCCACCCGCGAGCGCGTACAGCGTGGAGTTGAGGATCCACCTGCCGTAGATGCCGCCGCCGTAGGTGAACAGCTCCTGGAGGTTTCCGAAGTAGTCGACCTTGTCGGTGAACCACAGGGTGTTGTCGCCGCCGAACAGGCCCGGCGAGTCCTTGGAGCTGTTGACGATGACCCACCAGAACGGCACGAGGAAGTAGATCACCAGGAAACCGAGGAGGATCTGCATGGGGAGGTAGCGCTGCGGCCGGCGGCGTGCCCTGGCGCTGGTGCGGTCGGTCATCAGAGGAAGCTCCTCCGCTTGCGGGTGATGAACAGGAAGGCGTACACGCAGATGAAGACGACTCCGCCGAGGGCGAAGGAGATCGCCGACCCGTAGTTGAAGTTGGCGAGCGCGAACGCCTGCTGGTACGCGTACATGTTGGGGGTGAAGTCCGTGCCGATCGTGCCGGCGGCGAGGTATCGCAGGATCTGCGGTTCGTTGAAGAACTGCAGGGTGCCGATGAGCGAGAAGACCAGGATCAGGATCAGCGCCGGAGCGATCAGCGGGATCTTGATCCGGACCGCGATCTGCCACTTTCCGGCACCGTCCATGCGGGCGGCCTCGTAGAGCGTCGGCTCGATGCCCTGTAGCGCCGCGTACAGGATGATCATGTAGTAGCCGGCCCACTGCCAGGTGGTGATGTTGAGCAGGCCGTAGAAGATCAGGTTACTGCTGAGGAAGTCGGGCGCCTCCGCGCCGAACAACCCGAAGACGTCGGAGAGTGGCCCGAAGCTCCGGCTGTACAGGAATCCCCACATCACTGCCCCGATGACCGTGGGGATCGCGTACGGAAGGAAGATCATTAGCCGGGAGAAGCGGGCGAACAGCGACGTCACCGCGTCCAGGATGAGGGCCATCGCGAGCGCGATGACGATCTGGAGTGGAATGGCGACGAGCGAGAAGCGGAGAACGAACCAGGCTCCGGACAGGAAGCTCGGGTCGGTGAACGCCTTCGTGTAGTTGTCGAGGAAGACGAAACTGGTGCCGCCGATCAGCTGCTTCTTGAAGAGGCTGAGATACAGCGCGTACGCCAGCGGCGCGATGAGGAACGCGAGGAAGACGATCCCGAAGGGCCCGACGAAGAGCCATCCCATCAGGTGCTCGCGGAGGTGTACCTTGCCGCGGATCTTGTGTGTCTTCGCTTGGGCGCGCGGTGCGCGCTTGCTGGTAAGGAGGGTCATCTTGGGCTCCGGGGGCGTGTGCACTGGGGGATGAGGGTGGGCCGGCCGGTCGAGGACGGCGCGGCCCACCCTTTTGATCACTGAACGGTGAATCCTTGTTCCTTGGCGTACTTCGCCACGTCCTCCTGAAGCCGGTCAGCGGCCTGTGAGCCGGTGACCGAGCCCTTGATGACCTCACTGATCTGTTTCGTCATCGCGTCGAAGTAGTACTGGCCGAAGGGGCTGTAGGTCATGCCCTTGTAGGCGTTCGACGCGGGGACGTAGACCTCCTTGTTCGCCTGCTGGCCGCCGAAGAACTTCACCTTCAGGTCCACGAACTCGGGGCTGTTGAGCGCCGTGAGGTTGAGCGGGAAGATGACCTGGTTGGTCCAGCCGTCGGTGAGCGACTCCTTGTCGGCGTAGAGGCCGTACGCGGCCTTCGCCGCGAGTTCCGGCTTCTTCGCCTGCTTGGTCACCGCGAAGGACGATCCGCCCCAGTTCACCTGCACCGGGTTGGCCGTATCCCACTGCGGCAGCGGGGCCACCGCGAACTTGCCGGTGTCCTGGCCCTGGCCGACGCCCGCGCCGGTCAGGTAACCGGGTGCCCAGGCCGCCGAGATGTACGTCGCGTACTTCCCGTTGATCACGCCGGAGATGTACTCCGGGGTGAACTGGTCCTGCGTCCCGACCAGGCCCTTCTTGGCGAGCCCGCCCCAGTAGTCGAGCACGTCCTTGGAGCCCTGGTCGTTCATCTTCACGCCGATCGACTTCGGCTGGGCCGGGTCGTAGGCGAAGGGAGAGGCGCCCTTCTGGATCTGGAGCGCCATCATGACCGCCGGCACGTTCGCGCCGAGGTCGCCGAACTGGGGGCCGCCGGCGTCCTTCACCTTCTGCGCCGCCTGCTCGTACTCGGGCCAGGTCTTCGGCGGCGTGATGCCGTACTTGTCGAAGATGTCCTTCCGGTAGATCATCCCCATCGGGCCACCGTCGACCGGGACACCGTAGACCGCGTCGCCGACCGAGACGTCCTTCCAGGAGCCCTCGCTGTAGTTGGCCTTGACGGCGTCGAAGCCGTACTTCTTGATGTCCACGATCGCGTTCTGGATCTGGAAGTTCGGGATCCGGTCCATCTCGATCATGATCACGTCGGGTGCGCCGGTGCCGGCCGAGATGGCCGTCTGGAACTTGTCGTACTCGTCACCGCCCTGCCCGACGTTGGTCCAGCAGACCTGCACCTCGGTGTTCTGCTTGTTGAAGTTGTCCACCACGAGCTGCATGTTGGGGTACCAGGCCCACATCGTCACGACCGGCAGATCCGTTTTGGTGATCTTGTTCGTGCAGTTGCTCGCGTCAGTTCCGCCGCCGTCGCCGTCCGAGGAACAGGCGACAAGGCCGCTCGCGGCCACGAGCGCGGTCGCCGCGGCCAGTATTCGTCTTCTCTTCATTGAGTGATCTCCCCTAGGGATCGCAGCGCCCGGTGATCCGGGCGCCGTCACGAAGGGCCAGCTACAGACCGGGGACGGGCAGGGGTGGGTTACCGCCACCTGCCCGTCGTGCCGATCCTCTTGGTGCGCGACACACTCCCGCGTCCGGTGGGACGTCACCGGGGACAGGTACCTCCCTGCCCCCGGTGACATCGCCGTTCGCGGGCCTTCCTAGCGCTTGAACAGACGCGGCGCCAGGTCGATGAGGTTTTTCTGCCACACGTCCCAGCCGTGTGGCCCGGGGGTGACCCCGTCGAACTCGTAACGGATACCGAGGTTGTTCATCGTGGTCAGGGACGTCATGAAGCTCGGGTAGACGAAGTCGGTCTGGTCGCCGACGTAGAGGCGCAACATCTTGGTTCCGTTGTTGATCGCCGTCGCATCGACGCCGGTGGCGCTGCCGAATCCGGCCGAGAACGCCGCGACGTAGGCGAACTCGCCCGGATACGCCTTGAGCACCCCGAACGCATGACCACCACCCATCGACAGCCCGGCAATGGCCTGCTGTGACGGGTCGCTGGAGATGTGGTAGCGGGCGCGAGCCGTCGGAGCGATGTTCTCCAGCAGTTCGCGGTTGAAGTTGGAGACGTTGCCGTTGCCCATCACGACCACCATGGGGGTGAGGTCTCCGTCGAGGAACTGGTGGTCGAGGATCTGCTTGGCGCGCCCCATCTCCAGCCAGTCCGTGTAGTTCTGGCCGCCACCGTGCTGGAGGTAGAGGACGGGGTACGGCTGCGCGCGGTTCGGGTCGTACCCGGGCGGAGTCCACACCAGGGCGGTCCGTTCCTGGTTGGCCACGGTGCTCTGGTAGGTCATGCTGGTCACCTCACCGCCCCGGCCGGCCGGTACGTCGGTGAGCAGGCGGGCCCGCTCGCCCGGGATGAGGAAGGTGCTCCACATCGGCTCGGTGGTCACCTTCGTCGGGTTCGACACGTCCTTGACCGGCACGCGATCCACGATGAACCGGTAGTAGTAGAACCACGGCTCCAGCGGACCCACGGTCGCCCGCCACCGGTCACCGTCCCGGGACATCGGAACGCGCAGCCAGCTTCCGCCGGGCGCGATGTTCGCCCACACCGTGACGTGCTGGGCGTCCTTGAAGTCCGTCGTGGTCTCGAAGGTGACGAATCCGTCCTTGGTCACGAAGGGCGTCGGGGTGGTGCCGGCCGGCGGTGGGGTGAACTCCGCCTTCAGCGGCCGGTGACCCGCGCTCGGGCCGTGATCCGACACGTGCCGGAACAGCCGGGGCACGAAGTCGACGAGGTTCTCCTGCCAGGTGGCCCAGTTCGCGCCGCCGTCCGGGTTGACCCCGTCGAACTCGAACGTGATGCCGGCCCGGTTCAGCGCCTTGCTCAGGCGGTAGGTGGCGTTGTACGCGGGATCGGTCTGGTTCCCGGTGTACAGGCGCAGCAGCTTGAGGTGGTGGTTGATCGCCTTGTCGCCCGCCCGGCCGACGCTCTCCGTCAGTCCCGAGAACGAACCGACGTAGGCGAAATCGTTCGGCTTGGTGAGCGCGGCCCGCAACGCCTGCGTCCCACCGTCGGAGATCCCGGCGATCGCCTGGTGCGCCGGGTCGCGATGGACGCGGTAGTTGTCGGCGACCGCCTTCCGGAGGTCCTTGCGGCCCTTGTCGTCAGCGGATGCGCTGCCGTCGCTGAGCACCACCACCATCGGCTCCATGGCGCCCCGGGCCGACAGGTTGTCGAGGATCTGCCTGGCCCGGCCGAGGTCGAGCCAGTCGGTGGCCGCGCCGTCCCTGCCCGATTCCAGGAACAGCACCGGATAACGTTTGGCACCCTTGGCCGAATATCCAGGCGGTGTCCACACCAGGGCCGACCGCTGCTCCTTGTTGACCCGGTAGGTCAGGGTCGCCACCGTGCCGCCCGTGCCCGCGGGTACGTCCGCCAGCCAGCGCGCCGAGTCTCCGGGAACGAGGAAGGTGCTCCAGAGCGGCTCGGAGGCCACGCTTGTGCTGTTCGTCGGGTCCTTGAGGCTCTTGGTGTCGTCGCCCGTGACCTGGTAGTAGTAGAAACCGGGCTTGAGCGGGCCGAGAACTCCGGACCACACGTCACCCCGACGGGTCAGACCGAATTCCGTCCAGCTGGACGAGGGACCGAAGTTTCCCTCGATGACGACCTGTGACACCTGGCCCGCGTGTTCCTGGACGTAGGCGGCCGGCACACTGAACGACGCGTAGCGGTCATCGGAAACGGTCAGCCACGGTGTCTCCGCCGCCGCGGCCGGTTGTGGTGCGAGCAATGCCACCGCGGCTGCCAGAACTCCGGCGGTGACGACCGCCGAGAGCATGCGCGCGCCGGTACGGCGGAAGCGCCCGTGATACGATGTTGTCCTCACGCTCCACTCCTTTCATATGCCGGCAGGGGACGCGACCCGACTTACCGGCTCAATCTATTGGTGGATTCATCGCCATGGATTCTGCGTCTGTGCCTCCTTCATGAATTCGCCACCCGTGTTCCCTGACCTTTGTCAGCGGGTGTGGCCGGATATTTGCGCTGCCAGGTGTGGGTGACGGGTTCGGTGTGTCCTGGGCGGTGCGGTGGAACCGCGGACCACGAGGCTGGTCGGGAGCAGTATCTGGCGAGGTCCCTCCCAGTCACCGGTCACCAGTGACTTCAGCATGCGGGCGGCCTCGTACCCGAGCTGGTACATCGACTGGTCCACTGTGGTCAGGCCGGGCTCGGTCAGTTCCGACTCCGGGATGTTGTCGAATCCGATGACCGACAGGTCACCGGGCACGGTGAGCCCCAGGTCCTTCGCGACCTCCAGAACCTCCAGTGCCATCCCGTCGCTCGCCGCGAAGATCGCCGTTGGCGGGTCGGGCCGTTTCAGCAACTCGCGTGCCAACGGCGCCGCCGACTCGGGGTTGAAGTCCCCTCTGCCGATCAGTCCCGGTTCGATCGGCACACCCGCTCCGGCCAGCGCTCTGCGGTAGCCCTCCTCCCGCGACCACGCGGCCGCCAGGCTGGACCGGCCCGCGATGAATCCGATGCGCCGGTGGCCCAGGCCGAGCAGGTGCTCGACCGCCGTGGTGGCACCCGCGAGATTGTCCGCTGTCACCGACGGCATCGTCGAGTCCCTGGCCGGGTCGATGGCCACGACCGGAGTTCGGCTCTGTACGTCGCCCCAGGGCGTGACCACGATGCAGCCGTCGGTGAGGGTGCCCGACAGGCGGGTCAGGTGCCGCTGCTCCCAACCCTCCGAGTACGTCCCGTAGAGGTCGCTGTTGGCATAGATGATCAGGTCGAAGCCCGAACGGCGCAGGGCCTGCATCACGCCCTTGAGCACCTCGGCGGTATACGACTGGAAGCTGTGGGTCACCAGACCCAGGACGTTGGTGCGGCTGCGCCGCAGGCTCGTGGCCACCAGGCTCGACTCGTAGCCGAGCCGCTCGATGGCCGAACGGACCTGGGCCGTGGTGCTGGCGCTGACGCCGTAGTGCCCGTTCACGACTCGCGACACGGTCGCGGTGGAGACGCCTGCCGCCCGGGCGACATCGCTCATCGTGATCGGCGCCCTGCCTTCGGCCACGTCGCCCTCTCTGGACTGCAATCGTTATCGGTTACGTTTCCAGGATGTTGTTAACGTAACCAACATCGTTTGCGAAGACAAGATTCTTCGCCTTTTTTGATCATGGCCTTGTGGTCCTAACTGGATGTCACCGCAGGCTGCACCAGTGGTAGCGGGTCTCGGCCGGGGCGCCGGCCGCCTCGCGGTCGCCCCGGCCGGTGAACCGGGACCGACTTCCGGGACCCCGCGACCCCGGAACGGCTCAGGGTCGCCCGGTCCGGGGGTTCTCAGGGTGGTATCTCATGTGTCGATCTAACAATCAGTGATTCGATGCTCGCTATGGAGCAGGCGGTGCGGCTGGAGTCGCTGAGCAAGACCTACGGTTCGGGCCAGAACGCGGTGACGGCACTGACGGAGGTCTCCCTCGACTTCCGGGCCGGTAGCTTCACCGCCATCATGGGCCCGTCCGGATCGGGTAAGTCGACCCTGTTGCAGTGCGCCGCAGGCCTGGACCGGCCGACGAGTGGTCGGGTGGTAATCGCGGGCACCGATCTGACCGGGCTGAGCGAGACGGCGCTGACCCTGCTCCGGCGGGACCGGATCGGCTTCGTCTTCCAGGCGTTCAACCTGCTGCCGTCGCTGACCGCCGAGCAGAACGTGGCACTGCCGCTGCGGCTGGCCGGACGCAGGCCCGGCCGGGACGAGGTCGCGGCCGTACTCGCCGAGGTGGGTCTGGGCAACCGGGGCCGGCACCGGCCGGCGGAACTCTCCGGCGGCCAGCAGCAGCGGATCGCGATCGCCCGGGCCCTGGTGACGAAGCCGGCGGTGCTCTTCGCCGACGAACCGACCGGGGCACTGGACACCAGCACCAGCCGGGAGGTGCTCGCGCTGCTGCGTGGGCTCGTCGACCAGCACGGCCAGACCATCGTGATGGTGACCCACGACCCGGTGACCGCGGCCAGGGCGGACCGGGTGGTGTTCCTGGCCGACGGATCGCTGGCCGGCGAACTGTTCGACCCGACCGCGGAGACGATCGCGGCCAGGATGACGCGCCTGGAGGTCGGCGCGTGCTGACCATCGCGCTGCAGACGATCCGGGTCCGCTGGGCCGCGTTCGTCGGCACGTTCGTGGCGCTGACCCTCGGTGCCGGGATGATCGCCGCGATGGGACTGGAGATCGGCGCCACGCTGGGCCTGCCGGAGCGCGCGCCGCAGCGGTTCGCCGCCGCCCCGGTGGTGGTCGCCGCGCTCGACCCGGCGTGGGACCCGGCCCGGCACGATCCGGGCAGCCGGTCCCTGGTCCAGGCCCGGGGCATCTCGGACGCGCTCGCCGCGCAGGTCGGGGCGCTGGGCCGGACCGTCCCGGTCCGCTCGTTCTACGCACAACTCGCCGGTGGCGAGACCGACCAGGTGGGGCACGGCTGGTCGAGCGCCCAGTTCGCCCCGTACGGCCTCGTCGCCGGTCGCGGGCCGGAGGCGGACACCGAGGTGGTGGTACCGGCCGGTGGTGCCGCGCCGGGCGAACGGGTCAGCGTCCTGCGCACCGCCGGGCCGAAGGACTACACAGTGGTCGGGGTGACCGCCCCGGTCGGTTTCGAGTCGGCCGTCTTCTTCACCGAGGCGGAGGCCGCGCGACTCTCCCCCCGGGTGGAGGCGCTGGTGGCGTACGGGGCGCCCGAGGCGATCCGGTCGGCGGTCGGCGGGGACGCCGAGGTGCTCACCGGGGACCGGCGCAACGTGCTGGACCCGAGCTACAACGCCGATCGGGAGGCGATCGACAACACCCGTACCCTGCTGCCGATCACGGCGGTGGTGGCCGGCTTCGTCTCGGTCTTCCTGGTCGCCTCGACCTTCGCCTTCGCGGTGGCACAACGACGCCGGGAGATCGCTCTGCTGCGGACGGTCGGCGCGACCCCCCGGCAGGTGCGGCGGATGGTGGGCAGCGAGGCGACGGTGGTCGGCATCGCCTCGGCGGTCGCTGGCTGCGCGCTCGGACTGGGCACGGCACCGCTGCTGGCCGGCTGGATGGTCGACCTGGGGCTGGCGCCGTCCTGGTTCACCGTCCAGGTCGGCACGGACCCGGCCGTCTGGGTTCCGCTGCTGGTCGCCTTCGGCACGGGACTGGGGGTGGCGCTGGCCGGGGTCTGGGCGGCGTCCCGCCGGGCCGGCGACGTACGACCGATCGAGGCGCTCCGGGACGCCGCGGTGGACTCGCGCACGATGACCCCGGGCCGTTGGCTCCACGGGCTGCTGGCGCTGGCCTTCGGGCTCGTCACCATCGGCTGGGTGGCGGCGGTGAACCCGGGCATGGTGCTGGTGCCGACCCGGTACATCGGAGTACTGATGTTCCCCATCCTCGCCTTCGCCCTGCTGGCGCCGGTGGTGGTCAAGCCGATCGCCCGGCTTCTCACCTGGCCGCTCGGCCGGTTCGGCGGCGCCGCCGGGATGCTGGTGCGCGAGGGCGCCCTGACCGCCGTGCGTCGGACGGCGGCCACGGCCGCGCCGGTGCTGCTCACCGTCGGGCTCTCCATCTCGCTGCTCGGCGCCGCCGCCACCATCGACCGGGCCAAGGACTCCGGCCGGCGCAACCAGGTGGCCGCCGACTTCGTCGTCACCCCGGACGGCACCCCCGGGGTCAACGAGGCGGTGACCGAGCGGGTCCGGGCGATCCCCGGCGTCGACGTGGTCGCCGCGCTGCCGACGATGGTGTACGCGAAGGACGACGCCCGGCTGGCCGAGCACGAGGCCCAGACGGTGGACCCGGCGGCGCTGTCCCGCACCCTGAACCTGCCGGTGGCGGAGGGCTCGGCGACGGAGCTGCGCGACGACACCATCATCGTCAACGAGGACTGGGGAGTCGGGGTCGGCGAGACGGTCGAGGTGTTCCTCGCCGACGGCACGGTCGCGCCGCTGCGGGTGGTGGCGGTGCTCTCCACCACCTCGGGCAGCAACGACGTGGCGTACCTGAGCACCCGGTACGCCGGCACCGCCCGGTACGCCTTCACCGGCCTCGCCCGGCGGGTGTACGTGTCGGTGCGTCCCGGCACCGATCCGGCCGCCGTCCGGGCCGCCCTGAACGGCGCCACCGCCGGACTCGGGGCCCGCGTCGTCCCGGCGCGCGACTGGCTCGGCGAGGAAAGTTCCGAGAACAGCGAGACCACCGCGCTCGGCATGCTCCTGGTGCTCGGCATCGCGATCGTCTTCTGCTTCATCGCGATCGTCAACACCCTGGTGATGGCGACCTCGGACCGGCTGCGGGACCTGGCGATCCTGCGCCTGGCCGGGGCCACCCCGAGACAGGTGCTGCGGGTCTTCGCGGGGGAGTCGCTGCTGGTGGTCGGCGTCGGCGTACTGCTGGCGGTCGGGGCCTCGGCGGTGAACCTGGCGGGACTGCGGCTCGCCCTCGGGCAGCTCGTCGGGGCGACCCCGGTCACCGTGCCCTGGGGCCCGGTGGCGCTGATCACCGCCGTCGGCGCCGCGCTGGCCGTACTGGGCGCGGTGCTGCCGGTCCGGCTCGCGTTCCGGTCCCGGGCCGTCGAGCTGGCCGGCGTACGCGAATAGGCACCCACTTCGGACCATGACCGCGTGGCGGGCGAAGGTCGCGGTCCAGTTCCTTCCTCACTCCTGCCGGCCGACGATGAGTCGGCCGATCGCGGTCAGCCGCACGGTGTCCACATCGAAGCGGGCCAGCTCCACCAGCGTCTCCCTGGCCAGTTCCACCTCGCGCCGGGCCGCCCGCTCCGACCAGGCGCGTCCCCCGGCCTCGTCGACCAGGTCGGCGAGATCCCGCAACTCGGCGTCGGTGCACGGCGTCGCGTCCGCGTAGCGGCTGCGCAGCCGCGCTGCGGCCGGATTGTCGGCAGCCAGCGCGGCGACGACGGGCAGGCTCTTCTTCCGACGTCGCAGATCCGCCATCGCCGGCTTGCCGGTAAGCCTCGGGTCGCCCCAGATGCCCAACAGGTCGTCCCGATGCTGGAACGCCATGCCCAGATGACGCCCGTAACGCTCGAGCAGGATCCGGGTCGGCTCACCGGCGCCGGCGTAGAGGCCGCCGAGCGCGCACGCGCAGCCGAGCAGGGCCGCCGTCTTGGCGGCGGACATCCGCTCCCCGTCCGCCACGCTTACCAGGTTCGTCTCCTCGAACGAGAGGTCGAGAGCCTGTCCCTCGATCAGCTCGTCGGTGGTGCGGGCCAGTTGGGCGGCGGCCGGCCCGGCCAGCTGCGGTGGCGTGCGGGCCAGCACGGCGAACGAGAGGGCCAGCAGGGCGTCCCCGGCGAGGACCGCGGCGGACTCACCGAACACCGTCCATGCCGCCGGGCGGTGCCGACGGACCGTGTCCTGGTCCATCACGTCGTCCTGCAACAGGGTGCAGTTGTGCATCAGCTCCACGGCGACCGCCGCAGGCAGCGCCGCCCCGATCTCGCCGCCCACGGCGGCCGCGCTGGTCAGCGTCAGCGCGGGCCGGATCAGTTTTCCCGTAGTGGCCTCGACCGGCCGGCCCTCGCTGTCCCGCCAGCCCAACTGGTACTCGCAGACCGCTCGCATCTGCGGTCGCAGGTCGCCGATCGCGGCCAGCATCGCGGGTCGTACCGCCGCCTGGCTCTCCGCCAGCCAGCCGACATCGTCGCGGTCGGAGTGAATCCCGAGTGTGGTCACGCCGCCTGCCCCCCTCGCCCGTGGAAAGCGGTACAGCTCGCCGATGACGAACCCACCCACATTAGATCTACCTGCGTGGATTATGCGTACCGGGCGGGTCTCAGTGCCGAGCGGAACCCGGTGGGAGGCGGCACGGATCCGTTCGGATCGGACGGATCGTCCGGTCGACCCGCGATGGCCGGGGTAAACCGATCGTCGCGGTGACGCGTCACAGCGGCATGACACGTCAGCGCGTACCTCTGCTCGCTCTCGCCCTGCTCCTCGGGCTCACCGGGTGCGAACCGAACCCGGGCGGCAGTTCCGGCACACCGTCCGGACAGCCTCCGGCGCCCTCCTCGCAGCCGACCGACCCGGCCGCGACCGTGGCGCCCGGCACCGGCACCGGGCCACCACGGACCCCGGGCGGACCCGCCCAGACCGGACCGGACGACGACGTCACCTCGTTCCGCACGGCGTACGGGTGGGGAGTTCCGGCCGAGCCGGCCCTGGTCCGCCACCGGGTCCGGCCGCCGGTCGCCCCGCCGCCGGCTCCACCGCTGCCGTACCTCGTGGAGATCCGGGCCGCCGACCACCCGGAGGAGCGGTCCGGCTACAGCCGGATCTCGTTCACCTTCCGGGGCGGCTTCCCGTCCTACGAACTCGGATACGTCGCACAGGTCTCCGCCGAGGGGACCGGGGAGCCGCTTCGGTTGCCGGGCAACGCCTTTCTCCGCGTCCGGTTCATCCAGGCCCAGGCGCACGACGAGCGGGGCCGGGGGTCGGTCACCGCCTCGCACCGACCGGCGCTCGGCTATCCCACCCTGCGCGGGTACGACTTCGGTGGCGACTTCGAGGGGTATGTCACCTATGGACTGGGCCTCCAGGTGGCGCCCGGAAGTGACCAGGCGCTGCCGGTCCGGGCACTGGAGCTGACCCGGACGGACGGCACGTTCGTGATCGCGGTGGACGTCCGGCGCGGTTGACCGGCGTCGGTTCCTCCTTTCCAAGCCGGCGGGTCGTGCGGCACGCTGGTCGAATGGCGGACGTGGTCGTGGTGGGTGCCGGGGTGGTCGGCCTCAGTTCTGCGGTGCGGCTGGCCGAGGCCGGCGCCCGGGTGGTCGTGCTGACCGCCGACGAGCCGGCCCGGACCGTCTCCCGGGTCGCCGCCGCGGTCTGGTATCCGACCCGGACCAGCCCCGATCCCCGGGTGCTGGACTGGGCCCGCCGGACCTTCGACGAACTGGCCGCCCAGGCCGGCGGCGGAGTGCCGGGTGTGGTCATGCGGCCGACCCGGATGCTGCTCCGCGCCCCGGTCGACGGCGACCCGTGGTGGTCCGCCGCGGTACCCGACTTCCGAACCGCCGAGCCGCCGTCCGGGTACGCGGCGCAGTGGCGGTTCACCGTGCCGACGGTCGAGATGGGTCCGTACCTGGACTGGCTCGTCGCCCGGCTCGACGAACTCGGGGTGGAGGTACGCCGGCACCGGGTGGAGACCCTCGACGAGGCGGCCGGCGTCGCGCCGGTCGTGGTCAACGCGACCGGGCTGGCCGCCGGAACGTTGGCCGACGATCCCGCCGTGCACCCCGTCCGGGGCCGGATCGTGCTGGTCGCCAACCCGGGACTCGTCACCTCGTGGCGGGACGAGGGCAATCCGGCCGGGATCACCTACGTGCATCCGCGCGGTCGGGACGTGGTGCTCGGCGGGACCTTCGAGCCGGGGGAGACGGATACCGGCCCGGACGAGGCGGTCGGCGCCGCGATCCTGGCCCGGTGTCTCGCACTCGTCCCGGAGTTGGCCGGGGCGCCGGTCCTGGGGCAGTTGGCCGGACTGCGCCCCGCCCGGCACGGCGGGGCGCGGCTGGCGGTGGACCGCTCGGGGGCCGACGGCGGGGTCCGGCTGGTCCACAACTACGGGCACGGCGGCGCCGGGGTCACCCTGGCCTGGGGCTGTGCGGACGAGGTCGTCACGCTCGCCGGTTCGGCCCGGCCCTTCCGCCGGGCCTGACGAGCTTCCCGGCGGACCCGGGTACGTCTCTGTCGCCACCGCACGACGGATCCTGCCGCGGGCTCGCCGTACGCGTGCACAACGCCCAGGCCGGTGATTTCATGATCAATGGTGGAATGCGAACATGCTGACGATGTTCTATGCTTGCTCGCTGGATAATCCAGATCGGGCTCACGCCAGACCGCCAATCCGTTCGGTGACGCATGTCGATCAGACTGGAGCGATATGGGCTGCCCCCACGCCGAAAGATGCCCCTTGTTCCCGCTGCTCAGAGCCAGTTTGCGCAGCTGGCGGGACTACTACTGTGACAGTGGGGACGGATGGCGGGGCTGTGCCCGATACGAGTTGTCGCTCACGGGTGCCGTCGTGCCGATCACGCTGCTCCCGAACGGCGCCCACGCGCAGCATCTGAAACGCGCCACCCCGGATGTCGAGCCGGCCGGGCCGGCCCGGCCGACCCAGAACCGCTGGCCAGGGCCGGATTCCCGGCAGGCCTGGGCACCGACGCCCCAGGCCAGATTCGAGGGGATCCGGGGAACGGCCCAACCGGTGGAGCCGGCACGGTCCGCGCATGTCGTACAGACCCCGGGTGAATCACCAGCGGCTCCGCCGGGCAGGCGGCGTGGCTGGTGGACCCGCTTCGCCGATTGGATCTCAGGTCCCGCATGAGTAATTACTGGCCCTGGTGGGCGGGCGCGCTGGGGCTCGCCGTCGTCACCATCAACTACACCGTCACCACCGACCGATCGTTCGGGGTGTCCTCGGCCTGGGAACGCGTCCTGCAGTGGCGGGCCGAACGCCGGGTCGAACGCATGGAGGCCCAGTTCGGCGACGATCGCCTGCTCACCGAGGCCCTCGCGTCGGCCACCGCCGAGCACTTCGGAACCCGTACCGGGGCACCCACGCCGCCGTACCCGGTGTCCGGTGCGGCAGCGGCGCCCGGCCCGCAGGGCGGGCCGGCCACGAGCGAGCCTGCTCCGGTCGCGAGCCCGCGTCCGGCGCCGTTGGTCAGCCAGGCGGCCCTGCTCCTGTCGATCTTCCTCGGTGGATGGCTGGCGGCGGTCACCGCCGGCCGGTTCGACCTCCGGCTGGACATGGGCGACGGCTTCCGCGACCTGGTGACCGACAGCCCACCACACATGATCGGCGTGTTGTTCGTCGGCGGTGTCCTCGTCGGCTTCGGCACCCGTCTCGCCGGGGGATGCAGCTCCGGACACGGCCTGAACGGCTGCGGCCGACTTCATCCGGACAGCATGGTCGCGACGGCTGTCTTCTTCGGCGCCGCCGTCGTCGTGTCGTTCCTGCTGTGGAAGGTGGTGTGATGCGTACCCGGGGTGGGGTTCTCGTCGCCAATATCATCGCCGGGCTCGCCCTCGGCTTCGTCGTCGCCAACATCGGCTTCGGTGACTACGCCGAGCTGAACCGGATGTTCACGTTCCAGGACCTGCGCATGCTCCTGGCGTTCGGCGGCGGCGTGGCGATGATCGTGGTCGTCTTCGCGCTGATCCGGGTCCGCCGTACACCGGGACGTGTTCATCCGGGCGTGATACCCGGTGCGGTGCTGTTCGGTACGGGCTGGGCCGTCTCCGGCGGATGCCCGGCGATCCCGATCGTCCAGGTCGCCAGCGGCTATCTGCCGGCGCTTGTCACGATCGTGGGCATCGTGGTCGGCGTCCGGCTCTGCCGCTGGGCCAACGCGAGATACTTCCACCTCGACGTCGGATCCTGCGGACGGTAGGAATCGCCCGCAGCCGGCGTCGCGGCGGCGCCGGGCGGCGTGGCCGTGTTCGGGTCAGGCAATGGTCGCGGAGGCGCCACTCCGGGTGGTGGTCCGTTCCATCAGCAGGTGCAACGGCTCCGGTCGGCCGAGGTGGTACCCCTGCCCACAGTCGACGCCGAGCCGGCGCAGCACGGGTACCAGCTCGGGCCGGTCGATGTGTTCGGCGACGGTACGCATCCCGAGCCCGTGCGCGGCGCGGACCACGGCGTCGATCAGGATGGGATCCGAACCGCCGTGGTCGGCCTGCCGGACGAACTCGCCCGCGATCTTGACGGTGCTGAACGGCAGGTGCTTGAGGTACACGAAGGATCCGTAGCCGGCGCCGAAGTCGTCGAGGCTGAAGCCGCAGCCGGCCGAGGTGAGCGTGGACGCGAGCCGGCGCGCGGCGTCCAGGTTGGCGATGGCCGTGGTCTCGGTGATCTCCAGGCCGAGGAGGGTGGCGGGTACGGCGGCGGCGGCCAGAGTGGCGACCACCCAGTCGCCGAAGCTGGGGTCCTCCAGCGACCGGCTGGAGATGTTCACGTCGAACCGGAGGTCGACACCGGCACTGCGCGCCGCGGCGAGCGCGTGGGTGGCGGTCTCCACCACCCAGCGGTCCAACTCGTAGATCATGTCGCCCTGCTCCAGGGCGGGCAGGAAGTCGCCGGGGCCGATCTGCCGGCGCTGGTCGTCGCGGACCCGCATCAGGAGTTCGTAGCTGCGTACCCGGTGGTCGGCGAGGTCGATGATCGGCTGCGCGTCGAGTTGCAACTGGCCGGTGTCGAGCGCCTTCCGGACCCGGGACACCAGGTCGACCCGCTGGGCGGCCAGGCGCTGCTGCTCCGGTGCGAACAGCCGGGCCCGGTTCCGGCCCTCGCCCTTGGCCTGGTAGAGCGCGAGATCGGCGTGGGCGAGCAGCAGCGTGTCGCCGTCGGAGGTGTCCAGCGGAGCGGCCCCGATGCTCAGGGTCACCCGCAGCGGCTCTCCGCGTACCGCGAACGGGGTGTGTGCGACCAGGTCGCAGATTCCGGCGCCGATCGCGAGCGCCCGGTCTGCGTCGCAGGACGGCAACAGGACGGCGAACTCGTCGCCGCCGAGCCGGCCGAGCACGGCACCGGGCGGCAGGTGTTCGGTCAGCAGCCGGGCCAGCAGCCGGAGGACCTCGTCGCCGACGACGTGACCACGCAGGTCGTTGATGTCCTTGAAGTTGTCGATGTCGATCAGGAGCAGGGCGGCCGATGTCGGGGCCGCGATCGAGGTCAGTTCGCTCATCCGGGCGGTGAGGGCCCGGCGGTTCGGCAGGCCGGTCAGCGGATCATGCTCGGCGAGGTACGCCAGCTCGTCCTGGACCTGCCGGATCTCGGTGATGTCGTGTGCGGTGCCGAGCATCCGGAGCGGCTTGCCGGACTCGTCGGTGAAAACCTCGCCGTAGCACTCCAGGATCCGCATCTCCCGGCTGTGCGCCAGGAACATCCGGTGGGTGTACGTGAACGACGTGCCGCCCCGGATGGCCTGGACGAGGGTCGCCTCGATCATGCGGACGTCGTCCGGATGGATCAGCGTCCGGTAGGTCGGGTAGTCCAGAGCGGTGTCCGGACCCAGCCCGATCATGGACTTCAGGGTCGGCGACCACACCACCTCGTCGGTCGGCAGGTGCCACTCCCAGGTGCCGACCCGGGCAAGCTGCTCGATGTGCGTCAGCCGCCAGGCGTAGTCGTCGGCGCGGCGCCGGTCGGCCCGCTGCTCGGTCACGTCCGTCAACTCGTAGACCAGCCGGACCGGCGTCGCCGGATCCTCGCCGCGCAGCGGGGACAGCCGACGGCAGGTCACCCGCAGGTATCGGGTCGTGCCCTCGACCGTCGGGCAACGCAACTCGACCGGCGGGCCGTCCGGGGTCGCCGTCGCGAACGGCAGGGAACCGACGTCGGCGCCGATCAGGTGGCCGAGTCGCTGCGCCGCCCGGTTGTGCCAGGTCACCTCGCCTTGCTCGGTCGCGGTCAGCAGCGCGATCGAGGTGGTGTCGAGCACCGCGGCGGGCACACTGGACGGCAGCGCGGGCACATGGCCTCCCGTAGAGATCGACCGGATCCCGGCAGAGGACGCCAGACGAACACGGTCGGCCGGAACGGCGCACTGAGTGTACGGAGGCCGACCACCATCAGCCAATGGGCAACCTCGGTCGGGGCGGCCACCGGTGCTGCCGCCCGTCGGGTGTGGTCAACGGTCCCCGGCCTTGTCCCGCCGGACGATCGCCACCGCCACCCGGCAGAACTCCTCCATGTCCGGGTTGAATCCCTCGGCGATGTCGGGGTGCAGCCCCGACCGGGTCTCGTCGAGCAGCCGCTGGCACACCTCTTCCACCGGTTCGTCGGCGTACTCCGCCCGGACCCGCTCGGCCGCCACCCGCAGCGCCGAGTTGAGCTGTTCCTCCAGCGGCCCCCGCAGGTGCTGCTGCGCCTGGCCGAGCCCGCTGGGATCGAGGGTGATGTGTGGTTCCGACATTGCTGCTCCCTCCGTCGCGGCTCCGCGTTACCCAGCCGTCGGTGGTGATGAAACCGTCGCCGCCCGGCGTTCAGGCCGGCGTCGCCAGCGTGCTCACCCGGACCAGGTAGGACATGTCCTCGGCCGGCTCCTCCCGGTACGAGATTCGTTGGATCTGCCGGTCGTCGACGTAGAGCACGACGTCGGCGAGCACGCCCAGGTGGGCCAGGCCGATGTCGGCGGCGCGCTTCTTGTCCTGGAGCACCGCGCCGATTCCGCCGAGCAGCGTCGCCGCGTCGGCCGTCCGGCGGCCCGGCGGGCAGCGCAGCACGACCTCGAGATCGACAGGTTCGGTCAGGGCGGTCCAGCCGGTGCGCTGTGCCGCATCGCAGGCGGCCTCCAGCAGCGTCCGGACCCGGGCGGCCTGCCGGTGCCCGGCCGCGAAGATCGATAGTGCTTCGGTCCTGACCGGTGGCGGTCCGGGAACCTCGAAGGACAACGTGAGCGCCCTGGTGTGCTGCACGACGGCACCTCCTCTTGCAGACGATCCTGCCGAAAGGATCGCGGGACGGGGCGCGTTTCGGCGATCGACGCGGGTGCCGATCGGGCGGCATGCGCTGGTCCGGGAGCGTGTCGGCGTCGACGGCGACCTGCTGGCGCCGGAGGTGCGACCCACGCTAGCGGAGGCGGCGGTGCCGGGGGAATACCACTGTGGAGCCCGATGGTGGCCGTCCGTGCCGACGAGCCCTCGGCGGGCGGGGGCATCGGCCGTCAAACCGGCCATCCGGGCACCTGGCGGACACCCCGGGCGGGGGCCGAGGTTTCGCCTCGTGGCCGACGGGGCAGTGGGAGGCGCAGGACACCCACGCCCGGTCGGCAGTTCGGTTACGGCCGGAGGCGGGGTGCTTTCGCCGTGTGCCGGGACGATGGCGTTCCGGTCGTCGTGGGAGAGGAAGGCGGCGTGATGAGCGGTCACCGGGTGCGCGACGTACGGTCGGCGCGGTCCGAGCAGTGCTTCCGATGCTCCGAGGTCGACGTGGGGGGGACGGTGGTGGGCCGGTGGGCCCCGGCCGGCCCGGATCCGGCCGGGACACTTCTGGCCGGGCCGGCTCCGGATCCGACGGCGGGGTGCCGACATGACTGATCCGCACCGGGGCGGCCCGGCTCGGAGCGGCCGGATCCGGCTCGCGGCCGGTGCGGTCGCGCTGGCCCTGCTGGCCCCGATGGCCGCCTGCGGTTCCGGCGAGGACGGCGGAATCCCCACCATCAACCTCTACTACTCCCCGGAACAGAACCTGCAGAAGGTCGTCGACGACTGCAACGCCCAGGCGGGCGGACGGTACGAGATCAAGTACCGGGTCCTGCCCCGGGCCGCTGACGAACAGCGGGTGCAACTGGTGCGCCGGCTGGCCGCCGAGGACTCGGGCATGGACGTGCTGGGCCTCGACGTGACCTGGACCCAGGAGTTCGCGAGCGCCGGCTGGCTGCTGGAGTGGACGGGCGAGCGCCGGGCCGAGGCCGAGCGCGGCACGTTGGCCGGACCGCTCGAAACCGCCCAGTACGAGGACAAGCTGTACGCCGCGCCGAAGAACACCAACGTGCAACTGCTCTGGTACCGGACCGACCTGGTGTCCCAGCCGCCCCGTACCTGGGACGAAATGATCAACTTTGCGCTCGGTCTCAAGGGGCGCGGCCAGCCGTACCGGGTGATCACGATGGGTGCCCAGTACGAGGGCCTGGTGGTCCTCTACAACACCCTGGTGGCCAGTGCCGGCGGGCAGATCCTGAACTCCGAGGGCACGAAGGCCGTCTTCGACGACGGTGCGGTCCGGGCCCTGGAGGTGCTCCGCGACTTCGCCAACGCCGGAATCACCACCTCGTCGTTCTCGAACACCATCGAGGACCAGGCCCGGCTCGACTTCCAGTCCGGTGCCGGCGCCTTCCAGCTCAACTGGCCCTTCGTCTATCCGGCCATGCAGGAGGCCGATCCGGAACTGGCCAAGAAGGTCAAATGGGCCCGGTTCCCGGGAGTGGATCCGAACACGCCGAGCAAGGTCACCATCGGCGGCGTCAACCTCGCGGTCAGCCGGTTCTCCCGGCATCCCGAGGAGTCCTTCGAGGCCGCCACCTGTCTGCGTAACCCGGAGCACCAGAAGTTCTCGGCGATCAACGACGGGGTGCCGCCGACCATCGAGAGCGTCTACGCCGAGCCGGAGATGGCCGAGGCGTACCCGATGCGGGACACGATCCTCGCCGAACTCAAGGACGCGGCGACCCGGCCGCTCAGTCCGGCGTACCAGAACATCTCCACCGTGCTGTCGGCGACGCTCTCCCCGCCGTCCAAAATCCAGCCCGAGCGGACCGCGGACCGGATGCGCGAGGCGGCACAGGACGCGCTCGAGTCCAAGGGGGTACTCCCATGAGCACGGACTCCACGACCACCGTTGACCGCACCGAGGCGGCCGGGCCGAAGGGGCGCGTGCCGGCGCCCCGCCGGGGCCGTGGCCGGGTGCCGCTGAGCGAGGGCAAGCGGGCCGAACGGAAACTGGGTTGGCTGCTCTGCGCCCCGGCCGCCCTGGTGATGCTGGCCGTCACCGCGTACCCGATCCTCTACTCCGTCTGGCTGTCGTTGCAGCGCTTCGACCTGAAGTTTCCGGATCAGCGGGAGTTCGTCGGGCTGTCCAACTACGTCACGGTGCTGAGCAACGGGTACTGGTGGACGGCGTTCGGCGTGACCATGCTGATCACCGTCGTGACGGTCGCGGTCGAGTTGGTGCTGGGGATGGGACTGGCCATCGTGATGCACCGGACCATCATCGGGCGCGGGCTGGTCCGGACGTCGGCGCTGATCCCGTACGGGATCGTCACCGTCGTGGCCGCCTTCTCCTGGCGGTACGCCTGGACGCCCGGTACCGGATACCTGGCCACCCTGTTCGGCGAGGGGGCGCCGCTGACCGAGCGGGCGAGCGCACTGGCGATCATCATGCTGGCGGAGATCTGGAAGACCACCCCGTTCATGGCGCTGCTGCTGATGGCGGGTCTGGCCCTGGTGCCGGAGGACCTGCTCAAGGCGGCCTCGATGGACGGCGCGTCCGCCTGGCAGCGGTTCACGAAGGTGATGCTGCCGGTGATGAAACCGGCGATCCTGGTCGCGCTGCTCTTCCGCACCCTGGACGCGTTCCGGGTCTTCGACAACATCTTCGTGCTGACCGCCGGGGCGAACCAGACCTCGTCGGTGTCGATGCTCGCCTACAACAACCTGATCCGAGGGCTGAACCTGGGGATCGGGTCGACCATGTCGGTGCTGATCTTCATCGCCGTGGCGATCATCGCGTTCGTCTTCGTGAAGCTGTTCGGCACGGCTGCTCCCGGCAGCACCGACGAGGGAGGCCGCCGATGAGCGCGGAAAGCGTGGCGAGGCGGAGCACCGCAGTCGCGAACGGAAGGAGAATCTGATGGCCGCCATGGACACCACGGCCGCGGCCAAGTGGCGGTGGGGGTTGCTGGACGTCGTGGTGGTGGTCTTCGCGCTGGTTCCGGTGCTCTGGATCGCGTCGCTGTCGTTCAAGACCACCGGCACGCTCACCGACGGGAACTTCATTCCCCGCGAGTGGACCCTCGACAACTACCGGACGATCTTCTCCACCGACCAGTTCGTCCGGGCCCTGGTCAACTCGATCGGCATCGCGCTGATCGCGACGACGATCGCCGTGGTGCTGGGCACCATGGCGGCGTACGCGGTCGCCCGGCTCGACTTTCCGGGCAAGAAGGCGCTGGTCGGGGTCTCCCTGTTGATCGCGATGTTCCCGCAGGTGTCGCTGGTCTCCCCGCTGTTCGAGATCGAGCGGTCGCTCGGGCTCTTCGACACCTGGCCGGGCCTGATCCTGCCGTACATCACGTTCGCCCTTCCGCTGGCCATCTACACCCTCTCGGCGTTCTTCAAACAGATCCCGTGGGACCTGGAGAAGGCCGCCAAGATGGACGGGGCCACCCAGGGGCAGGCGTTCCGTCGGGTGATCGCGCCGCTGGCCGCACCCGGGGTCTTCACCACGGCGATCCTGGTCTTCATCTTCTGCTGGAACGACTTCCTGTTCGCGATCTCGCTGACCTCCACCGAGCGGTCCCGCACGGTGCCGGTGGCGCTGTCCTTCTTCACCGGGGAGTCGCAGTTCGAGGACCCGACCGGGGCGATCTGTGCCGCGGCCGTGGTGATCACGATTCCGATCATTCTGTTCGTGCTGTTCTTCCAGCGTCGCATCGTGTCGGGCCTGACGTCCGGCGCCGTCAAGGGGTGAATCGCAGTGGCTGACATCGTGCTGGACAAGGTGAGCAAGAGCTTCCCGGACGGAACGGTCGCGGTGCGCGACGTCGACCTGGAGATCGCCGATGGCGAGTTCGTCATCCTGGTCGGTCCGTCGGGCTGCGGGAAGTCGACCACGCTGAACATGATCGCCGGGCTGGAGGACATCACCGGGGGCGAGTTGCGGATCGCGGGGGAGCGGGTCAACGACAAGGCGCCCCGGGACCGGGACATCGCGATGGTGTTCCAGTCGTACGCGCTCTATCCGAACATGACCGTACGGGAGAACATGGCCTTCCCGCTCCGACTGGCCAAGCTCGACAAGGAGACGATCGAGCAGAAGGTCAGCGAGGCGGCGAAGGTGCTGGAGCTGACGGCGCTGCTGGACCGCAAGCCGGCGAACCTCTCCGGCGGGCAGCGCCAGCGGGTGGCGATGGGTCGGGCGATCGTACGCAGCCCGAAGGCGTTCCTGATGGACGAGCCGCTCTCCAACCTCGACGCCAAGCTGCGGGTGCAGATGCGTACCGTGGTGTCCCGGTTGCAGAAGAAACTCGGCACCACGACGGTGTACGTCACCCACGACCAGACCGAGGCGATGACCCTCGGCGACCGGGTGGTGATCATGCGGGGCGGTGCCGTGCAGCAGGTCGGCCCGCCCCAGGAGTTGTACGACAACCCGGCCAACCTCTTCGTCGCGGGGTTCATCGGCTCGCCGTCGATGAATTTCCTGCACGCGGCGGTCGAGGACGGGAAGCTGCGCACGGCGGTGGGCGACGTGCCGCTCGGTGACCGGATCCGCCGGGAGTTGACGGCGGAGGACGCGCCTCGTGAGTTGATCCTCGGTATCCGTCCCGAGCACTTCGAGGACGCGTCGCTGATCGACGACGAGACCCGGGCCCGGGGGACGGAGTTCGAGGCGCCGGTCGAGATCGTTGAGTCGATGGGTTCGGACAAGTACGTGTACCTCACCGTCGAGGGTGAGCGGGCCAGCGCGGCGGAGTTGGAGGAACTCGCCGCCGATGTCGGCACCGAGGACCTCACGGGTTCCGGGTCCAGCCTGGTCACCAGGCTGTCGGCGGAGTCCACGGTCGCCGAGGGGGAGAGCCGGCGGATCTGGTTCAACCTGGAGAAGATCCATCTCTTCGACCCGTCGAACGGCCGGAACCTCACCCTGCACGAGGGGCGGGCGGCCGGGGCGCTGGCGTCCTGACCGTTTCTCCGCCCGTACCTGATCCGGATGACCGGGGCCCGGGTCGCGAGGGCCGCCTGCCGCGGCAATCGCGACCCGGGCATCTGTCACCCCCGGGGATCAGGTCCCACCGCGAACCGCCGTTGGCGGGAGCGGAGATCACGTAGCGTTATTTTGTGCGCACGTTACCCGTTATGTCCCGCAGCGGCGGCGATGGGACCCGGGCGTGACGATCGCCGCGGTGCTGCTCGCGCTCGCCTCCGCGAGCTGCTTCGCGCTCGGGGCCGCACTGCAACAGCGTGCCGTACGCCGGGAACCACCGCACGGTACGGCCGATCCCCGGCTGTTCCTGCGAATGCTCCGGCGCAAGCGTTGGCTGCTCGCCAAGCTCCCCGACTTCACCGGTACCGCCCTACAGGCCCTCGCCCTCCGGTTCGGGCCGCTCACCCTCGTCCAGCCCCTGCTGATCAGCGGAATGTTCCTGGCGATCCCTCTGGAGGCGGCGCTCGACCACCGCCGACCGCACCCCCGGGACGTCACGGCGGTGGCCTCCTGCGTGTTCGGTCTGGGCGCCTTCCTCGCCGCCGCGCAGCCCAGGGCGGGTGTCTCCGAGCCCTCAATGATGGGCTGGCTCGGGGTCGCGCTGATCGGCGGTTCGCTGATCGGGATCTGCCTGGTCCTCGCCCACCGGGCCCGGGGCGCCCTCCGCGGCACCCTGCTCGGGGTTGCCACCGGCGTGCTCTACGCCGGCACGGCCTCCGTGCTGAAGACCTTCGCCGAACGGGTGTTCAGCGACCCGCTCTCGGCCCTGACCGACTGGCATCTCTACGCGCTGGCCGTGATCGGGATCGCGGCGGTGGCGCTGAACCAGAACGCCTTCCAGAACGGCCCGCTCGCCGCGCCGTTGACGGCGATCACCCTGGTGGACCCGGTCAGCAGCGTCGTCATCGGTGTCACCGCCTTCCACGAGACGCTGTCGTTCGGCGGCCTCCGGCTGCTGGTCGAGGTGCCCGCCGTACTGGCGATGATCTTCGGCATCTGGCTGGCCAGCACCCGCCCGTCCGGCCGGGAGGGCTTCGAGGGTGCACCGACGAACTGACCGGTGGGCCTACTGACCGGTGGGCCTAACCGACCGGCGGCGTCGACGGCGCCGTCGACGGGTCGCCTCGGGGTTCGCGCCACATCGGTTGGATGCCCGGCCCGCCGTCCGGCAACCAGATCGGCTCGCCCCGGGCCCGGAACCCGTGCCGTGCGTACAACGCGCGGTTGCGGGGCGAACTCGCCTCCAGGTACGCCCCGATCCCCGCGGCGTCCGCCTTGGCGACCTGGTGGCGCAGCATCGCGGCGCCGAGGCCCTGGCCGCGCGACGCGGGTACGACCGCCATCTGCTGTAGGTACCAGTACGGTTCCCGGTCCGGGTGGCGGGCCCGGGTCACCTCGGCGACCAGGGCCATCCGGGGCGCGTACTCGCCGTAGGCCCGCGCGACGAACGCGGCCTGCTCGGCGGCGGCAGCGGGATCGGGCCGAGCCGGACCGCCGGGGAAGAACTCCCACACCGACAGGCCGAGGATCTCCCCGCCGTCCTGCTGCGCCACCAGGATCTCGCCGGTGTCGAGCACGCCGGACACCCAGCCCAGGGCATGGTCGGTCCACGCCTCGACCCGGGCACGTCGGGCCTGCTCGTCCGGCACCACCCAGCTGAAGACCGTCTCGTCCAGCCCGGCCCGGCCGAGTGCCACGGCGACCTCCCTGGCGTCGTCGCGCCCGGCCGGTCGTACCGTCATGGTTCCGGTCATCGCCACCCCCTCACCTCGACATGATGGGTACAGTGTACGCGCCAGCGTGCGAAGTGCGCGCCGGCGACGGCGGCGGAAGTGGAGGCGGCGCGGATGGGAGACGACCGGAGCAATCGGCCCGGAGCGGGGCTGGGCCCGGACCGCATCGTGCGGACAGCGGTCCGGCTCGCCGACGCGGAGGGTCTGGAGACACTCTCGATGCGGCGGGTCGCCACCGCGCTGGACGCCGGGGTGATGTCCCTCTACCGCCATGTGCCGGGCCGGAGACAACTGGTAAACCTGATGGTGGAGACCGTGTTCGGCGAGCTCGACTATCCCGATCCCGGACCCGCCGGCTGGCGGGCGAGAATCGAGTTCTCCGCCCGGCGGGAGTGGGCGATGTACCAGCGGCACCCGTGGGTGCTGTCGATCGTCGCGGGCACCACCCGGCCGCCGCTCGGGCCGAACGTGCTGGCCAATGTCGAGTGGGTGCTGCGGGCGGTCGACGGCTTCGGGCTGGACCGGGCGACGATGACCCAGATCTACTTCACCGTCAGCGACTACGTGCAGGGCGCCGCCCTGTACATCCGGAACGAGACCGAGGACGAACGGCGGACCGGCGTGACCGCCGAGCAGTGGTGGGCGGCCGAGGCGGCGACGCTGCTCCGGCTGCTGTGCAGCGGCCGGTTTCCGCTGCTGTCCGGGCTCTTCGACCGGGCCGCGAGCGCGCCGACGCTGGTGGTGAAGGACTTCGAGTTCGGCCTCCGGCGGGTGCTCGACGGGCTCGAGGTCTTCCTCGCGGAGCAGCGGCACCGACACGGATCCGCAGCGACCAGCACCGGAACCGGTTCGGGGACGGCCGAAGCGACCAAGTTTGAAAAAGTAACCACCATTGCCGACCGGTCACCGTCACCGGCCGCCGCCGCGGCGCTGGAGCTGCTCGGCCGGCGCTGGACCCTCGAACTGCTCTTCGTGCTCAGCCACGGAGAGGCCCGGTTCACCGATCTCGTCGAGGCCGTCCCCGGCGTCTCCCGGCGGGTGCTCACCGAGCGGCTGCGGCAACTCGCCGACGAGGGTCTGCTGCGCCGCCAGGTCGTGACCGGGCCGCCCATCCGGATCAGCTACGCACTGACCGACCGTGGTGCCGGGCTACGCGGCGCACTCGCCGAGATCGACGCCTGGGCCGGTACCAGGTCCGCGCCGGACGGCGCCGGTGATCGGACCCGCACCGCCGGAGCGGACCCGAACTGATCAGATCGGCACCGCGACCCGTACCGTCGTGCCCGGTCCGGTGGCGCTACCGGGAACCGCCGGTCCGAGGGTGAGCAGGCCGGACACCTGGTCGACCCGGGTCCGCATCGCGGTGAGACCGTAGCCGCGCGCCGGTGCGTCGGTGGTGGCCGGCTCGGTCAGGCCCCGACCGTCGTCGGTCACCTCCAGCAGGACCGTTTCCAGGGTGAAGGCCAGCCGCACCGTGGCGCTTCGGGCCTCGGCGTGCTTGCGAACGTTGGCCAACGACTCCTGCGCGGCGCGGAGCAGCACCACCTCGGTCCGGGTCGACAGCGGCACCGGCGTGCCGTCCCGACGGAACTCCGCCGCGATGCCCGTCTCGGCGCCGAACCGGGCGACCAGCCGGGCGAGGGCGTCGGCCAGCGACGAGTCCGTCAGCGCCGCCGGGGTCAGCGCCGCGATGAGTTCGCGGGTCTCGGCCAGGTTCTCCCGGGCGGTACGCGCGGCCAGCGCCAGATGCCGGTGCGCCGCTTCGGGGTCGTCGTCGAGGCCGGCGTCGGCGGCCTGGACCAGCAGCACCACGCTGGTCAGACCCTGGGCGACGGTGTCGTGGATCTCGCCCGCCAGCCGCTGCCGTTCGGCGAGGATGCCGGCCTCGTGGGACAGCCGCGCCACCTCGCCCCGGGACCGGTCCAACTCGCGGATCAGGCGGGCCCGCTCCGCGTTCTGCGCGACCACCCGCCGGATCGAGCTACCGAACGTCGCGGAGAAGACGACCGTCAGTGCCGCGACCGGGAGCGGATGCGTCGCGACCTCGACCGGGTCGACGCCGCGGGCCAGCAGGACCGTCAGATGTACGGAGTTGAACACCACCACCGCCACCGTCGCCGGTACCGACCCGGCCAGCATGTACGCCTGCGGACAGAGCGCGAACAGCACGAACGACGCCGATCCGTTGAGCAGTACCGCCGGTACATACAGTACGAGGGCGCCGGCGAGGTAGCCGTACCCGCGCCAGTCCTCGACCTCGTCACGCATGAGCCGGCGACCGTAGCCGAGGTACCAGCCGGTGAGCCCGGCGAGCGGGAGCAGGACGGCGAGCCGCTGTGGCATCGGCTGCGGGCTGCTGGCCACCGCGAACCCGGCGACGGCCAGGACGACCAGCCCGAAGTAGGCGTCCCAGAACCGGTAGCCGGCCTGCCAGTCGCCGGGTTCCGCCTCGCCCGCGTCCGGGAGGCGAGCCTGGGCGCCATGGTCGGTTCCGGATTCCGGGCGGGGCACCGGAACGTGCTCAGACACCGCGGCCGACCTCCAGAGTGCGGGGCCGTACGCGCCTGTCAGCGGTTGACGATGGCGTTCCCGGCCGGTCCGCCCATGGTCGCACGGGCGTCGAGTGCGAACCGGAACGGCCGATCATGGGGCGGTCAGTCTGCACCGGTGGCCCGGGCAGGGGCTCTCGACCCACCCGGACCGCCGGCTTACTCCAATGGCTACCCGGGATGCCGAGAAGTATGCGGCTCAGGCGTGCCACGGCGGGTCGGCACGGTCGGGGTCGGCAGCAGCCACCTCATCAGATCGGTCAGCACCGCCATGCCGTCCTGGCTCAGCACCGACTCGGGATGGAACTGCACCCCGGCGTACGTCGGCCCGCGTAGTGCGTGCACCGCGCCGTCCGCCGCGTCCCGGGCCAGCCGTACCGACCCGTACCCCGTGACCACCTCGTCGGCGTCGGCCAGCGCGGTGTAGCTGGAGTAGTAGCCGACCCGCCGGACGGCGCCGAAGATCTCGATCTCCCGGCTCAGCCCCTGGTAGGGCGCGGACCGGCGGTGCAGGGACAGGCCGAGCCGCCCGGCCAGCAGTTGATGGCCGAGGCAGACCCCGAGGGTGGGGTGCCCGGCCGCCAGCAGGCGTTCGGCCACGCCGCGCAGAGCGGTCATCTTCGGGTCGGTCGGACTCTCCGGGTCGCCAGGTCCCGGACCCAGCACGGTCAGATCGGCGTCGGTCGGATCGAACCGCCCGTGGTCGAGCGCGTCGCCCCAGGGCCGGGTCCGGACGGTCAGTCCGAGCGCCCGCAACTGGTGCGTGAGCATCCCGGTGAAGGTGTCCTCGCCGTCGACGACCAGCACCCGCCGCCCGACGAGCTCCGGCAGGACCCCGGCGCCCGGCGTCCGTTCCTCCAGCCAGAACGGCGCGAGCCGGTGGTTGCGGGCGGCGAGTGCCGCGCGTACCGCCGGATCCTCGGCCAGACGGAGCTCCGCCGCCGGTCCGGCCCCGAACGGCGCCGGTCCGGTGTCCGGCGCGGCGCCCGCCGGTCCGGTGTCCGCCGGTCCGGTGACCGGCGGGGCCGAGGCTGACCGCAACCCCAGCGCCGCCAGCACCCCGGCCGCCTTGGCATGCGTCTCGGCCACCTCGCCGGCCGCGGTGGAGTGGCGTACCAGGGTCGCGCCGACCGGCACCCGCAGCGCTCCGGCCGGGGAGATCTCGGCGGTACGGATCAGGATCGGCGCGTCCAGCGTCTGCCGGCCGGCGTCGTCCCGACCCAGCAGTGCCAGTACGCCTCCGTAGTAGCCCCGGCCGCGCCGCTCGTGCCGGGCGATCACCCGGCAGGCGTTCTCCATCGGGCTGCCGGTGAGGGTGGGGGCGAACATGGTTTCCCGGAGCACCTCCCGAACGTCCAGCGAACCCCGTCCGGCGAGCAGGTACTCGGTGTGGGTGAGGTGCGCCATCTCCTTCAGGTACGGGCCGATCACCTGGCCGCCCTGCTCGGCCACGGTCGCCATCATCTTCAGCTCCTCGTCGAGCACCATGTACAGCTCGTCGATCTCCTTCGGATCGGCGAGGAACCGGAGCAGGGACTCCCGGTCCGCCGCGCCGTCCGGATGCCGGAGGGTGCCGCTGATCGGGTTCATCATGACCAGGCCGTCCTCGACGCTGACGTGGCGTTCCGGGGAGGCGCCGACCAGGATCCGGGTGCCGGTGTACACCAGGAACGTCCAGTACGCGCCCCGCTCGCCGTGCAGCAGCCGACGCAGCGCGGCCAGCGCCGCCGGCAGGGCGGGCCCGGCCAGCGTGCCCACGAACGAGCGGGAGATCACGAAGTTCGCACCCTCGCCCCGGCCGATCTCGTCGCGCAGCACCCGCTCGACGATCTCCGCGTACGTCTCGTCGGAGAGGTCGAAGGCGGCGTCCCGGACGGGTGTCGGTGTCCGGGGCAGCGCGGCGAGCACCTCCGTGAGCGGGACCCGGACGTGCCCGGACAGCACCAGACACTCCAGCGGGGCGGCGTCGTCGACGCACGCGAAGCCGCGCTCGGTGATCTGCCGGTACGGCACCAGGGCGAGCGTCCGTGGCCCGGCCGGACCCGGCGGGAGGGGAATGTCGGCGAGCCTCGACACCGTACGCGGTAAGCCGGTGAAGACGTCGAGGGCAGCGGCGCCGTCCCGGCGGACCAGGGCGAACGGGCCCGGATCGGCGCCGGCCACGACGGTGGCGATCAGGTGGTGCAGCAGGTTCATCAGTCGTCCCTCACAGCCGGGGCCGTCCGGTGCGGTGGCCGGAAGACTGGAGGAAAGGCTGGCGGCCGCCGCGTGGGGCGGCCGCGTGGAAGAGCTACGCGCGGAGGTCGGCCGCCGGAATGGCGGGCCACCAGGATTGAAGTCGCGCGAGCATGGCGGAAAGTCTAGGGCAGTGGAGCCCAGCCCGGCACCCGTGTCGCCGAACCGTCCATCAGATGGGCGGTTCGGTGTATGTCGACACCACTTCCGGCCGCTCCGCGCCACCTTGGCTTCGGCGGCACGCCGAACGGGTACGGTTTTCGTCGATGAGGATTCTCGCTCTCGACCTGGGTACGTCGTCGGTGCGTGGCCTGGTGCTGGACGCCGCCGCCCGGCCGCTGCCCGGTGCGCTGGCCCGGCGTCCGGCCGACGTCGTCATCGGCGACACCGGCGAGGCGACCCTGGACGCGCGGGCCTACCTCGGTGCCCTCATCGAGTGCCTGGACGAGTTGGCCGGGGCCCGGCACCTCGACGGAGTCGAACTGGTCGTCGCCTCCGCCCAGTGGCACTCGGTGGTGCCCCTCGATCCCGGCGGTGGCCCGCTGGGGCCCGTGCTGACCTGGTTGGACACCCGACCCGTGGCGCCGGCCGGGGTCCGGGGCCCCCAGGATGCCGACGCCTTCCATCGGCGGACCGGGACCTGGTGGCACCGGTTCTACTGGTCGGTCCGGCTGCCGTGGCTGCGGGAGCGCGCGGGTGACGGCCGGATGCGTTTCGCCGGCCTGGTCGAGTACATCTTCGGCATGCTGCTCGACGAGGAGGTCATGTCGATCTCCCAGGCGTCCGGTACGGGCCTGCTCGACCTGCGCACCCTGGACTGGGATCCGGAGGCGTGCGAACTGGCCGGTGTCCGCCCGGGAGAGCTGCCGGCGCTGGCCGCACCATCCTGGTCCGGCCGGTTGCGGGCCGACTTCGCCCGCCGCTGGCCCGCGCTGCGTACCGCCCGGTGGGCACCGCCCTCCGGTGACGGTGCCGCCTCCAACGTGGGCTCCGGATGCTTCGACACCCGCCGGGCGGCGGTAACGGTCGGCACCTCGGCGGCCGTCCGGCTGGTGCAGCGCGTCGAGGCCGGAGCGGAGCTGCCCCCGCTGCCCGAGGAGCTCTGGCGGTACCGGGTGGACCACGACCACGTGGTCACCGGAACCGCCTTCTCCGGCGGCGGCAGCCTGTACGCGTGGGCCCGGCGGGAGATGCGGCTGCCCGACGGGCCGGAGCTGGACCAGGCACTGGCCCGGATACCGCCCGGCAGTGGGGTGCCGGCCGACCCTCGGCTCGGTGGTGACCGACCGCCCGGACTGGCTCCGGCCGGCTCCGGCATGCTGGCCGGACTGGGGTTCAACACGACCTCGGTGGACATCCTGGCCGGCCTGATGGGCGCGCTCTGCGTCCAGGTGGCGGTGGGTGTCGCCGCGATCGAGTCCACCCTGGACGCCTCGGTCCAGGTGGTACTCGGTGGCGGTGCGGTCGCGGCGTCCGGGTGGTGGCGGCGGACCTTCGCGGTCGAGCTGGCCCCGCGCGAGGTACACCACGTCCGAAATCCGGAGATCGGTGCGGTCGGTGCGGCTTTGGTGGCGATCGGCCGACTCGACGGAGCGACCGGACTTGAACGCATCGTCCGGACGGATGAGGACGAGTCGGCGACAGCGACAAGATCGGATCGCCCGCAGTATCCTTCGTGAGCTGTTCTGCCCACTAGATCATTGACAGCAGGACCGGGCCTGATTTGAAATAGCTCCGCTCCTTGGCGCGCCCGGCATCGAGGACGGTAGGAGGCGTGGTGGCTGTTGCCCCGGAACCGTCACACGGCGCCGTCTCGCGTCACCGCCGGCGCCGTCTCGACGTCCGGGTCGTACCGCACCGGCGCCGTTCCGCGTTCCGGCTCCGGGACTGGCGGATGCGTACCAAGCTGGGCGCCGTCCTGGTCGTTCCGTCGATCGCCTTCCTGGTGCTGGCCGGGGCGCAGACCGGTGCACTGGTCGGCCAGGCGGGCCAGCTCGGCGAGTTCGCCGACCAGGTCGGGGTGGGCCGCGAGATCACGGCACTGATCCACGAGTTGCAGCGCGAACGCGACCAGACCGCCGGCGAGCTGTCGGCGCTCGCCTCGGTACCGGCGGGACAGCTGGAGCCGGGGCAGGTCCTGCCGGCGCTCAAGGCGGTGTACCCGGTCGTCGACCGGGCGGTCAACCAGTTCCGGGCGACGGCGGAGCCGTTGGCGCGCGGCGAGGCGTCCTGGCGGATCTCCTACGACCGCGTCGACGACGCGCTCAATCGGTTGCCCGAGGTCCGGTCCGCGGTGCCGGCCGCCGGACTGACCCCCAATCCGGTGCTCAGCGAGTACGACCGCGTCATCGAGGTGCTGCTGGTGCTGCTGGCCGAGCCGTCGCCGGGTACGGACCGTGCCGACCTGACCGACGCGGTGCTGCGGTACGTCGAGTTCGCCCAGGTGAAAGAGGTCAACTCGAAGATCCGGGGTCATCTCTACGCCGCCGCACGGGCCGGACGGTACGACCCGAGCGACCTGGTCGCGCTCACCGACCTGCGAACTCAGCAGCTCAGCGGGCTCGCCGACTTCCGGCTGTCGGCGACCGACCGGCAGATCGAGCGGTACACCAGCGCCGCCGGCAATCCGAACTTCGTGGCCGCCGTCCGGATGGAGGAGACCACGTTCGCGTCCGGCGGCCGCATCGCCGCCGTGCTGGAGCCGAAGTCCTGGTGGACGATCAGCCAGCAGCGCCAGGATCTGCTCCGGCAGATCGAGGCGGGTGCGGTCGGCGACGCGGTCGAGCTGGCGGAGACCCGTAGCGGCGAGCAGCTCCGCCGTACGGTGCTCACCGCCGGTGGTGTGCTGGCCGTACTGGTCGCCGCGCTGTTCACCTCGATCGCGATCGGCCGGTCCATCGCCAGTTCGCTGCGGATGTTGCGGAGCCAGGCGCTGCGGGTCGCCCAGGTCGAGCTGCCGGAGACACTGGAGCGGCTGCGTACGGTGGATCCGGTGTCGTCCGAGTTCGACGTGCCCCCGGCGGACGTACGGTCGATGGACGAGATCGGCGAGGTGGCCGAGGCCTTCGTGGCGGTGCACCGCAGCGCCGTCACGGTGGCGCTGGAGCAGGCGGTCATGCGCCGGCACGTCAACGCGATGTTCGTCAACCTCGCCCGGCGGAGTCAGGTGCTGGTCGAGCGTCAGCTTGAGCTGCTGGACGAGCTCGAGCAGGACGAGGGCGATCCCGACCAGCTCGAGAACCTGTTCAAACTGGACCATCTCGCCGCCCGCATGCGCCGGAACGACGACAGCCTGCTGGTGCTGGCCGGCACCGAGGCCACCCGGCGGTGGAACCGCCCGGTGCTGCTCTCCACGGTGATGCTCGCCGCTGTCGCCGAGATCGAGCAGTATCAGCGGATCCGGCACAACGTCGCCGACGAGTTGTACATCGTCGGGCACGCCGTTGCCGACCTGGTGCACCTGCTCGCCGAGTTGCTGGAGAACGCCTCCTCGTTCTCCAGACCCGACACGGTGGTCCAGACCGTGGCCACCGGCCAGCCGGACGGCGGCGTGCTGGTGGAGATCCTCGACGAGGGTCTCGGAATGAGCCCGACCGCGCTCGTCGAGGCCAACGAGGTGCTGGCCGTACCGCCGGCCGCCGACGTGTCGGCGTCGGAGCGGATGGGCCTGTTCGTGGTCAGCCACCTGGCCGCCCGGCAGGGCGTACGGGTGCGGTTGCGCGCCACCGACGTCGGTGGACTGCTGGCGACGGTCTGGCTGCCGGCGAACCTGCTGGCGGCGGCACCGGCTCCGGAACCGGTGGACGGGCGCGGGCGCCGGATGCTCACGGTTGTCGCCGGTGCGGTGGCCGGTACGAACGGGACGCACCTGCCGGCCGGTGGACGGCCGGGCGGCGGTGCGCCGGGCGAGGCGGCGCAGGCTCGGCGTACGGTCCGGCGGGAGACCCCGACCCGGGCCGAGGACGTGCTGGGAAGGGCCGCCGAGGGCGGTCCGGAGCCCGGCAGCACCTGGTGGTCCCGACACGGCCGGTCCGGATCGGCGTCCTCGCCGGCCAGGCCACATGTTCCACTGCCCACCGGAAACGCCCCGCCCGCGGTGCCGGTGACCGGCGGGATCAAGCCCAGTGGGCTGCCGATCCGGGTGCCGATGGCACAGTTGCCGGTGAAGTCCGAACCGGTCCGGCCGAGGACCCCGGTTCAGCGCGAGGAGCCGGATCCGGAGCAGGTGGCCGGGACGCTGTCGCGGTACTACGGCGGCGTCCGGCGGGCCGAGGCCGAGGACACGATTGTGATACCCATGGCGCCGGCCGGCGCGCGCAGCGAAGAGGAGCAGTATTGAGCACGCTCAGTCAAGAGGCACGGGATCTGAACTGGCTGGTGAGCGGCTTCACCGAACGGGTACCCGGAGTGGCCCACGCGATCGTCGTCTCCGCCGACGGACTGCTGGTGGCCGTCTCCGAGCACCTGCCCCGGGACCACGCGGACAAACTCGCGGCGGTCACGTCGGGACTGTGCAGCATCACCACCGGAGCCGCCGAGATGTTCGACGGCGACATCGTGAAGCAGACGGTGGTCGAGATGGGCCGGGGATACTTCCTGGTGATGCAGATCAGGGACGGTTCGATCCTTGCGACCCTCGCCGCCATCGACGCCGACATCGGCGTGGTCGGCTACGAGATGGCGAAGCTGGCCAAGGCGGCCGGCGAGATGCTGACCCCCGCACTGCGTGCCGAACTCCAGCAGGCGCTGCCCCGCTGACCGACGGTGGTCGGTCAGCGGGACAGCGGAGCCGGTCCGGCTCATCCGCGCCGCACCTGGTCGAGCCGACCGAGTTCCGTGTCGAGCAGCCCGAGAAGCCACTGCTCGCGCTTCGACCGTTCCGGGCCGTCCCAGCCCCGGGTGGCGCCCTCGATCGCCATGATCAGATAGAGGTAGATCGTGTAGAGGGTCAGCCGGCATCGGGCGGTGTCGGTCAGTTCGAGCCCGCCGTGCCCGGCCGACGCGTAGCCGGCGAGGATCTCCGGTTCGTCGTCCAGGTTCCGGAACATGGTCATCGAGACCAGTTCGGCCAGCGGATCGCCGAAGAACGCCCGCTCACCGTCGATCAGGCCGGTCACCCGGACCGTGCCGGCGGCGTCGGCGGCGATGAAGACGTTGCCGTCCCACAGGTCGAAGTGGACCAGCGCGGGCCGGCGCACCTCGTCGAGCGCGTCCGCGTGCCGGCGTAGCAGCGCGCCGATCCGCTCCGGTGGTGCGGGCAGCGCGCTGCCGAGCCGGGTGGCGTCGGCGAGGATGTCGTCGACCATGGCGCCGAACGCCGCCCGCCAGGAGGGTTGCCAACTGCGGCTGCCCCGTAGCGGATATCCGTACGCGGGGCCGGTGACCGTGTGCAGCCGGGCCGCGATCGCGGCGATCTCCCCGCGTACGGCGGCGAGCTGCGCCGGGGTCAGGTCGTCCCGGGTTCCGCGCAGGTCGGTCCCGGGCACCCGGCTCAGGAACACGAAGTCGGTGCCGATCAGGTCCCGGCCGAAGTCGAAGTAGACCACGTCCGGTACGGCGGCACCGGCCCGGCCGGCGCGGCGGTAGAAGTCCACCTCCGTGCGCATCAGGTCGACCTCGTGGCTGAGCAACTTCAGATCCGGCGGCGGCGCGACCTTGAGTACGAGGTCGGTGCCGTCGACCAGGGTGACGGCGTACGCGGCGTTGTAGGTGCCGCCGGTCAGTTCCTGCCATCGGTCGATCTCGGCCCGGTCGCCGAAACCACGGCGGACCAGGGACCGGAGTTCCGGTTCTGTGACGTGTCTTCTGGTCGAACTGTAGATCTCCATGGACCCCCCCGTCTTCGGTGGTTGCGCCTCGGACGGCTGCGGTACGCGCCCGAGTGGCGGCCGGTACGCCGACGGGGTCAGAGGGTGTTGGCGGCGATCACCCGGCGGTACCAGTCGGCGCTGCGCTTGGGGATGCGACGCTGGGTCGGGAAGTCAATGTAGATCAGTCCCCATCGCTGCTCGTAACCCTCGTTCCACTCGAAGTTGTCCATCAGCGACCAGACGTGGTAGCTCTCCACCGGCACCCCGTCGGCGATGGACCGGTGCAGGGCCGCGAGGTGGTCGCGCAGGAAGGCGATCCGCGCCGGGTCGGCGACGGTGCCGTCGGCGTCGAGGACGTCGGGGGTGGGCAGACCGTTCTCGGTGATGGTCAGCGGCACGGTGCCGTAGTCCCGGGTGACCCGGGTGAGGATGTCGTACATCCCGTCGGGGAAGATCTGCTGCCAGCTCGCCTCGGAGGTCGGCCACTTCCGTACGGTCTCGCCGGCCGCGCTGATGTACAGCGGGGTGTAGTACTGCACCGCGAGCAGGTCCACCGGGGAGGAGATGATCTTCAGGTCGCCGTCCCGGATGCCCCGGACCATCCGGTCGTCCGGACCGAGATCGTCGAGCACGTCGGCGGGGTAGGCGCCCTTGAAGATCGAGTCGAGGTAGAGCCGGTTCTCGTAGCCGTCGTAGAGCCGGGTGGCCTCGGTGACCCCCGGGGCGTCGTCGGCCGGGTAGCAGGGGTGCAGGTTGAGCGCCGGGCCGATCCGGCTGGTGCTGTCGGTGGCGCGCAGTGCGCGTACGGCAAGGCCGTGCGCCAGTTGCAGGTGGTGCGCGACCAGGTAGGCGGCGCCCGGATCCTGGAGCCCGGGGGCGTGGTGTCCCTGCAGGTAGCCGTTCTGCACCACCGTCTTGGGCTCGTTGATGGTCAGCCAGACGGGCACGCGGTCGCCGAGTGCCTCGAAGACGGCCTCCGCGTAGTCGGCGAAGCGGTAGGCGACGTCTCGCGACTCCCAGCCGCCGATGTCCTGCAGCGACTGGGGCAGGTCCCAGTGGAAGAGGGTGGCCATCGGGGCGATGCCGCGTTCGTTCAGCCCGTCCACCAGGCGCCGGTAGAAGTCCAGGCCGCGCTGGTTCGGGGCGCCGGTGCCGTCGGCCTGGATCCGGGGCCAGGAGATGGAGAACCGGTAGCTGCCCAGTCCGAGATCCTTCATCAGGTCCAGGTCTTCGACGTACCGGTGGTAGTGATCGGCGGCGATGTCGCCGGTGTCGCCACCCCGGACCCGTCCCGGAGTGTGGCTGAAGGTGTCCCAGACCGACTCGCCCCGACCGTCGTCCTTGGCCGCGCCCTCGATCTGGTACGCCGAGGTGGCGGCGCCCCATCCGAAGTTGTCCGGAAAGCGGAGGCCGAGCTGCGACTCGGGTGCCGGAAGGCGCTCGTCGTCGGCCTCGGACTCGCCGTCGCATCCGGTGGCCGCCGTGCCAGCGGTGGCGGCGGTCACGGCTGCGCTCGTCGACAGGCGGGCGGCCGGGACGGCGCTGGCGGACAACGCGGCGCGGTGCAGCAGATGCCGCCGAGTCAGTACGGACATGCTGTCTCCTCGTGAGTGGGGCCCTCCACAGGACGCCCGGGAGCGCTCCCAAACAAGAGCGTAGCGATCTAGCGGGCGAATGCGTATGGGATGTTCGGGTGGCAATGGCGGGTCTGGGCCTCGTCCATTGCCCGTCCCCACGTGCACCATGACCACGGCGACCGGCGCCTGTGCGTCGCGTCGCGACGAGGCCGGTCGCCGTCGGAGTGCCGATGACGAAGGCGGTCGACCGGTTCGCGCCGAGACGCTGTACCGATGACCGATTTTCCCGTCGTTGGCGGGGGGTTTAGTGTGTGGGGACGGGG
>NZ_JADPUN010000355.1 GCF_015690345.1 Plantactinospora alkalitolerans | reverse complement strand
GAGGGCGACGGCGGTCGCCGCGCTCAACGCGCCCTGGCTCGTCGCGGCCGCGACGAGCGCCGCCGACGGCCGATCGGACCCGGAAGGTGTCGCCGCGTTCGCCGCGCGGTCCGCGAACTGGGGCGGCGCGTGGACCGCGCTGGCCGGCACCGGCGGGATCTGGAACGCGCAGACCGTTCCCGTCAGCCGGGCCTCGCCGCTCGTGCCGGTCGCGACGCTGGTGCTGCTCGCGGTGGCCGTGGTGGGGGTGCGGGAACTGCGCCGGCGGTGGCCGGGCGGCGCCGGCCGGGTGGGGTTGCTCGCGGCCGGCGCGTTCCTGCTCGCCGCAGCGGGCACCGCGCCCGGCGCGCCGGTCCTGGAACGGCTCATCGAGACGGTTCCGGGCGCCGGACTGCTGCGCGACGGCCAGAAGTTCCTGATCCCGTACGCGGTCCTGCTGGCGCTGGGGGTGGCCCTCGGCGCCGAGGTACTGGCCGGCAGGCTGGCCCGCCGCCTCGACGCCGGTGCCGGCCGGGTCGTGCTGGTCGCGGCCGCGCTGCTGCCGGTGGCGGTCCTGCCCGATCTGGCCTTCGGCGCCGCCGGGCAGCTTCGGCCGGTGGCCTACCCGGCCGACTGGGACGCGGTGGCGGCGCGGGTCGCCGCCACGCCCGGCGAGGTGCTCTCGCTACCGTTCGAGGGCTACCAGCGGTACGACTGGGCGCGCGGGATCGTGGTCCGCGACCCGGCGCCGCGCTACCTGGAATCGCCGGTGCTGATGAACGACGCGCTGCGGGTCGGCGACGTGACGGTCGACGGCGAGAATCCCCGGGCGGCGCGGGTCCGTGCCGTACTCGACGCCGACGGCCCGCTCGCCGGGCTGGGGGTCCGGTGGGTGCTGGTCCGGCGCGAACCCGGGGTCGAGCAGTCCGCGACGGCTCTCGCCGGACTGCGTCCGGTCTTCACCGGCCCGCACCTCGAACTGTGGGAGAACCCGGCCGCCGTTCCGCCGCCGCCCGCCGGCCGGCGCTGGCCCGCGGCAGCCGCGCACCTGCTCGGCGCGGCGGTCGTGGTTTTCGCTCTCCTGGCGCTGCTGCTCAATCGGCGAAGATCGTGGTACAGTCCGCGAAATTACGAACCCGGGGAGGTAGAGCTATGGCCAAGCTGGCCACGTTCGCCGTCGCTGCCGTCCTCGGCGCGGCGCTCGGATTCATCAGTCTTCTCGCGACGGTCGGAGCCGTGAGTCCGTCGGCCGACCACGTCGCCGAGCAGACCACCGACACCGGTGTCACCAAGGTCTACGGCACCCGCTGATCCGCTAGCCGCGACGGAGTTGCCGGCAACTGCCCGGCAACCACGTCCGCGAATGCCGCCCCCGACACCGACCAGGTGAAGCGCCGCGCATAGGCCGTGGCCGCCGCGCCCATCTCCGCGCGCCGGTCCGGATCCAACAGCAACGCCCGGACCGCCTGGAAGAACTGGAACTCGTCGTCCACCAGCATGCCGGTCTGCCCGTCGGCCATCGCCTCGACGACGCCGCCGGCGGCGCGGAACGCGACGGACGGGGTACCCCGGGCGCCGGCCTCCACGATGGTCAGTCCCCAGCCCTCCTTGAGCGACGGCACCAGCGACACCCACGAGCGGCACAGCAGTTCGTGCTTGCGCCCCTCCGGGACGAACCCGGTGAACCGGACGCGCTCGGCGATATCGAGGTCGGCCGTGAGCTTCCGCAGCGGCTCGTCCCACCAGCCCTGGCCGGCCACCACCAGTTCGAGCCCGGGCAGCTCCGCAGCGAGCAGGGCGGTGGCGCGCAGCGCCAGCTCCACCCGCTTGTGCGGAACGAGCCGGCCGAGCACCACCAGGCTCGGATGGGCGGTACGCGGCACCGGTGGGCCGACGACGTCCGGCGTTCCGTTGTGGACGACCGCGATGCGGCCCGGGTCCACGCCGAGCCCGGCCAGTTCACGGCGGGTCGACTCGGACACGGTGACGTACTGGCAGGTCCGGTAGACCCGGACCGCCAGTCGCGACTCGATCCACCAGCCGATCCGGGCCACCCGTGGGCCGAACACCACCGGCCACTGCTCACGGTGTACGTGGTGGACCAGCGCGATGACCGGGCGGCGGGCGTAGACCCGGCTCAGGAACGGCATGCCGTTGCACACGTCGACGATCACGTCCGGCCGGCCGAGCCGCCGACGGGCGAGCGGGCCGATGCCGAGGGCGCCCGCCAGATAGACCAGGGCGGCGTACAGGTAGACGGTGTGGCGGCCGCCGTGACGCAGGATGTGCACGCCCTCGGCCATCGTCTCGAGGGCGGGGCCGTTCTCGTGCGACTGGCAGAACAGGGTCACCCGGTAGCCGCGCGCGGCCAACTCGGCCGCGACCCGTTCGAGGAAGACCTCCGAACCGCCGCCCTCCGGATGGCGGGTGTCCCGCCAGCTCAGGAAGAGGACGTGCGGACCAGCGGTCATGGCCTACTCATCCACCCCTACTTGCGAGTACGGTTCGCGGTTGCGTCACACTAGGGCGCTCTGCAGAGATCCGCAACGGTGACGTCGCTGAGGAGGACGCGTGGCGAACGGCGGCCTGCGGACCCGGCCGGAGTTCTGGCCGGTCCTGCTACTGAGCGGCGCGCTGGTCGCGGTGCTCGGGGGTTGGGGTGCGAGCAACTATCTGGAGCGGACCCGGCAGGAACCGCCCTGTACGCGCCGGACCGCGCTCCGGATCGCGGTGGCGCCGAGCGTCGAACCGCCCGCCCGACAGGTCGCGCGCGACCTGGTCGCCCGGGAACGCTGCCTCGACGTCCTGGTGGAGGCGCGCGAGTCTGCGGACGTGCTGCGTGACCTGACGTCCCGGGCGGCCGACGGCGCCGCAACCGGCACGGTGCCCAGCACGGCTGCGGCGACGGCCGCCGCTCCACCCGACGCCTGGTTGCCGGAGTCGACCCTGTGGCTGCGCCGGGCCCGCGCCGCCGGCGCCTTCGAGGTGCCGGCGGAGGGCGTCTCCGTGGCGAGCACCCCGGTCGTGCTGTCGCTCGACGAGCGGTCGCACGCGCGGCTGCGCCGCGACCGCGCCCTCGGCTGGAACGCACTGGTCGCCGCCGAACGACCACCGCTGCCCGTCGCGCTGCCCGACCCGACGGCCAGCCCGCTCGGCTTCGGCGCGCTGGTGGCCGTCCGGGCGCTCGCCGACACCGCCCAACCGTCCAACGGCGCGGCCGGCGCGGCGGCGATCATGCGTCGGCTGGCGGCCCGCACCGTGCCGTTCCCCGGTGCGGCCCCCGTACCCACCGGCCCCGGTGCGGCCGAATCCGCGGTCGTCAGCACCGAGCAGGACGTCCTCCTGACCGCCGCCGCTGGCGGTACCCGGCAGGTCGCCGTCTACCCGCCGAACCCGGTGCCCGGCCCGGACTACCCGTTCGCGATCCTCACGGCCGACGCGCCCCGCGAGGGTGCCGCCGCCTTCCTGCGCGGGATGCTCGCCGCCGAGGGCGCGGCGGCGGTGACCGGCCACGGCCTGCGTACCCCGAGCGGCGGACCACCGGCCAGCATCACCGAGGGCAGCGGGATCCGCGCCGGGGCGTACCCGCCGCCGCCCCTTCCCGCCGAGGCGGACGCGACCGCACTGATCAACGCGTGGGGCGGGGTCCACATCAGCGCCCGGATGCTCGCGGTCCTGGACGTCTCCGGCTCGATGGCCGCGCGGTTGCCGGGTTCGGCGCAGACCCGGATCTCCGCCACGATCAAGGCAGCCAAGGGCGGCGCGGAGCTGCTCCTGGGCACGACCGAGCTCGGCGTCTGGGAGTTCTCCACCGACCTGGACGGCGAGCGTGACTACCGCGAGGTGGTACCGGTGGGTCCGGTCGGCCCGCGCCGCGCGGAGATCGCGAAGGCGCTCGACGGGGTACGCGTCAAGCCGAACGGCGCGACCGGGCTCTACGACACCACTCTCGCCGCATACCGCGACGCGACCCGGAACTGGACCGCTGGACGGATCAACATGGTGCTGGTCCTGACCGACGGCACGGACGACAACGCCAGCGGGATCAGCCGCGCGAAGCTGCTGGACGAGTTGGCCGGGCTGCGCGACAAGCGCCGACCGGTGCCGATCCTGTTCATCGGCGTCGGTTCGGAGATCGATTCGGACGAACTTCGGCAGATCGCCCGCGCCACGGGCGGCCGGGTCGCTCTGACCCCACGACCGTCCGGCATCCAGCAGATCTTCTTCTCCGCGCTGGCCGAGTTCAGCTGCCTGCCGCCGAAGTGCCGCCGATGACCGCCACCACGCGGGACCGCGTTCCCGGGCCGACCGCAGCTCCGCCGGCAAACGCGACCGGCGGCGCCGATGCGGTGGGTCGTCGCCGGTCGCGTCTCGCCACCTCGGCGGGCGCGCTCCTCCTCGTGGTGCTCGCCGTGTTGCAGCGCCCCGGCCGGACCACCTTCGACAACAAGCTGGACCTGGCCGTCGACCCGATCGGGTTCATGGCCCGGGCGCTGCATCTGTGGAACCCGGAGGCGGCCTCGGGGGAGTTGCAGCAGCAGGCGTACGGCTACCTGTTTCCGACGGGCCCGTTCTTCGCCGCCGGTGACCTGCTCGGCGTGCCCCCGTGGGTGACCCAGCGAGCCTGGAGCGCGCTCCTGCTCTGCGCCGGATACCTCGGCGTGGTGCTGCTCGCCCGGGCGCTGCGGATCGGCACGGAGCCGGGGCGGCTGCTGGCCGGGCTGGCCTACGCGCTCGCACCCCGGATGCTGACCGAGATCGGCCCGCTCTCCGCGGAGATGCTGCCGGTGGTCGCACTGCCGTGGGTGCTGCTGCCGCTGGTGGCGGTGCGCCGCATCGGCTCGCCCCGGCGCGCGGCTGCCCTCTCCGGGCTGGCCGTGCTCTTCATGGGCGGGGTCAACGCCGCTGCCACCGTGATGGCGCTGGTGCTGCCCGTCCTCTGGCTGGCGACCCGACGTTGGGACCGGCGCCTGGCGGTGCTCGGCGCCTGGTGGTGCGTGTTCGTGGCGGGCGCGACCCTCTGGTGGATAGTGCCGCTGCTGCTCTTCGGGCAGTACAGCCTGCCGTTCCTGGACTACATCGAGTCGTCGGCGACGACCACCGCGGTGACCTCGCTCTTCCAGGCCGTACGCGGCACCAACCAGTGGGTCGGCTACGTCGTCCAGGGTGAACCGTGGTGGCCGGCCGGCTGGGCGCTGATCGACAATCCCGTACTGATGGCCGCGACCGCGCTGGTCGCGCTGGTCGGCCTGGTGGGGCTCGCACTGCGCGGCCTGCCCGAGCGCCGGTTCCTCGTCCTCGGCATGCTGACCGGGCTGACCCTGCTGACCATCGGCTACCTCGGCACGCTGGACAGCCCGCTCGCCCCGTTCGTCCGCGACCTGCTCGACGGGCCACTCGCACCGCTGCGCAACGTGCACAAGTTCGAGCCGGTGCTGCGGCTGCCGCTGCTGCTCGGCCTCGCCCACGCGGCCAGCCGCCGGATCGCCCGACGCCCGGTACGGATCAACGCGGCGCCGGTCGTGGCGGCCCTGCTGCTCGTCGCGTCCGCGCCCGCGTGGTTGCTTCTGCTGCGGCCCGGTCCGGGCTGGACGGACCTGCCCGTCCACTGGCGGCAGGCGGCCGGCTGGCTCGCCGCATCGGATGCGCAGGCCCGTACGCTGGTCGTCCCCGGATCCGGGTTCGCACAGCACACCTGGGGCCGGACGGTCGACGAGCCGATCCAGCCGCTGGCCGGGGCCCCCTGGGCGACCCGGCACCAGATCCCGCTCGGCTCCGAGGGCAACATCCGGGTGATGGACACCGTCGAAGCGGTCCTGGCGCAGGGCCGTGGCTCACCGGCGCTCGCCGACTTCCTCGCCCGGTCCGGCTACCGCTACCTGCTGGTCCGGCACGACATCGACCGGGCGGCCAGCGGCGCACCGCCGATCGCGGTAATCCGGCAGGCGATCGAGAACTCTCCGGGGCTGCGCCGGGCCGCGTCGTTCGGCCCGGCGGTGGGCGTCGACGATCCGCAACGCAGCCCGGTCGACGCGGCCGAGTCCGTACCGGCGATCGAGATCTTCGCGGTTGACCGCGCGGTCCCCACCGTGTCGGCGTCGGCCCGCGCCGACGTTCCGGTGGTCAGCGGCGGTCCGGAGTCGCTGCTCGGGGTGATCGAGCAGGGTCTGCTCGACCCGCGGCAGCCGGTGCTGCTGACCGGCGACGCGGGGCCCGCAGACGCGACCGGCCCCCGGATCGTCACCGACGGGCTGCGTCGACGCGAGCTGAACGTCGGCCGGATGCGCGACAACGTCAGCCACACCCTGACCGCCGACGAGGCGACCCGGCAGGGACGGCTCCGCAGCGACCTGCTCCCGTTCGCCGCCGCCGGGCATCAGACCGTCGCCGCCTATGAGGGCATCCGTTCGGTGGACGCCTCCAGCGGCGCCAGCTTCGCCGACTCGCTCGGCCGTACCGAGCCGTCCTACCTCCCGTTCGCGGCGCTCGACGGCGACCCCGGCACCGCCTGGCGCTCCGACCCGCTCGAACCCGCCCCGGGCCAGTGGCTGGAGGTAACCCTCGACACGCCACGTCGGGTCACCGAGGTGACCGTGGACTTCTCCGACGACCTGCGGGCGGCGTTCCCGGTCGGGCTGGTACGGGTCAGCACCGACCAGGGCGCCGTCGACCGGACACTGCCCGACACCCCCGGGCCGCACCGGCTCGAAACGCTTCCCGGCCTGACCACGACCGTACGGGTCACGGTGCTCGCCCTTCGCCAGGGCTACAGCGGCGGCGCGGTGGCGCTGCGCGAACTCGGCGTTCCGGGTCTGACGGCCCGCCGTGCGCTGCGCGCTCCGGCGGACCTGCGCGGGGGCCCGCCACCGGCGTACGCGTTCAGTCGCGCCCCGCAGGAGCGCGGCGCCTGCTTCACCGGCTCGGACGGACTCCGCTGCGACCAGTTCCTGGCCCGGCCGGGCGAGGAGCCGCTGGGCGTGGACCGGTTCTTCGCGACGCCGGTGGACGCGACGTACACCCTGAACCTGACCGCGCGACCCCGCCCGGACGGTCCGATGCCGGTGCGGCGCCCGGTGACCGCGTCGGCGTCGTCGGTGCTCGCCGGGGACGTCGCGGTCGGGGCCGACGCGGCGGTGGACGGCGATCCGGCCACGGCGTGGCTCGCGGAGCCGGTCGACGACCTGCCGACGCTGCGCCTGCGCTGGAAGCAGCCTCGGACGATCGACCGGGTACGACTTGTCGCGCCGACGGCGCCGGTCTCCGCCGTGCCCCGGCAGGTCGCGCTGCGCACCCGGTCCGGTTCGACAAACGCACCGGTCGGCGCGGACGGCTGGATCCGGTTCCCGAAGCTGAGGACCGACCGGCTCGACATCACGGTGACCGCGTACGACGGCGTGGTGGCCGACCCGCGCGGCAACGCGTGGCCGGCGCCGGTCGGCGTCGCCGAGGTCCAGGTCCCCGCGCTCGCCGACCTCCTGGCGCCGACCGATGCCGAACCGCCGGTCGCGGCGTCGTGCGGCGCGGGGCCGGAAGTGACGCTCGACGGTGTCGAGTACCCGACCTCGGTCTCCGGCACCCTCGCCGACCTGCGTGCCGGCCGGTCGCTGGCGGTGACGGTGTGCGACGAGTTCGCGAGCGAGGGGGTGCAGCTCCCGGCGGGTGAGCATCGCCTGCGCACGGTCCCGTCGGCCGCGTTCGTCGTGGACTCGGCCACGCTCGTGCCGGACGGCACCGGCCCGGCGGCGCCCACCCGGTCGCGCGACGTGCGGGTCGACCGGTGGAGAACCACCGAACGGACGGTCACGATCGGCGCGGGCGAGGCGGCGCTGCTCGTCGTGCCGGAGAACTTCAATGCCGGCTGGACCGCCACGCTGGGCGGCCAGCGGCTGCGGGCCGAACGGGTCGACGGTTGGCAACAGGCGTTCGAGGTGCCGGCCGGCACCGGTGGCACCGTGACGCTCAGCTTCGCCCCGGACCGGCCCTACCGGGTCGGGTTGGCGGCGGGCGCCGCCGCCGTGCTCCTCGTCGGACTCGCCGCGCTGCTGCCGGCCCGACGTCGCCGACCGGCCGGCGGCCCGGCGACGGACCGGCCTTCGGGCGTCGGCGGGTGGTGGATCGTGGTGCCGCTGGTGGGGCTCGGGGTCGCCCTCGGCGGCGCGGCCGCGG
>NZ_JADPUN010000186.1 GCF_015690345.1 Plantactinospora alkalitolerans | reverse complement strand
TCCCGGTACGGGCGGGGCCTGCCGACCGGGCAGGCGGTGGCGACGACCGCCGGGAACCTGCCGGCGAATTGGGTGGTGCACACCGTCGGACCGGTCTGGTCGGCGTCGGAGGACCGGTCGTGGATGCTGCGCGACTGTTACGCCAACAGTCTGCGGGTCGCCGACGAACTGGGAGCCACCTCGGTGGCCTTTCCACTGATCTCGGCCGGCGTCTACCGCTGGCCGGTCGAGGACGCGGTGCGGCAGGCGTTGACGGTGCTCGGGGCCGCGCACCCGGCCACGGTCTCCAGCGCGCGGCTGGTGCTCTTCGACGCCGCCACCCACGCGACCGCGACCCGGGTACGCCAGCGGCTGCCGACCGGCCCGCCGCCCGTCGGCGACGGCGGCCCGGAGGACTCAGGCCGACCGGCGTAGCACGAGTTCGGTGGGGAGTATGACCACCGGCTCGATCCGCTCCCCGGCGGCCAACCGGAGCAGTTGGCGGGTCATCGTCCTGCCGAGGTCCTGGATCGGCTGCCGTACGGTGCTCAGCGGCGGGTCGGTGTAGACGGCCAGTTCGATGTCGTCAAAGCCGATCACGGCCACGTCGTCGGGCACCCGGCGGCCGGCCTCGCGCAGCGTACGCAACGCGCCGTGCGCCATCAGGTCGGAGGCGATGAAGACGGCGTCCAGGTTCGGGTCCTTGTCGAGGAGTTCCCGCATCGCGACCGCTCCCGACTCCCGGGTGAAGTCGCCCAGCGCGACGATCTGCTGGCGTTCCGCCTCCCGCAGTTCGGCCCGGTAGCCGAGAAGGCGCTCGATTCCGGCGACCATGTCCGGCGGCCCGGCGATGGTGGCGATCCGTTGCCGACCGGAGTCGAGCAGGTGCCGGACCGCTCTGCGTACTCCGCCGATGTGGTCGACGTCGACGTACGCCACGGGGACGGATGCCTCGCCGAGCGGACGGCCGCCACAGACCACCGGCAGCCCGGTTCGGGCGAGTATGCCGGGCAGTGGGTTGTCGCCGTGCAGCGAGGCGAAGAGTACGCCGTCGACGTGCCCGCCCAATGCGTACCGCTCGACCCGCTGCTGGCTGGCCGCCGACTCGGTCAGGGTCAGCACGAGTTGCTTGCCGGCGGCCTCCAACTCCCGGCTGACCCCGAGGATGATGCGGGGGAACACCTGGTCGTCGGAGAAGACCCGGGTGGAGGCCTCCGGCAGGATCAGCGCGATCGAGTCGGTCTGCTGGGTGACCAGGCTGCGGGCGGCGAGATTGGGTACGTACCCCAGTTCCTGGACCGCCCGCCGGACCGCCTGCTGGATCGGCTCGGCGACAGTCGTCGAGCCGTTCACCACCCGGGACACGGTGGCCCGGGACACTCCGGCCCGTTGGGCTACCGCCTCCAGCGTGGGCCGCGCACGAGCCATCGCCATTTCCGCTCCTCAGCTCCTTCGCCGAGAAATCGTTTCACGTGGTCGTGAAGGTCAACAATCCGTCGGGCGGTTCGGGCGGGTCGGCTCAACTGCCGGCGCGCAGCCCTTCCAGCAACTGGGCTTCGCCGGCCACGTCCAGGGCGTCGAAGCCGAGCCGGCCCCGCAGTGCCAGCAGCAGGTCGCTGGCGGTACCCGAGATGTGGGCGCGGGCGTGGTGGTCGTCGGTGTCCAGGATCGTGTCGGTGTCCAGCAGCGCGACCCCCTCGCCGCGCAGCCGGAGGAACCACTCCTGGCCGGCGTCGACCGCGACCAGTTGGACCACGCCGTGCCACGGCTGGTCGGAGGCCCGCCGGCCGGCCGGCAGCCAGGTGTCCAGCACCTCGCTGATGCCGTCGGCCGCGAGCTTTGCCTCGATCGGCTCACCGGCGGCGATCGCCATCTGGGCGTCCCACCGGTGCACCGCCGTCTCGAGCGCCATCCGGCGGTGCCAGAAGCCGGCCTTCTTCGGCTGGGGCGCCCAGTTCCACGCCGGGGCCTCCGGGTCGAGCCGGTCGAGCACGGCCATCAGCTGGTCGAACTCCCACCGCCACCATTCGATCACCGCGGGGCCGGTCGGCAGGTCCTCGGGTACGACCTGAGGGGCCGGCGCCTGGACGGCCCCCAGGCTGGCCACGCCCCGGACCCACTGGTAGATCGAGCCGAGGTGATGCACCAGATCGGTCAGGTTCCACTCGGGACGGGACGGCACCCGGACGTCGAGCGGGGCTTCGGCGATCGCCGCGCCGAAGGTCGGACCCTCGGCACGTAGTGCCCCGATCCAGAAGTCCTTGGTGCCGTGCAGTCTGCTCATGACGATCCTCCCGTGCGACCGAGCCGCCACCGGCCGGGCTGCTTCCAGCCTAGGGCGAATGCCGGGCCGGGCGTTAATGGTGCCGGAGGAGCGCACCGACTCCACCGATCCGGGGGTGGCTGGTCGGCTGATCGGCACCTCGGGCCGGTGCGTGCCCGGGGTCGACGGACACCTACATCCATGCTAGAACAGGTACCATGCTTAGCAAGGAACTCGCAGCAGGCTTCCACCGTGGCGTCGGCCCCGTCGGCCCCGTCGCCCTCGTCGGCGGTTACCGCTAGCCGTGGAGCCGACAAGGTCAGCCACACTTCCCGGTCAACTGCGTCGGGGAACCCTGGAGTACTGCGTGCTCGCCCTGCTCCGGCCCGGCGAGCGTTACGCCCTCGACCTCGTCCGCGAACTCGGTGCGGTCGACGGCATGGTGACCAGCGAGGGCACCATCTACCCCCTGCTGTCCCGGCTACGCCGGGACGGCCTGGTCGAGACCGCCTGGCACGAGTCGCCGAGTGGGCCGCCCCGCCGCTACTACCGGCTGACCGAGGCGGGGCAGGGAAAACTCGACGAGTTCGTCGGTGAGTGGATCCGGTTCCGCGACGCGGTGGATTCCCTCGTCATTCCGAAGGAGAGCACATGAAGCCGACCACACCCGACGAACTCGTCCGGCGGTACCTGCGGAGACTCCGCGCGGAACTGCGCGAGCTGCCACCGGACCGCCGACGTGAGGTGCTCGACCAGATCGGCGAGCACATCGCCGTACGCCGGTCGGAGCCGGACGTGCGGAGCGCGGCGGAGGTGCGGGCGATGCTGGACCGGTTGGGTGATCCGGCGGCGCTCGGGGCGGACGCGCGGGAGCGGTTCGGCATCCCGCCGCCCCGGAGAGGTCCCCTTGAGACGCTGGTGCTGCTGCTGAGCTGGTTCGGCCCGCTGCTGGTGCTCGTTCCGAGCATCTTCATCCCGTTCGGGATGGTCCGGCCCTGGCAGGCCGTACCGGTGGTCGTCGCGGGGCTGCTCTGGCTGTCCCGGGTCTGGCGGCTCCGGGACAAGCTCACCGGAACGGCCCTGCTGCTCGGCTGTGTCGGGCTCTTCGTGATCCTGAAAGTGCTGGGCTTCCAGGACGTGAACCTGCCCTCGCTGGTCGCCGTCCTGCTTCTGCTCGTCGTGCCCTTCGGCGCGGCCGGACTCTACCTGCAGATTCGCCTCCGGCACCTCACCGCAGACACAACCGCCGAACTCGCCACCCGGTAGCCGTCGGCCACCGCGCCGGGTCGGCCACCGCGCCGATCAGCGGCCGGCCGTTCCGGAACCTGCTCAACGCGCCGGGGCAGCCGTACCGGGTGGAGCGACGGCCGCCCAGGCGACGGTGATCTCGCCGTGCCGCCACCGCGCCGGCCGGTCCAGTACGGGCCAGCCGGCCGCCCGGACGGCCTCGACGGTACGCAGCCAGCGTTGCCGGGGCCCGAAGGTCGCGTACGGGGCGGCGTCCCGCCAGCCGTCCTCCAGCGCCCGGATCAGCGCGTGTACGCCGGTGCCCGGCACGTTGTGATGGATCAGCGCCTTCGGCAGCCGCTCGGCCAGCGAACCCGGGCCGTCGAGTGTGGACAGCCGGGCGGCCAGGGTCAGCGAGCGCGGGCCGGTCGGGTCGACGAGCAACCAGGCCGCCAACCGGCCCAGCTCGTCACAGGTCCCCTCGACCAGTACGCCGCCCGGTTGCAGCGCCCCGGTCACGGTCCGCCACGCCGGTACGACCTCGGGTTCGGCGTACTGGCGGAGGACGTTGAACGCGCGGACCAGGATCGGGCGGAGTCCCGCCAGCTCGAATCCGCCCCGGCCGAAGGTCAGCCCCGGGGGGTCGGCGGCGGGCGCGGCGGCGTCGACGCGTACCGGATCGATCTCCAGCCCGACGACCCGGACGTCGGCCCGGACGGTGGCGGCCAACCGGGCGCGCAGCTCGACCACGGTGACCGGGCTGGCCCCGTAGCCGAGGTCGACCACCACCGGGTCCGGGGTGTCGCGGATCAGGTCCGCGCAGGTGGCCGCGATCCAGTTGTCCACCCGGCGCAGCCGGTTGGGGTTCGTGGTTCCCCGGGTCACCGCGCCGACGGGGCGCGAACGCGCGGCCGGCACGGCAGGCGTCAGCTTCCGGTGTCGGGCTGGACCCGGTGCACCTTGTGCTGGGCCGCCTGGGCCAGCGGGCGCACCACCAGCCGGTCGACGTTGACGTGCTGCGGCCGGGTGGCGCACCAGGCGATGCAGTCGGCGACGTCGTCGGCGACCAGCGGTTCCGCCACCCCGGCGTAGACCGCCGCCGCCCGATCGGCGTCGCCGCCGAACCGGACCAGTCCGAACTCGTCGGTCCGGACCATCCCCGGGTCGATCTCGATCACCCGGATCGGCCGTCCACAGAGTTCCAGCCGCAGGGTCTCGGCCAGCGCCGTCTGCGCGTGCTTGGCCGCCGCGTAGCCGCCGCCACCCTCGTACACGATCAGGCCGGCGGTGGAACTGAGCACGACGACGGTGCCGGCACCGGACGATTCCAGCGCCGGAAGCAGCGCCTGGGTCACCCGGAGGGTGCCGAGGACGTTCACGTCGTACATCCACTGCCAGTCGGCGACCGAGCCCAGCTCGACCGGATCGAGCCCTCGGGCGCCGCCGGCGTTGTTCACCAGCAGGGTGGCGGGGCCGGGCAGGTCCCGTACGGCTGCGGCCAGTCGCGCCACCGACTCGTCGGAGGTGACGTCACAGACCTGTGCGGTGGCCGTCCCGCCGGCGGAACGGATCTCCTCGACGAGCACGTCGAGCCGGTCGGCACGGCGGGCGGTGGCCAGGACGTGGAAGCCCTCGGCGGCGAGCCGGCGGGCGGTGGCGGCGCCGATTCCACTGGACGCACCGGTGACGATCGCGACAGAGGTCATCGGGACATTCTGGCTCAACCTGACCCGCCGACGTGATCTGGGCCCGAATGAGGTCGGTCACCTCCACGGACGCCCGGACGATTGGCTCCGGCCCGATCGGGAAGATGACACTCATCGAGGTGGTTGCTCTTTGCGGTACCCCGGTCGTGCGGGATGGCGTAACAACCGTGACAGAAGGAGCGGACGTGGCGGAACTGCACACCGGCGTTGCCCGGCAGCGAGGTATCCAACCGTGGCCGACGCCACGACGGATCGCCACCCTTTCCGTACACACGTCACCGCTGCACCAACCCGGCACGGGTGACGCGGGCGGCATGAACGTATACATCGTGGAGGTCTCCCGACGGCTGGCCGAGGCCGGCGTCGAGGTCGAGATCTTCACCCGGGCCACCTCCAGCGACCTGCCCCCGACGGTCGAGATGGCGCCCGGGGTGATGGTCCGGCACATCACGTCGGGGCCGTTCGAAGGGTTGGCCAAGGAGGAACTGCCGAGCCAGCTCTGCGCCTTCACCGCCGGAGTGCTGCGGGCCGAGGCCGCCCGACCGCCCGGCTTCTACCACCTGATCCACTCGCATTACTGGCTCTCCGGCCAGGTCGGCTGGCTGGCCAAGGAGCGCTGGGGGGTGCCGCTGGTGCACACGGCGCACACCCTGGCCAAGGTCAAGAACGTCCGGCTCGCCGAGGGGGACCGCCCCGAGCCGAAGGCTCGGGTGATCGGCGAGGAGCAGGTGGTGGCCGAGGCCAACCGGCTGGTCGCGAACACCGCGGTCGAGGCCCGTGACCTGATCGCCCGGTACGGTGCCGACCCGGCCCGCGTGGAGGTGGTGGAGCCCGGGGTCGACCTGGACCGCTTCACACCACCCCCGGCCGGCCGGGAGGCGGAGGTCCGGCTCGCCGCGCGACGCCGGCTCGGACTGCCCGAACGGGGAACGATCGTGGCGTTCGTCGGCCGGATCCAGCCGCTCAAGGCGCCGGACGTGCTGCTGCACGCGTTCGCCGAGCTGCGGAACCGCGAGCCACGGCTGGCCGAGACGGTCACCGTGGTCGTCGCGGGCGGGCCGAGCGGAACCGGCCTGGACCGGCCGACCGCGCTGATCGAACTGGCCGCCAAGCTGGGTATCGCCGACGCGGTGCGGTTCCTGCCGCCGCAGACCGGTGACGACCTGCCGGCCCTCTACCGGGCGGCCGACCTGGTGGCGGTGCCCTCGCACAACGAGTCGTTCGGCCTGGTCGCGCTGGAGGCGCAGGCCTGCGGTACGCCGGTACTGGCCGCCGCCGTGGGTGGCCTGGTCACCGCCGTCCGGGACGGGGTGAGCGGGGTGCTCGTCGACGGGCACGACCCGCTGGACTGGGCCAGGACGCTCGCCGGGCTGCTGGCCGCGCCCCGTCGCCGTGCCGAGTTGTCCCGGGGTGCGGTCGAGCACGCCCGCGCCTTCTCCTGGACACGTACCGCCGCCGGACTGCTGGCGGTCTACCGTGAGGCGGTGGCGGAGCACCGCAACCAGTTCGTCTCCGAGCTGGCGGACGGGGCGGCGGCGCTGCCACTGGCAACCTGCTGAGGCACGGCCGGGAAGGTGGGCGGATATGAGGTCCCGGACCGAGATCGGGCGCCTGATCGAGTCGGTGTGCGCCGAGCGGCAGTTGAGTTGCGAGTCGACGGGCGAGTTCTCGTACGCCGTCACCCTGCCCGGCACCCACAAGCTCAAGACGGTCTGCAACCTGATCGTCGGCGAGCACGCACTCCGGGTCGAGGCGTTCGTCATGCGACAGCCGGACGAGCGGCGTGAGGAACTCTGGACCTGGCTGTTGCAGCGCAACGCCCGGATGTACGGGGTGGCGTTCTCGGTCGACGCGGCCGGCGACATCTACCTGACCGGTCGGGTGGGACTGTCCGGGTTGAACGAGGACGAACTGGACCGGATCTTCGGCTCGGTGCTGACCTACGCGGACGACTCGTTCGACACCATGCTCGAGATCGGATTCGGTGCGGCGATCCGCCGGGAGTGGGAGTGGCGGGTCAAGCGGGGGGAATCCCTGGCGAACCTGCGGGCGTTCGCGCACCTCTTCGAACGGTCGGCGGTGGAAAACTCGGATTTGGACCGCCCCTGACGGGTATGCCCCCGCGGCGGCACCCGCACGTAGCGATGACCGTGCCGCCTGCCGAGGACAGACTGGGTAGGGAGCGTGAGGATCTCATGGTCCAACGGAACAGTTCCGGTCGCGGCGCAACCGCGACCGCCACGAGGCGCCGAGCCAGCAGTACGGCCGAGATCAACGAGAGCAAAATCGGCTCGATGAAGGCCGACGACATCCGGGGACAGCTCAGGAAGCGCGGCATCTCGGGCGTATCCGCGCTACGCAAGATGGACCTGGTGAAGAGCCTGGTCCGGACCCTGCAGGCGGAGAGCCGAGGCGGCACCGCCGTGAAGAAGGCCAGCGCGTCGCCGACCAAGCGGGTGAGCGCGGCGGCCTCCAGGCGGGCGAGCGCGAAGAAGGCGCCGGCCAAGAAGGCGACCGCGAAGAAGGCGCCAGCCAAGAAGGCCACCGCGAAGAAGGCCCCGGCCAAGAAGGCCACCGCGAAGAAGGCCCCGGCCAGGAAGACCACCGCGAAGAAGGCGCCGGCCAGGACGGCTGCCGCGAAGAAGGCGCCGGCCAAGAAGGCCGCCGCGAAGAAGGCGCCGGCCCGGAAGGCCGTGGCGGCCGCGAGCAGGACGACCGGGGCACGCAGGACGACCACGGCGTCGGCCCGGAAGGCGACCGGAGCCCGCAAGACCACCGCCGCGGCCCGGAAGACCACCGGAGCGCGCAAGACGGCGACGGGATCCGCGCGCAAGCCCGCGACGGCATCCACCCGGAAGGCCGCGACGGCACCCGCGCGCAAGAGCAGCACCGCCCGGGGGGCCACGAAGACGGCAAACGCCACCGGCGGGGCACGGACCTCGGGTGGGGCGCGGAAGTCCGCGTCGGCCGGGGGCGGTCG
>NZ_JADPUN010000234.1 GCF_015690345.1 Plantactinospora alkalitolerans | reverse complement strand
CGGCGGTGGTCCGCTCGGGAAAGACCGGCGTACCCAGCCGGGCCAGAAGTTCCGCGAGTCGAGCGGCGGCTGCCGCCGAGCTGAACTCGGCCAGCACGGTGGTCGGCTGCCGCCCGCTCTCCACTCGGGTGCACCTGATCAGGCACGCCGCCTCGAAGGCATCGGCCAGCGAGGTTCGGTCCAGCAGGCTGGTTCCGCCGGACGGCCGGACGGGCGGCCGCGTGGAGACGTACGCCCCGGTGCTCCAGATCATCTTTGTCGCCCCCCGTAGTCGCGACAACCAACTACGTTCACGGTGGTCGTATCCGCCGTCAGGCGGTAGACATCGGTCGAAGGCTTGAGCAAAATTTGCGTTGAGTGTCGATCTTCGCCGGGGTGGTGGTGGGGTGGGTGGGGCACGGTCGCACCGACGCGCTGGCCGAGAACTGGCCGGGCGGCGGCTCCACACGCTCGCCGTGGCGGTTGCCGTGGTCTCGACGGCGCTGCCGGTCAGCGCCGCCTGCACGTCCGGAGTGACCGAGCCGACCAGGCTGCGGATCGCCACCGGCAGCGCGACGGCGGTGTACTACGCGGTCGGTCAGTCCCTGGCCGGCATCCTCAACCGGGAACTGCCCGACGTGACCGCGAGCGTGGTGGTCACCGCCGCGTCGGCGGAGAACGTGTCGCTGGTCTCCAGCGGCCAGGCCGAGTTGGGCTTCACCCAGGCCGACATCCTGCCCGTCGCCGCACCGGCCGGCGCCGGGATGAGCGCCATCGCGCGGGTCTACGACGACCTGCTGCATCTGGTCACCCGGGCGCAGGGGCCGATCCACCAGCTTGAGGACCTGCGCGGTCGCCGGGTGGCGATCGGGGCGCCGGGCTCGGGCACCGCGGTCACCGCAGGCCGGCTGCTCGCGGTCGCCGAGGTCGACGACGACCTGGCCGAGACGCTGCGCCTCGGCATCGACGACTCGGTGGCGGCGCTGCGGGCCGGCAAGATCGACGCGTTCTTCTTCTCCGGTGGCCTGCCGGTCAAGGCCGTGGCGGACTTCGCCGCCGAGACGTCGGCCCGGTTCGTCGACCTCGGCCAGTGGGTCGAGCCGCTGCGCAGGTCGTACCGGGAGGTGTACGTCGGCCGGGACATCCCCGCCTCGGCGTACGGCACGGAACCGGTGACGACGGTGGCGGTGCCGAACTATCTGGTGGTGGCCACGGCGTTGCCGGAACAACTCGTCTACGACGTGACCCGACTGCTGATGCAGCGTCGCGACGAGCTCAGCGGTGCCCATCCGGCCGCCGCCCGGTTGAACGCGCAGTCGGCGATCACCACGACTCCGCTCGCCCTCCATCCCGGCGCGGCGCGCTACTACCAGACCCACAAACCCTGAGGGGTCAGGCGGGCCCGGGTGCCTCCACCGCACGGGGCGGGGCCGGCGGTTCGCCCGCCCGGAACCACACCTGCGCGGTGAGTCCGGTCGGCTCGGCCGGTCGCATCGTCAGCCGGCCGCCGGAGGCGTCGACCAGCACCGCCACGATGGTCAGGCCGAGGCCGGCACCGTCGATGTTCTGGGTGTCCGGCGCCCGCCAGAACCGTTCGGTCGACGATTCGAGCTGTGCGCCGGTCATCCCGGGGCCGTCGTCGGTGACCTCGACGACCACCCCCTCGTCCAGGTGGTGGACCGAGACGTCGACCCGCCCGCCGGCACGACCGAACTTGACCGCGTTGTCGATCAGGGCGTCCAGCACCTGGTCGACCGCGGTCGGCACCGCGCGGGCGTACGCCGGGCCGCCGTCGCCCGGCCGCAGCCGGAGCGCGATGCCGTGCCGGTTGGCCAACGGCTGCCAGGCGGCGACCCGGGACGCGGCCACCGTCGCGGCGTTCACCACCACCATCGTGTGCTGGGCCCGTTCGGCACGGGCCAGGGTGAGCAGCCCGTCGAGCACCTGGGCCAGCCGGTCGGTCTCCTCCAGGGCCAGCTTGTGCTCGTCGCGCCCGTGCTCGTCGGTCAGGCTCGGGCCGAGCTCCTCGACCCGCAGCCGCAACGCGGTCAGCGGGTTGCGCAACTGGTGACTGGCGTGCGCGACGAACGCCCGTTGGCGTTCCAAAGCGTCGGCGACCGCGTCCGCCATCTCGTTGAAGCTGGTGGCGAGCCGGCGCAGCTCGGGCGGCCCCTGCTGGGTCGGTACCCGGGCCAGGCCGTCCCCGGCGGCGATGTCATGGGTCACCACGTCGAGGACGGTGACCGGACGCAGCACCCAACCGGCCAGCCGGAACGCGGTCATCACCCCGGCGGAGACGGCCAACAGCCCGATCGTGGCCAGCGCCGCCCACCAGACGGCGACGGTCCGGCGGACCCTGTTGGTCGACGAGACCGTGACGACCGCCCCGATCACCTCGCCGCCGTCGTTCACCGGCACCGCCACCACCAACGGGTCGGCCTGCCAGGGCCAGACCACCTCCGGAATGGTCATCTGCCGGCCGGCAAGGGCACCGAAGACCGCCTGGTCGGTCAGCTCCGAACCGACGTGCAGGCCGCCGGTGGCCACCACCGACCGTCGCTCCCGGTCGATCACGGCGGCGGTGATCCCGTACAGCTCCCGGTAGCGCCGCAGCTCGTCGTCGATCGCGCTGACCGCGCCGCTGCGCAGGGCGGGGCCGGAGAGTGACGCGAACCGGTTGGCATCGGCCAACCGGTCCGCCCTGAGCCGTTCGGTTTCCCGGTTGGCCAGGGTGACGGCCAGCGGCGTCTCCAGGGCGAGCAGGACCAGGATCATGAGCAGCGAGTAGCTGAAGACCAGACGGCGGCGCACGTCGGCTCCGGTCTACTCGGCCCGGAGCCGGTAGCCGATGCCGCGCACGGTCTGCACCAGGTCGGGGTCACCGAGCTTGCCGCGCAGCGAGCCGACGTGCACCTCGACGGTGTGCCGGGCCGCGCCGGTGGTCGGCCAGACGTCGAGGACGATGCGGTCGTGCGGCACCACCGAACCCGGTTGCCGGGCCACCGACACCAGGATGTCGAACTCCTTGCGGGTCAACGTCACCGGCTGCCCGCCGACGGTGACGAGTCGGGCCGCGACGTCGATCCAGATCGGACCGACCTCGACGATCTCGGGCCGGGCCGCACCGGCCCTGGCCCGGCGCAGCACGGCGACGATCCGGGCCTCCAGTTCGGCCATCGAGAACGGTTTCACCACGTAGTCGTCGGCGCCCATCCGCAGCCCCAGGACCCGGTCGCGTTCCTCGCCCCGGGCGGTGACCGCGATGATGCCGAGGTGCGCGCTGCGTTGGCGCAGGGCCCGGCACACGTCCACACCGTCGCCGTCGGGCAGGGTGAGGTCGAGCAGCACGAGGTCACACGGCGCGGCGGCGAGCGCGGCGGCGGCGGTCGCGGCCCGTTCCACGTCGTACCCCCGCCGGGACAGGGCGGACGCCATCGCGCCGGCCACCCGGGCGTCGTCCTCGACCAACAGGATCCGCATACCCGCCCGCTCCTCCTCTGGGGGTACCAGCACTGCGATCATCTCGCATCGAGCTGGCAGGAGAGAATGCCCGGATTCTCAAGATTGCCGCAACTTCGCGCATCGATCTTCCCGGTCCGCGACGGGAGCGGCAAGATCCAGGTCAGCCGAGTCGGGGCGACCGATCGGCCGTCACTACCGCACGAACGCGGGAGCCCGGACAAGATCCATGCGGCTAGCATTCCGCCGCATGGATGCCCCGCCACCCCGGGCCGCCGACCCCGTACCGCCGGTGACCGGCCTGCCCCGCCGGGTTCATGCCGGGTACGCCCTCGGATCGCTGGCCACCGGTGCCTTCGGTACGGTTCCCGGCCTGGTCCTACTGCCGTACCTGACCGACACCCTGGGCGTGGCGGCCGGGCTGGCCGCACTGCTGGTACTGCTGCCGAAGGCCTGGGACGTGCTGGTGAACCCGGTCGCCGGCCGGATCTCGGACCGGACCCGGTCCCCCTGGGGCGCCCGGCGCCCGTACCTGCTGGCCGGCGGGCTCGCCCTGGCGGTGCTCTTCGGGGCCATCTTCGCCGCGCCGTTCGAGGCCGGGCCGGCTGCCGCCGGGTACGTCGCGGTGGCGTTCCTGCTCACCGCGACCGCGTTCGCCTTCTTCCAGGTGCCGTACGTGGCGATGCCGGCCGAGCTGACCGACGACTACGCCGAGCGGACCAGGCTGATGACCTGGCGGGTCGCCGTACTGGCGCTGGCGATCCTGGTCTCCGGCGCGCTGGCACCGGTGGTGGTCGCTGCCGGTGGGGACGGCGTCGCCGGACACCGTTGGCTGGGGCTGTTCGTGGCGGTGCTGATCGTGCTCGGTGCGGTGGGCGCGTTCCTGGGTACCCGGTCCGCGCCGACCGGTGTCGTGGTGGCGAGCGAGCCGAGCCTGCGGGCCCAGCTCGCGGTCGCCGCCGCGAACCGGCCGTTCCGGCTGCTGCTGATCTGCTTCGTGGTGCAGGCGGCCGGCATCGCGACCGTGCTGGCCGGGGTCAGCTACTTCGCCACACACGTGCTGCGCGACCCGGACACCGGAGCCACCCTGCTGTTCGCCTGCTTCGTCGGCCCGGCCCTGCTGGTCATGCCGCTGTGGAGCCGGGCCGGCGCCCGGCTCGGCAAGCCCCGCGCGTTCGGCGTCGCGTCCCTGCTCTTCGCGGCCGGCGCGCTGGCCCTGGTCGCCGCACCGGTGCTGCCGGCCCCGGTGGTCTACCTGCTCGTCGCGCTGATCGGCGGCGGCTACGCCGGCCAGCAGGTCTTCGGAATGGCGATGCTGCCGGACTGCATCGCGTACGACACGGCACGTACCGGCCGCCGGCAGGCCGGGGTCTTCACCGGGATCTGGACGGCCGGCGAGACGTTCGGGCTGGCCCTGGGGCCGGGCATCTACGGCCTGGTGCTGCAACTGACCGGCTACGTCTCGTCGTCGACCGGCCATGCGGCGACGCAGTCCAGCACCGCCCGAACGGGGGTGCTGATCGGGTTCACCGTGTTGCCCGCCCTGCTGGTCGGGCTCGCCCTGCTGGCCATGCGCCGCTACGACCTCACTCCGGAGCGGTTGGCCGCCGCCTCGGGCCCCGCTCCCGCGCGGTAGCGGGATCCTTTCCCCATTCGCTGGTGAGCCGCTCGTACGCCACCCGGGCGGCCCAGCACATCCCGGTGTGATCCGGCGGCTTGCCACAGGTGGTTCTCTATAGGTGCTGACTGGAGGGATCACCGTGCCAACGCGCTACCGCTATGAAGAGATAGCCGATGACCTGGAGAAACGGATTGAGGCGGGCGAGTTCCCGCCCGGCTCCAGGCTGCCCAGCCGGCGAGAGCTAATCGAGCACTACGGCGTCACGGAGCCCGTCACCGACCGGGCCATGCAGAACCTCCGGGCCAAGGGCATCACAGAGACGCTGCCCGGCGTCGGAGTGTACGTCCGGGAGCGCTGACCGACTGCCCTGGAGACTGCGGTCCGTTACCTGACGCCGGAGCGGTGGGCGGCGGCGACGGCCGCCGATCCGGAGCGGCAGCAGGTGTCACTTTCCCCATTCGCTGGCGAGCCGCTCGTACGCCACCCGGGCGGCCCAGCACATCCCGGTGTGGTCCGGCGGCCGGCCGCACGACCGGCAGTTGCCGCCGTTGCTGACGTGACGCAGGAGCACGCTGCGCATCTCGGCCCGTTCGACGGACTCCGGTACGGGAAGCGGACCAGGGTCGGTGAGCGGTACGGGCTGGTGCGGTAGGTCGTCGCTGAACATCCGCGTCCTCCTTCGTCGCCAGACGGCAGGTCCGGCCACGGAGCCCTGCGTCGCGTAGCCGGACCGCCTTCCGCCCCACCTGGTTTGCCGACCGGAGGGGCGATACGAAAAAGGGTGCCATGGGTGCCATGGGTAGGCAAGGGTCCACGGGGAGTGGTCTACTGGAATTGCCGACCGGAGGGGATTTCTAGTAGTGGCTCCCTATTCGTCTATTTACGAGCGGATTGCCGATGAAATGGCGGGCCGGATTGCATCCGGGGAGTTCCCGCCCGGTGCCAAGCTCCCGACCCGTGCCGAACTGTGTGCGGAGTACGAAGTCTCGGACTTCGTAGCGGACCGTGTCTTCCTGACGCTCAAGATGCGTGGCCTCACGGAGACCGTTCCTGGACGTGGCGTCTACGTGAAGAAGGATTGAGCGGCCGGCACCACGGCAGGGATCCCTGTCATGGTCGGCGCGTACGAGGCGCTCACCTGCGCGGTTCCGGCTGTTACGGTGGCCGCCATGATCGACGTGTTGCCGCCGGAGGGCGTACCCGCAGACAAGGTCCTGGCCGAGCTGCGCGACCTGCGTGCCGCAGACCTGCCGACCCACGGCGGGCGGCTGTTCGCCTACGTCTACGACTCCGCGCTGCCCGGCCTGGATGAGCTGGCGATGTCGGCGTACGCCCTGGCGGCGCACGTCAACGGGCTCGATCCGACCGCCTTCCCTTCCGTGCTGGGGCTGGAGAACGCGCTGGTCGGTGCGGCGTCCCGGCTGCTCGGCGGCGGCCCGGGTACGGCGGCGCCGGACGTCGTCGGCAGCGTCACCAGTGGTGGCACCGAGTCGCTGATCCTGGCCGTCAAGGCGGCCCGGGACGCCCGGCCGGAGGTGGCCCGACCCCGGTTGGTGGTGCCGACGACCGGGCACGCGGCGTTCGCCAAGGCGGCGCACTATCTCGGGGTCGCGCTCGACCAGGTGCCGGTGTCGGCCCGGACGCTCCGCCCGGAGGCCGGGGCGGTGGCGGCGGCGATCGGCCCGGACACCGTACTGGTGGCGTGCTCGGCACCGTCGTATCCGTACGGGGTGGTGGATCCGGTCGCCGAGATCGCCGAGGCCGCCACCGGGGCCGGGGTGCGGTGCCACGTGGACGCCTGCTTCGGCGGCTGGACCCTGCCCTTCCTGCGCCGGCTCGGCGAACCGGTGCCGCCGTTCGACTTCGGCCTGCCGGGCGTCACCTCGATCTCGGTGGACCTGCACAAGTACGCGTACGCCCCCAAGGGCGTCTCCGTGCTGCTGCACCGGGATGCGGACCTGCGCCGTTCGCAGTACTTCGCGTTCGCTGGCTGGCCCGGGTACACCATGGTCAACCCGGTGATCTCGTCCACCCGGTCGGGTGGGCCGCTTGCCGCCGCGTACGCCACGCTGCGGCATCTCGGCGAGGCCGGCTACCTGGCCCTGGCCGAGCGCACCCTGGCGGCGGTACGGGGACTGGCCGCCGAGGTGTCCGGTGTGGACGGACTGCGGCTGCTCGTCGAGCCGGAGTCGACAGTCGTCTGCTTCGTCAGCACCGATCCCGGGCTGGACCTGTTCGTCCTCGCCGACGAACTGACAGCGCGCGGCTGGCACACCCAACCCCAACTGTCGTACGGCGACGTGCCGGCGAACATCCACCTGTCGGTGACCGCCTCGGTGGCGCCCCGGGTGGTGGAGTTCGGTGCGGACCTGCGGGACGCGGTGGAGGCGGCCCGGCGTGCCGGCCCGGTGCCGCTTCCCGCCGACCTGCTGGGCATGCTCGGCGCGCTGGCTCCCGAGCAGCTCACCTCGGACCTGGTGGCCGGCATCGCCGCCGGGCTGGGGCTGGACCCGGCCGCCGCCGGTCGGCCGCCGGAGCGGATGGCGCCGGTGAACGCCCTGCTCGACGCCGCTCCGGTGCCGGTACGGGAGCGCCTGCTGGCCGAGTTCCTCGGTGTCCTGCAACGGCCGGCGTACTGATTTCGTCTGATCGATGCTTTTCTGTCTGTAGATATTTACTGTTAATAATCCTTACTTTATCTTGAGGGTACCTTCCCGATGAAGTAAGGAGCCCACGATGCGAAGAACCGTGGTCCTGGCGCTGACCACCGTCGCCGCCGTCCTCTCCGCTCTCGTCGTCGCCGTGCCGGCGGCCCAGGCGCACGGCTACATCTCGTCGCCACCCAGCCGGCAGGCGCTCTGCGCGCAGGGGCGGGTCGCCAACTGCGGCCAGATCCAGTACGAGCCGCAGAGCGTGGAGGGGCCGAAGGGGCTCCGCAACTGCCACGCCAACATCGGCCACTTCGCCGTGCTGAGCGACGAGAGCCGGAACTGGCCCGCCACCTCGGTCGGCAACACGGTGACGTTCAACTGGGTGCTGACCGCGCGCCACGCCACCAGCACCTGGGAGTACTACATCGGCAACTCCCGGATCGCGGTGTTCGACGACGGCGGGCGGCAGCCGGGCGCCACCGTCTCGCACAGCGTCAGCATGGGCGGGCGGACCGGCCGGCAGAAGTTGCTGGCGATCTGGAACATCGCCGACACGGCGAACGCCTTCTACGCCTGCGTCGACCTCCAGATCGGCGGCGGCGTGGTCGGGTTCGCGGTCCGGGTGGGCGTGGGGGTCGGGT